>CAZURN010000264.1:0-4619 GCA_964623165.1 uncultured Syntrophobacteraceae bacterium
CGGGAATGTTGAGACCCCTGAGGCGCATCGGCCTGGAGCATTTGCACTGCCCCGCTCATGGCCGCAAGCGGATTCTTGATCTCATGGGCGATCTCCGCCGCAATGGTCCCCGCCAAAGTCAGCCGTTCCATGCGCTTCAGGTGCTCCTCCATGGCCTTGAGGTGCGTCAGATCCTGGAAGATGATCACCCAACCGGACGGTTCACCGCTTCCCTTGTGGAGACGAGAAATGGTGTAACCGAGACAAATCTCCTCTCCGCTCGGCCTCACGTAGGATGTCTCCATCCTCTCCAAGCCGGGAGAAGTCATGAGGAAGGGTGCCGATGCCTCCCGCAGCCACGGCAACCCTTCCAGTGGGGGAAAGATTTTGTCAAAGGGGCGACCTTCGATCTGTTCCACTGGAAGCGCCAATATTTCCATTGCAGCCCGATTGCAGAACAGGATCTGCCCGTTGGAGTTGATCGTGAGCAAGCCGCTGTTCATGCTGTGGACGATGTTTCGGTGCAGAACTTCAAGCTGCTGCAGGTCCTTTTCCTGTTCCTTGACCTTACTGCTAGACTTGCGCAGTTCCTCCGCCAGGTAACCGCTCAGGAAGGCGACCAGGTAAAAGCCAGCCGTGTTGAGAAGGATGCTCATGAAGTAAGACCCGCTGTCCTTTGTGTACGCGCTGGGCGTCAGGATTTGCAGGGGCGCAATCCAGTTGAAATACTGCAGGTCGAGGAGCAGACCATAGGAGAGACTGCACGTGGAAGCGATCAGGATGCTGCCGCGCCTGGTGAGCAGGACAGCCGCACTGATGATCACGGGCATATAGAGAAAGGAAAAGAAACTGTCGAGGCCCCCCGAAATGAAAATGAGAAAGGTCACGGCCCAGACGTCGAAGAGTAACTGGAAGTAGGCGAATCTATTAAGCCTTTGAACGAACTTCAGGACCCAGCTGGCGAGGATGGTGAATGAGAAGAGAATACAGGAAAACACGTAGAGTGGCTGCAGATGCGCAGCCAGGAGATCGGCCTCCCTATGGCTTTGCACCCCCAGCGTGAGGAGAAGAAGGAAGACCGCCATGAGCAGTCGACAGAGAAGCAACCCCTGAAGCTTTCGCCTCAAGGGTTCATCGTGACTCAGGGGCTTGGTTGAGTCACCATGTCCTGTGATTTCCAGGTAAACCGGCACCGGATGAATGGGAAATGCTGCAGATGACTCATGAATGGACATTTGGGTCCTCTCCAGCCGGACCTTGATAAGAAGTTACCTGGCAAATAGGCCTTTCTTGGTTCGTGGGTGTCGCCGGCCAAGATGAAGATTGTTTTCGAGATCGCACCCTGCAGAGTCATAAGTGTGGCATTGCCCCTCGTGGCCGTGGCATATGCGACGGGCACGAGGGGCAATGCTGCACCAGCCTGGCTGCACCTCCGTAAGAGATCACCCCACGATGGACGATGTTTGCCTGAGGACAAACAAGACAACACCTCACCGGAATTACTCGACGCTTTGTACCTAGGCCCCTCTGGAGACGACATCAGCAATCTGAAAGATGGGCAGGTACATGGCGACCAGGAGTCCTCCTACCGTGACCCCGAGGAATACGATGAGCATTGGTTCCAGTAGCGATGTGAGGGCTTCGACGGCATTGTCCACTTCTTCATCGTAGAAGTCCGCAATTTTCCCAAGCATGGTGTCCAAGGCCCCTGTCGCCTCGCCCACAGAGATCATCTGGGTAACCATGGGGGGAAAGACCTTGGTTTCATGAAGTGGATCGGCAACGGGGCGCCCTTCTGAGATAGCGTCCCTGGCTTCGCGAATCGCGTCCTCGATGACCTTGTTTCCCGCAGTGGAGGCGACGATGTCAAGACCGTCAAGAATTGGGACGCCACTACCCAGCATGGTGCCAAGGGTCCTAGTGAACCGTGCAATGGCAACCTTCCGGATGAGCATTCCACAAACCGGCAGACGCAACAGGATTCGGTCCGTGTAGAGTCGACCCTTGGGGTTCTTTCTGATCTGCTTGATGCCGACCCCCATCAGAATGAACCCGAGGACAATCCAGTGGAAATAACGGGTGGCGAAATCGCTCATGGACATCACGAACAGAGTCATCGCTGGGAGCTTCGCACCGGCATCCTTGAAAAGACCTGCAAAGACGGGAATCACGTAGATCAGGATCACTGCAATGACGACCAGGGCGATGGTCACGACAATCCCCGGGTAGGTCATGGCGCTCTTGACCTTCTTCTTGAGGCTGGCGAGTTTCTCGATGTAAGTGGCGAGCCTGTTGAGTATGACGTCCAGGACACCGCCCGCTTCACCGGCACCGATCAGATTCACGAACAGACCGTCGAACACTTTGGGATGTTTTCGACAGGCGTCCGACAGTGTCGCTCCCTCTTCCACGTCCCTCTTGACGTATTTGATGATCTTTCGAAAACTCGGGTTGCTCTGCTGGTCCTGAAGGATTTCTAGACACTGCACCAAGGGCAGGCCGGCATCGATCATCGTTGCAAACTGCCTCACGAAGATCACCAGGTCCCTCTCCTTCACCTTGGGTGCCAGGAAACTGATGTATTCACTGATGTCCTTGGGCTTTTGTTTGAAGCTCGAGATCGTGATGCCCTTCTTGGTCACCAGCTGCCGAGCGACCGATGCATTGTCGGCTTCAATCTCGCCCTTCTGCTTCTTGCCTGCCCTGTCGGTTCCTTTCCAAAGGTAGACTGGCATGTCTGACTCCTCGATTGACTTACTTCAGATCCACGGTTGTGTATCGCCGTCTCATGATAGAATGTGGCCCCCATAAGCGGGCGTTTCTCCACCTGACTGTGGTGTGGAGGACCCCTTGTTGCAGTTGGATCGCCAGGCCCGCTCCAAGCTCAATTGACGCCTAGTCCTTGGCGGATGAACGCAGCACTTCTTCCACCGAGGTGACCCCCAGCTTCAGTTTATTGATGCCGCTTCTTCTGAGGGTTAGCATGCCCAGCCGTATGGCTTCCCGTTTGAGTTCGGCCGTGGAAGCCCCCATGAGTACAAGCTCTCTCAGCTGCTCATGCATGGGCATGACCTCGTAGAGGGCGATGCGCCCCCGATACCCGGTGTCGTTGCAAACCGGGCACCCTCTGCCCCGATAACAGGCGAATGTGCCGATCTCCTCCTCCCTCACTCCCATGTCGAGAAGGAGCTCGGGTGGGCTCTCCTCTTCGAAACGGCATTCGGAGCACACTCGGCGAACCAGCCTTTGGGCGAGAACGAGGTTCACCGCCGAGGATACCAGGAACGCTTCAACGCCCATGTTCAGGAGGCGTCCGATGGTGCTTGGGGCATCATTCGTGTGGAGAGTGCTCAAAACCAGGTGGCCGGTCAGGGCGGCTTTGATGGCAACTTCGGCGGTCTCGAAATCACGTACTTCGCCGACCATGATGATGTCGGGGTCCTGCCTGAGAAAGGATCGTAAAGCAGCAGCGAAATTCAGGCCGATGGCATCATGGATTTGCACCTGATTGATTCCAAGGATGTTGTATTCAACGGGATCTTCTGCCGTGGAGATATTGAGACTGATCTTGTTAAGTTCCGAGAGAGCACTGTAAAGGGTGGTTGTCTTTCCACTTCCCGTGGGACCCGTGACAAGGACCATGCCGTAGGGAAGATAGATGGCCTCGCGGAATGCCTTGTGCTGGCTTTCCTCGAATCCGAGCTTTGTCATGTCCAGCTGCAGTCCGGATTTGTCGAGAAGACGCAGGACGACTTTCTCACCGTGAAGGGTGGGGAGGACAGAGACGCGAAAGTCCATCTCCCTGCCCTTTGCCTTGAGCTTTATGCGACCGTCCTGGGGGAGTCGACGCTCAGCAATATCCAGTCGACTCATGATTTTCAGCCGTGAAATGATGGCGTTCTTGAGTGCCAGCGGAGGCCTCATCATTTCGTAAAGGACCCCGTCTATCCTGAATCTGACGCGCATGGTCTTTTCATACGATTCGATGTGAATATCGCTCGCCTGTTTGCGGATGGCATCCATCAAAATCAGATTCACCAGCTTGACAACTGGGGCTTGCTCCGCCGCATCCTCCAAAAAGGAGAGATCCATCTCCTCTGAGGTCTCAATGAGATCGACATCGACTTCTTCCTTGAGCATCCCGAGGACATCGTCGAGGTTGTCGTCCCCTGCAAAGAACTGGCTGATGACCTTTTTGATGGCATTATCGGAGCAGACGTGGACCTGAATGTTCTTTCGCGTCAAGAACCTCAAATCGTCGATGACGAAGAGGTTCCCCGGGTCGGCGATGGCCACGTTGAGGGTGTTCCCCATGAGGCCAAAAGGGATCGCTTGATACTTCTGCGAAATGTCCAAAGGGATGAGCGTGACGATCTCTTTAGGTATTGCCAGCTTGGTGATGTTCACGGCCGGGACGTGAAACTGCTTGGCAATGAAATCGACCAGACGGTCTTCCGTCATGAACCCAAGCTTGATCAGGACCGCTCCAACCCGCTCGCCACTTTGGCGCTGTTCCTCAAGAGCCCGGTTCAACTGCTCTTCGTCAATGATCCCTTCCTGAATGAGAAGTTCCCCGATCTTTTTGGCCACCAAGACACCCCTTCAGGCAGTTGACAATCTCTGCGAGTCCAGATCAATGC
>CAZURN010000265.1:0-4616 GCA_964623165.1 uncultured Syntrophobacteraceae bacterium
GCTTGGGATGACTCGTGGCCGCATTGTCCAAGTAGATCGACATCATGCCTCGTTATACGATTCTGTGCTCACCCGCATAAACCACAAACTTGCCCGCCCTTGCATACCCGATGAGGGTGATGTTCAACGATCTGGCCAACTCAATGGCAAGGGTGGTGGCCGTGTTGCGGCTCACAATGACCGGCAGGCCCACTTTCGCCACTTTGATGAGGATCTCCGAGGTGAGCCGCCCCGTGGTGATGAGGAACTTGTCTTCCAGGGGAATCCCATTGAACAGGCAGTGGCCGACGATCATGTCCACGGCGTTGTGGCGCCCGATATCGTCGCGAAACAGCACAACTCGTTCCGGGCCGGCAAGTGCCGTGTTGTGCACCCCGTGGGTGCGCCGATAGATTTCAGAGAGGCGATTCAGATCATCAACCCTTTCCAGTATCCTATGAGCAGGAATGGTCAGCCCGTTGGCCACGGGTCTGCTCAGCAAGGCATCCAGGGAAAAATAAAACAGGCTTCCTTTGCCACATCCAGAGGTCACCGTGCGCTTCTGCCACATGTGGTTCGCCAGGGAGAAATCGCTGGCCACCGTCACCTCGACTTTACCGGATTCCTCGTCCACAAGGAGCTTCACCAGATCACCAAGGGTTTCAAGAAAACCCTCGGCATGGAGAAACCCAACGGCCAGTTCATCGAGATGATGGCCCGCGCACAGAAGTGTCACCAGTTCGCTGCCATTGAGATATAGGGTCACCGGCTGCTCCTTGATGACCCACTCGGTCTTGTCGCTCAAAAGCCCAGTCCTGTCATAGCTCTTGACGGCAACAGGCGATACCTTCTCGGAGATGGCCTGTTCTTTCGACAGATGTGATTCATTCCGATCGATCACTTGACCTTTCTCGATTCATATTGGATTGACCTGGGTGCACCTCTCCGGGATACCGGCCAGCTATGGGATGCTCGTCCACGTGACACTCCGCTTGGCCTGAAACGCCCTGTAATCCTCGAGGATCTTCCCATGGTCGAACGCCAGATCATCCGGAAGGTTCCCCAAGCCAAAAAGCCCGAGGTTTCTTGCATCGTCCGCCGCTTTGGGATTCCCGCGGCCAGTCCCTGTGAACACAACCGTCACCGTGTGGTGGCGGGGATCGCGGGCCGGGTCCGAATAGGCCCGGAACTGGGCCAAATCCTCCACATCCAACCCTGTCTCCTCCTTCGCCTCTCTCTGGGCCGCCATCTCCAAGGTTTCTCCGTAATCCACGAAGCCACCGGGCAGCGCCCACCCCAACGGAGGATTCCTGCGCTCAATGAGGACTATGCCGCGCCCCGGAATCCTTATGATGACGTCCACCGTGAGCAAGGGGTTCCGATAGACCTTCACGAGGGTTCCGCACTTGGGACAGGGAAGGCTCAGGCCAGATTGGTCTCTTTCCATTTCCTCTCCATGATATCCCGAAAACTGGATCGCGACAGTCCCGCTCGAACAGACTACCGGCCAGACTCCTGATGGGTGATGGTCTTCCTCAAAAGAAGATGCTCGAGGACCAGCGAAAGGAAGATGCCCACGATGAGCCCATTTCCCAGAAAGACTTTCCAGACGGACGGCAGGGCGGACAACAGGGCATCGGGCAGAAATCCCACGAGAGTTCCTACCAGCAGCGGCACGCCCACCACGTAATAGTCCCTGGCCGCCATTCCATCCTCGGTGATCACAGAGAGGGCCGCCCCCACCTGTGCCCCCATCGCCACACACAAAGCAGCACCGACCACCGGCGCCGGGACCATCGCGAGAAGGGCCGCAAGCCTGGGGACAAACGCGGCGACCAACAGGATGAGGCCGCAGCAGAAGGTTGCATATCGGCTTGCAACCCTGTTGGCAAGAACCACGCCTGGACTGATGCTGTAGCTCACGGTTCCCACAACACCAAAAAGCCCCGCGAATATCCCTCCGATTCCATTCAACAGCACTCCCCTGTTGAGGGCCGAAGGGAGCCGGTTTTCGTCGGTGATCTTCGCTATTCCATGGAGGCTTCCCAAGCTGTTCACCAGGACAGCGACATAGGAACAGACAAAAGCCACGATCGATGGCCAGGCGAAAGCGGGCAACGAAGGGATCCACCGGGTGGGCATGGAAATCCAGCGTGCATTGTCCCAGGGGCCCCAGTCAGTAGCCTGCAAGAATGAGAAGGCGATCGTACCGAGAAGCATGCCAGCCAGAAGTGAGACGGTCTTCCAGAAACGCTTCAGCCAATGCGAGACACAAGCCATGAGCAGGACGAGAGCCAGGCTGAAAAAGAAGACCGGTGCGGAACCATCGGGACATGACGCACCGACCCCTGACATGGATCGTGCAACATGGGGCAACAGGGTGAACCCGATGAGCATCAGGATGACGCCGACCACATTGGGCGTGGCATACCGGATGACTCTCCGCAGCTGCCTCGTGGCTACGAGTAGAATGAGAAAAACCCCACCCAGAATGGTCCCACCTTGAATGGCCTGCAGCCCCTGGGGAGCGAGAACAATGACGGTGAGGAGCAACGCGGTGGCCGGCCCATCCAAGACGGGATATCGATGGCCAAGAAGGCTCTGAACCGCTGTAAACCCACCGGAAGTCAGAAGAATGAACTGAAAGAACCGAATCTGTTCTCCGGGGCCCATGTTGAGGGCCTTGGCGGTGAGAGCGGCCACGACAATCAGGGCCGGAAACATGATCATGGCCCATTGCACACCGTACAGAAGAATATGCCCCACGGGAGGCCGATCATCGAGATCATAGATGAATTCAAGCTTGCTTGTGGGGGGCAATAGAGGACCCTTCTCCATAGGGAGAGGCTCATGGTGAGGGTGAACCGCCCTTGGGTGCCCCTCACCCCAGCCCTCTCCCCCGAGTCGGGGGCAAGGGAGCTTCAAGGCTTTGTGGTGGTTCTAATGAAGAATCTCGAACAGAGTGCTGATGGAGTCCTCGTTATGAATGTTCCTGATGGCAGCGGAAAAAAGCCGGCAGGAGGGCAGGCACGTGAGCTTCGCACACTTGGCAACTTCCGGGCGCAGAGGCAGTGTGTCCGTCACCACAAGGCTCTTCAGGAGACTGTTCTCTATGCGATCCAGGGCGGGACCAGACAATACCGCATGCGTCACGCAGGCATAGACTTCCTTGGCGCCTTTTTCGGTCAGGCTCTTGGTTGCCTCCACAAGGGTGCCGGCGGTATCGACCATGTCATCCAGAACCATGGCCGTCTTTCCCTCCACCTCGCCAATGATGTTCAGGGCTTCGGCAGCATTCACGTCGGAACGCCGTTTGTCGATCAGGGCAAGACCCGCTTTGAGCCGTCTCGCATAGGCTCTGGCTCTTGCAACCCCCCCGGCATCGGGAGAGACGATCACCAGATCATTGTTGAAGCTCTCTCGGATGTAGGGGAGCAAAATGGGTGACGCGTAGAGATTATCCACGGGTATGTCGAAAAAGCCTTGGATTTGCCCCGCGTGCAGATCCATGGTGAGAATGCGATGGGCACCGGCCCTGGTGATGAGGTCGGCCACGAGACGGGCTGTGATGGGAACGCGAGGTTTGTTCTTTCGATCCTGTCTTGCATAACTGTAATATGGGATGACGGCCGTGATCCTTCGCGCCGAGGCCCTCTTGAGGGCATCGATCATGACAAGGAGCTCCATCAAGTGATCGTTGACAGGATTCGCACCGGATTGCACCACGAAAACATCAGCTCCACGAACGTTTTCGCCGATTTCCACACGGACTTCACCGTCACTGAACCTGGACACCAGGGCCTTGCCCAAATGCATTTCAAGGTCTTCGCAGATCTGTTCGGCCAACAACCGGTTGCTGTTGCCGGCAAAGATTTTCATGCCATACGTTGCCATGGATGACCAACCTCTCTCAGTCGACCTTTTTCCGGGAAATCTCAGCGCGGAGAGACACTTTCATAGTACAGGCGATACCAAATGGCAACCCCTTTTCTTCCGTTCTCACGAACCCAAAAAGGACGATGGCTTCCAGCTATGGGCTCAATATTACATAAGAAATACGGTTCAGATATTTTCGAGATCATCTCCCTGGAAGCAGTAACCTTCGTGGCCCGGCCAGTAGATGAATCGATGGCAGTGGGGACATTGATGAATGGTCTCGTCGCGCTGGAGTTCGATGAACTTCTGGGGAGGGATATTCAGATTGCAGACTTTGCAGACTCCGCTTTCCACAGGGGCCACCGCAATGCCAGACCGTTTTTCGAGAAGGGATTCCGAGCGCTTCAGTATCTCCGGGTCCATTTTCTCCCGGACCTTTTGCTGTAAGGCTTCTATCTGGCCAAGCTTTCCGCTCAACTGCTCGTTTTCAGCTTCCAGGGCCCGCTTGTCCTCCTCGAGCTTCTTCTTGCGCTTGTCCACTTCGGCTTCAAGGGTCCTGAGCTCACGGCTCAACACCTCAATGCGATCCATGCATTCCAGAGTCCCATCCTCCCTCGTGCCGATTTCCTTCTTCAGGTCCTCGATTTCCTTCAAGATCGCCGTATATTCCTTATTTGTCTTCACCTCATTCATCCGCATCTTGCTTCGGGCGATCTTGTTCTCCAAATCCGTCATCTCTTGCTCGAGAGACCGATGCATCT
>CAZURN010000266.1:0-4616 GCA_964623165.1 uncultured Syntrophobacteraceae bacterium
CGGTGGGCATCGTGTACGGGGCGCTGGTGGGGTTGCGTCAGACGGACCTCAAATACGTCATCGGCTACTCGAGTGTCTCCCACATGGGGATCGTGGGGCTGGGGCTCTCCACCGTGACCGTGGATGGGCTGAACGGGGCGGTGTTCCAGATGTTCGCCCATGGGATCATGACCGCGCTCCTGTTTTCCTCGGTGGGTTACATCTATGACAGGACCCACACCAAGATGATTGACGAACTGGGTGGCTTGAGCCGCATCATGCCCGTGGCCTCGACCTATTTCATCCTGGCTGCCTTGGCGGGCATGGGGGTGCCGGGCCTTGCGAGCTTCTGGGGGGAGCTGGTCGTGTTCATTGCGGCGGTCAAGGTGTATCCGGTGCGCGGAGTCATGGCGGTCCTTGCCCTCATCATCAGCGCCCTCTTCATGCTGCGGGTGGTGCAGCGGACCTTCTACGGGCCACGAAACGAAGGGTTCGCCCATCTCTCCGATGTGCCCTTTTCCCTTGGGGTGCCCCGCATGATCCTGGCTGCTGTCCTGGTGTGTTTTGGACTCTATCCCACGCCGCTCTTCGACATGATCTCCACCGCATCGGTTCCCTTCGTCAGTGGATTGCCAGAATGAAATGGATCATGTTTGGGCCTGAAATGATCTGCTTTCTCGGAGCACTATGGCTCCTGGCCCTTGCCATGTTAGGGAAGCCGGACTCGAGACGGGATCATTTGACGGCCCTTGGGCTTGCGACATTGGGGGCCGTACTCTCTCTGGCCGCCGTCTGGCAGGACGGGACGGTCTTCATGAAGTCCTACCGGCTGGACCTCTTCACCCAAGTCTTCAAGGTCATCCTGTCCCTTGGCCTTTTTCTTGTCATATGTATTTGCGGTGAACTCAAGGACATCAAAGAGCGCAACCGGCCCGAGTTCTTCCTGCTGCTCTTCGTGTGCACGCTGGCCATGATGCTCCTGGTGAGCGGGAACCACCTTCTGACGATTTATGTGTCCCTGGAGCTTTCCAGTTATTCCCTTTACGTCCTGGTAACGCTCCGACGCCAGGAGGACATGGGGGTCGAGGCGGGCATCAAGTATTTCCTGGTGGGGATCTTCGCGTCAGCGGTCATGCTGTTCGGCATCGGCCTCCTCTACGGAGCGACCGGCGCCATCTACCTGGATGATCTGGTGTCAAGGATTCCTCGGCTGCTGGACCAGCCCATGGTCTTGGCGGCTTTGCTGTTCACATTTGGCGGGTTCTTCTTTAAGCTCGCTGTCTTCCCTTTTCACTTTTGGGTCGCGGACGTCTATCAGGGAGCCAACAACCAGGTGACGGCCTTCATCGCGACCGTGTCCAAGGTGGCGGCCATCGCCATTCTGCTGCGGCTGGTGGCGTTCACGGGAGAGGACGGCACCCGTCTCGTGCATGTCCTTGTGGGTCTGTCTGTGGCTTCCATGACAGTAGGAAACCTTGCGGCAATCACCCAGCAGGATCTCAAGAGATTGTTCGGTTACTCCACCGTGGCCCACGCGGGCTACGTGCTCATCGGAGTGCTCAGCCTCAGTCGGGATGGATTCGCCGGGGCGGTTTTCTACGCCGTGGCACTATTGGTCATGAAGTTCACGGCATTCCTGGTGGTGGTCAAGGTTGCCCAGGACGGGGAAAACCTGCGGGTGGACCAACTAGCGGGCCTCCACAGGCGATCGCCCCTCCTCGCGCTGGCCCTCATGGTGTCCCTCTTCAGTCTCGCGGGCATTCCTCCCACCATCGGATTCACTGGGAAGTTCCTTGTGTTCGTGGCGGCCATCGAGAAGGGGTATCTTGCGCTGGTCCTGGTCGCCATGGTCAATGTTGTTATCTCCCTCTACTACTACTTGCTGGTGATCCGGGCTGCGTATCTCCTAGAGCCCCAAGGGGATGCCCCTGCCATCGCGGTATCCCCCGGAACCAGGCTGCTCGCCGGAAGCCTCATCGTCGCCATGATCGTGGTTGGGTTCTTCCCATACCACCTTCTGGAAGTTGCCCAGGCCACCATTGGGGTCCTGTTCTAAGAGCAGAGCACTGAACTCAATCAGCGGGCAGACTCCCGGATGACCCAATCTGCAATACGGCCGGCCACCTTTTCCGTAATGCCGTTGAATCCATGGAAAGCCAGTGGTTCACACGGATCACCCACGTTCGTTCCGCCCTCGAAGGTGAGCACCTCCTTGCGCGGCACAGAGGTGAGCTTCTGGGTGAGCTTTGGGAGATCCGCATGCCGACAGTGCTTACAGCCATCCTGCTTGTGATGCACGATGAGGGTCGGGACCCGGATCTTGTTCAGCGGCATGTCCGGGACACCGGGCAGCCCAGGATCATTGGTGAAAATCGTCGAAGTGAGAACGAGACCGTCGGGTCCTTCTTTGCCGGGTCCCAGCCGGATTGCATTGAATGCTGCGGAAAAGGTGCCGGCGGACGTCCCGATGACCCAGACAGGGACCTTGGTCTCTCTCCTCAGCCAGCCAATGACGGCCTTGATGTCCTCCGCATGCTCGGGACGAGTGCGAAACCCTGCGAGGTAGGAAGGTTGTTGGTGGTCCGATGGGGCATCGACAATGGCAAGCATCAGGCCACTTGACACAAAGGTGTGGCGGGCCCGAAGGAGAAAATTGCCCGAGTCGCCTTCACCCTTGAATCTTCCATCCCGAGTGAGCTCAAGATTCCCTTGGGCGCCTACAAAGACCACCAAGGCCGCCTTCGGGTTTGCGGGGCCGAGGAGCAGGAAACGCTGGGTGACGCCGGGGCGGGTCGGCAGATCGACAACTCGCTGCGTTTGGGCTTCTAGTCCGCCTGTGAAAACCAGACAAGCCACTGAAAACACTAAGAGAAAAAGCTTCATGGATGCCTCGCGAGTGTAAGGGTTACAGGCCCACACTGAGCAATTTCGATGATAACCCATCGTCGTGCCGGTGAACCCCGTTATCCACATGGTGACTCCCATTTCCTGAATTCGTGCTTTCGCAGGAATGACGGACGAGGACTGAAAAATCGGAATCGCTCGGATTAGGACAAGATCAAATGATCGCTCCATGAGTCTACTGAGAGGTCCCAAGTCAAGAACCTTCAGCATTGGGTCTTGTTCTCTCTTCGGTCATGGCAACCAGGCAAGGACCAACTGGAAACATTTCGGTTTCACTTTTGGAGAACAGCTCGCTTATTATAAATCACACCAAACCCATGGAATCACGAGGAGGGTCTATGAGCGCGTTGAGTGCAGTTCTTCTGGCCACTTGCATACTCTTGACACCCCTGGCGCCGGCATGGGCGGCCAGCGACCATGCCGCCAAGCTCCGCAGTGCTCATGGACTGACTGAGTACACCCCCACGGAAGCCTTCCTCTCAGGCAATTTCGTGGCCGACGAAATTGAGCCCGCATACATTTTTGGGAAGGTGAAGGACTTTGCCACGTCCCTTTCCTGCCCCTCCACCTGGCTCGTGGAAGAGGCCGAAAAGAAAAGGGTCGAGGGGCATGATCCCCAAAAGGCCTCCTTGGAATTCACATTGTATCTCGAAGAAGATTGCCCGGGGAAAGTCACCTATTATGTATTCGTGGACCGATCCCTTGAGAATAGCACCCAGTGGATGGAATGGCGCAAGCAATTCCACAAGAGCAAGGCCGAGCCTCAGTACACTGCTGTGAAGACATCCCTTGAACAGGCGGCCCAAGGCGGCTTTGCGGTAGCCGGGGAACTGCGGTTCCTTGAAGTCAATGGGACACTGCAACTGAAAAGGGCCGAGGATGTTTTGACTTCTGAACTGAAGTTTCAGCCAATCTACGATCTCCGGCAGGGCAAGGCCCCATCCCCATGAGCAAACAGCTCACAAATGCACCCGCCAGCCACGCTGGAAAGAGGGAATTCGATCTTCATTTACCATGACTGACTCACAAGTGAGTATTTCAAATCCGCAGGAGGCTTCCATGGAAGAGAGGAAACGAGAAGACGGATTGACGCGCCGCAACTTCATGAAAGCCGCTGGCCTTGGCGGAATGGTGGCTGTCGGCCTCGATGCGGGCACCGCTCAGGGAGCTTCCGAGAAGGGGGAGACTAAAGCTGCTTCCGTTCCGAAGCGCAAGCTAGGGAAAACGGGGGTGGAAGTGTCCACGCTCTGTCTTGGGGGGATGTTCGACACCATAAACAACCAGCTGCTCCTCAAACAGGCTCACAGTTGGGGGGCCACCTTCTGGGACACTGCGGAAGCGTATGGGAACGGCCTGAGTGAAGAGGGGTTCGGGCGATATTTCACGCGCAACCCGGAATCCCGCAAGGACATCTTCCTGGTGACCAAGCTCAAAGGGGCACCTGTGGACAAGATGAGCGAAGGGTTTGACCGTTGCCTGAAACGTCTGCAGACAGACTACGTGGACATGTTCTTCATCCACGGCGTTGCCGGGCTGGATGAGATCGGAGAACCTGTTCGCCGATGGGCGTCCGACATGAAGAAGTCTGGCAAAATGAGATTCTTCGGCTTCAGCACCCACAACAACATGGAGGACTGCTTGCTGGCCGCCGCCAAGGCGGACACCATCGACGCCGTCATGTTCACCTACAACTTCCGCCTCATGCACACGGACAAGATGAAGGAGGCCCTGGA
>CAZURN010000267.1:0-4570 GCA_964623165.1 uncultured Syntrophobacteraceae bacterium
CGCCGATAGGAGCGAAGATGAGCAAACCAATCCAAAGAATCTTCACATACGGAAAGAGCCACATTACTGTTCATTGCCAGGATTGCGGAAAAGCCAGTAAGCTGAAATCCTCGGACATTCAGGATATTCCCCGTTTGGTTACCGTCAAGTGCGGTTGCGGATCCAGCTTCAACGTGCTCTTTGAAAAGCGTTTCCACTACCGGAAGGTGACTCATCTGGAAGGTCAATACTCCATCAAGGTCGATCCTGATGGCTGGCTATGTCACTTGGTTGTGAAGAACCTTTCCAGAAATGGGATCGGGTTCAGGATGATCGGAAAATACGATATCAAGGAAGGGGATGTGCTGAGCGTCCAATTTGCCCTGGACAACGCCAACGGCACCAAGATCAGGAGCAACGTGGTGGTCAGGAGTGTGAGTGACAATTACATCGGAGCCGAATTCTGCGGATTGGATGCTCACAGCGCAAAGGAGCTAGGGTTCTACCTCATGCCCTAGTCGCTGATTTGCGACCCCCGGAATTTTATCTGTCCCCCTGCGCCCCATCCAGCATCAAGGAATCAGGGAGTTCCCGGGGGCCTCATGGATTGGCCGCATTGAAATTCCTTCCAATCGCAATAATAGTCACCATTAGCTGTCGAAGCTGACATTTTTTGTCAATTTGGCGAAATTTCGGCAAAGATCCTTTAAGACAGATGAGCAATTCCGCCCTAATCTGGGTCGAATGAGTCTTGATGCGGAGAACTTGGCACGGGGATAGATGCCAAGAAACATCTACCTTTGACTGCCTGCCTGCAACGGGCAATCCGAGGATGCGCCGGCATTGCCCCGGGTTTCTCCTCATTGAGCGACCCCATGCGTTCAAATGCGATCGCTTGACTGAACATAACTCCCAGGCTTGGTGATTACCTTGGCATGTGGCTTGCTTTGGTGGACCCGTCGAGGAGGAACACAGCATGTTCAGGTCACTTCAGATTCTCTTCGGAATGGTGATTGGATGCATCGGGTTTGTGCAGATCGGTGAAAACCCTGTGCCAGGTTCTACTGCGCTCTTGGTAGGGGGCTTCCTGGTGCTAGCCGGAGTGGACCGTTTTTTCGAGATCCAGAATAAATAAGGGAGGAATCATCGTGAGCCAACTTTCCATTTTGATGATCTCACAGCGTTTCCGTCGTGTCGTCCAGAGGAGTGAGTGCTCTCTGTTGCCTTCCCTCGCATCCCGACCTCACCACTCATCGCCGATCCACAGCCTGCATTGAGCGTCGTATCAGGACGCGATTGCTACGTGCCTCATTCACGAATCCAGAGGAGGTAATTCCAAACGTCAGCTTTCACAGGCATGGCGATTGGACAGCGGAGACGCAAGGGTATGGCGATGCACTTGCCGGAACACCCTTCATCTGCCAACCCAATCCACCATGTCTTGGCACCCATTTTGTCTTTGCCTTCCCCATGCCGATCGCGTAATTCTACACTCCGTCAAACCATTATAGAAGGATCCCGCGAGCGAGGTGCCCACATGCTGAAGAGAAGCGCAGTCTTGTTTGCCATGGCCGTTGCGCTGAGTTCCTGTGCAACAATTCCAGCAAAGAACCCTCAAGCCGAGATGATGATGGCTGAGGCGAACGTCGGTCTTGAGGTTCTACAAGACGATTTCAGGAAGTTCTATGGGGATCTTGGCGAGATACTGGAAAAGATCGCCTTGATGATGGTTCAGCCTGGATGGAACGAAATGGAAGAGATCATCCGCACGTCGACTTCGGGTGAAAGCGGACGGAACGAGGCGGCTCCCGGGTTCGACACTGAAACTGCCCTCAATAGATGGGGGGAGAAATGGAATGCCCGGGGAGAGGATATGTATGCCCATTACCTCTCACTGGTAGAGCAATGTGCTTTTCTTGAGGTTCGAAGGATTGCGCTGCGGATGCGGCTTCGTGCGGTGCAGATCAAGATGGTGCATGCACTTGCCGTGGAATCAACTGATCAAAAGGTGCGACAGCAAAGCTCTATAGAACATAATCTTAATGATCTTGAACTGATGGAGAGTGAACTCAATGCCTATGAACTCAATGACTTGGGACTTTATGAACCCAATGGGGCCAAACGCCTAGTGCCGGGTCTTGTGAGCACCAAAGGGATCTGACGGTACTCCCAATATTCTGGGAGCCATGGCAAGCCAATCTGGCGTGCCATGGCCTCACGAATGTACCATTTCTCAAGCTATGGCCTTGGGGTTGCAAAGATGGCCCGATTCCATGGCTACCCTCCCGCATCCTTCGCAGACGTATTTCATAGCAGCCAATTTGTCCTTGCACATATGAGCAGTATTTACTTTGGGAGCTCCGCAGAAGCTGCACTTCTCCCCGTCTCCGCAAGGATTGCAAAGATGCCCTGGTTCATCTGCCACCGCACCACAGGTTTTGCAAGTGTATGCCATCACTGTCCTCCAAACAGTATCCAGACTAAGCACCATCAATAATTGGATCAGGCCGGATGACCGTTCATCCGTAGTTGTTCATTTGATAAGTATCTGGAGTCGGAAAAGCAATCCGGTCTGAAGTGGATCGGTTTGAGATTAAACAACAATTTTTGAACAAACTTGGTCCGCTCGATGCTTCTACTGGATCCCGTCGTCGGATCCCAAAAGTACTTACAGCTTCCAGCACTTCAATGGGGTGAACGCGATGACCAGCAGGATTGTTAAGCCGCCTTCGGCGGCTTAACGACGGGGATGAGCTCCACTCGACCCCACTGGCCGCCTACGGCGGCCTAACAAGTGGGGATCGAGCGGAAACCGCCTTCGGCGGCTCCGCCCCCTTGGCACGGAGGGCTGCATCAAGAAGCAGCCCCCGCCCCCAAGGGGGTTCCGCTCATCCCCGTCGATGGATGGCATTTGGAATATTCGCGGGGCTGCACTGGCCAACTGGGAGGGTTTCTTGACCGCGCAGGTTGTCATGGAATGTGATAGTGCTTAATGGTAGACTTGATTTAGGAGGGTGTCGGGCCTATACGCCAAACAGCATGGTACTCTGAGGGCGTTCACGCTTCGAGAGGAGTCGTTTGATCTTTCCTAATTCTGACCAAGGTTCCAGTCTCGACTGCATTCATAAGCGGTTTATCGCTGCTGGGTACGGGTGTGCGCATCAAGTTTCTCGGGGGGGTAAAGTCTTTATTGCAGGGGTGAGTCGGCTTTTCACGCGGAGCGAAAAGTCGGCAGGTGTTCTGGATGACCATCACAAACGAAGGAGGAACTATGCCAGTCAGTTTGCCTGATTTGCCTTATGGGAAGGAAGCCCTGGAACCATACATCAGTGCAAAAACCCTTGATTTCCACCATGGGAAGCATCACAAAGCCTACGTGGACAATACCAACAAGCTCATTGAAGGAACGGACCTTGCCAACGCCGATCTGGAAACCATCGTCAAGAAGGCCGTTGGTGATGCGTCCAAAGTCGGCCTCTTCAACAATGCAGCACAGGTCTGGAACCACACATTCTATTGGAATTGCATGAAACCCAACGGCGGAGGGCCTCCCACAGGGGCTATTCTGCAAAAGATCAACGCCGACCTGGGCGGGTATGAGAAATTTGTGGAATCCTTCAAGAATGCAGGGGTTACTCAGTTCGGTAGTGGCTGGGCGTGGCTGGTTCTCAAGGACGGGCGCCTCGAGATCACCAAGACCGGCAATGCGGACACGCCCCTCGCCCACGGAGTAAAACCTCTGCTAGTGGCTGACGTTTGGGAGCATGCATATTACCTCGATTACCAGAACAGACGACCCGACTACCTGCAGACCTTCATCGACAAGCTCATCAACTGGGATTTTGTGAACTCCCGTCTAGGGTAATACTCGGCGATTTTGTAAATCGCAGTGCGACGAAGGTAAGAAGGGGGAGAGCGTGCTCTCCCCCTTCTTGTTCTTGATGCTGCAGGCCATGTGCTTTCAATGTGTATGGGATGTTGAGTAGTCCGGCAAAGCGGTTCTCGTGAGTGTGTCAATTGGGATAAACATTCCCGCTTTCGAGGATGCACCACCCATTTCGTGTCTTTCCCAGGAGCAGATTAATTTGCCATCCCACTTTGCAGTGGTCCGTGATTTCCTTGGGGGCCCGGACCTCGACCAATTCCGAGTTAGACATGCCGGACAACAAAAGAATGCCTGGGTGGACCTTTTCCACGGTGAAGAAATCGTCCAGTTCGGCCGTCCAGTAGCGGGGAGCATGCCTGTGGGCATAGTCGTAGAGAAGTCGGGCGAGCCTTTCAGCGGCGGGAAGTTCCCTGGCGGCTTCCGAAGCGATCTCGTAGCCTTGTATGGCCTGCTCCCGACCGATGTACTTGTGTTCTTCCAGCCACTTGATGAGTCGCTTCGCTACCGTTCCCGTGGCCTGCAGCAGGGATTCGGAGGCCATGACCTTGCGGATCATGAAGTAATTCATGAAGCCCGATAGAGCAGGGACAATCTTGTCGGGTCCAAAAATGACGCAGAATTCATGGTTTTTCTGGAAATAAAGCCTTTCATAAAGGATGACATCCGATGAGTCGTCCAGTTCGTGGTAACCACTGCCGTTGAGGC
>CAZURN010000268.1:0-4556 GCA_964623165.1 uncultured Syntrophobacteraceae bacterium
GGGTAGTCCTTGGCGCTGAACTGGCGGTTCTTGAGGTAGATTTCAGCGAACTGCTTCATGGTTGTCTTCATGATCCGTTCGTACTCCGGTATGTTCTTGTCGAAGATCTCCCCGATCTTGTCATAGGTGATCTTGCTGAGATCGTTGATGAGCTCCAGGTATTCCTTCTTGACGGATTCGGGGAGGCTCTCGATCATGTTTTGTCCCAACATGTATTCGTAAAGGCGGTACATGTCGTCCAGGAGCTTTTTCATGGCTTCTGGCTCAAGCTGCTCGCCCTTCTTTTCGGCAAGCACTTTGCAGAAGTTGATGATATATGGGTTGCGCACGGGAGAGGATGGGCGGCCCATTGAAGACTCTTGGCCGTCGGATCGATCTTGCTGCATGTTTGAATTCCTTTTCTAAACGGGGTGCGGGTAAAATTGATATTGGTCACTCTGCCATTCTGCACACACTTGGCCCTTCGAGCGGAAATGCGGAAGGACTATAACACCATGACAGACTTTGAACCAGTGCCGGCAGGGAAATAGGAACCTTTTCCCTTGGCTGCGGGGTCCACGTCGAAAGAGGAGGCGGACGCCATGGCAGATCCAGCTGTACCAAAGGTCGCACAGTGCATCGAGGTTCCCATCGTCATCCGCTTTGGCGACACAGACCCCTATGGGGTCGTCTACTGCGCAAGCTACTTCCGGTACTGTCACCTGGGAATCGAAGAACTTTTTCGCCACCTGGGCTTCGATCCCGGCAGCCTGTTCCGAAATCAGGAACGAGGATTCGGCCTCCCTATTGTGGGCGCGTCGTGTGACTTCTTGAAACCGGTGCGATACGGTGAACCCCTGCGACTCGGCGTTTCCATCTCGGCGATCAAGAGGAAGGCCCTGACCTTTGGATTCCGCTTCATGCGCCCCAACTCGGATGAACTCGTGGCAGTGGGTTTAGCGACCATGGTGTGCATCGACCGCCAATGGCAATCGAGAGAAATCCCCGAGGATCTCCGAGCTGCCCTGGCACCGTTCATTGTACCCTCTGACTGACCAAGCCTCCACGCAATCAGGTGGACATTGCTCCTGGCCTTGACCCGCTTGGGAAGAAAGCAATGGATGCCGGCTTCTGCAGGCATGTCAAGATGGCAGGTGACGCCCTGATCTGTTAGGTTGTGGCGAGAACTCCCTCGAGTTCGAGCCCATAGTGAGCGGGTTCGGGTGACTGGATGTCGGATCGCCTTCTCAATGGGATGAATGTCTTGCCGCATGCTCACAGTGAGGTTCCAGGGGGCAAAGATCCATCTTTGGTTTTCTTGCCTGGCAGATTCTCCGTCCATGTTGAATGAGTTGGTGCGAGAACCGGATCCACCTTTCCCTGGGAATGATTTCCATCAAGTCCCCCTCGATCTTTTCGGGGTCCTTCTGGTCCGTGAGACCCAAGCGCTGAGCAACCCTTCCAACGTGGGTATCCACGACGATCCCTGGGATACCAAAGGCGTTTCCGAGTATGACGTTGGCCGTCTTGCGCCCGATGCCAGGAAGCTTGACCAGTTTCTCCAGATCACAGGGTATTACCCCCCCGTGCTGCTCATGAAGGATCCTGCAACATGCCTGGATATTCTTGGCCTTGTTTCTGTAAAACCCGGTGGGTTTGATGTCGTTTTCCAGTTCCTCAAGTGAAGCTTCTGCAAACGCCCGGACTGTCGGGTATTTGCAGAACAGCGCCGGAGTCACTTGATTGACCCTTTCGTCGGTGCATTGCGCGGAAAGAATCGTCGAGACGAGGAGTTGGAGCGGATCAACGTAATCCAGGGAGCATTGGGCATCGGGATAATGGATGTCCAGCAGTTCAAGGATCGCCTCAACCCTTGCCGGGGTTGCCCAGGCACCGACTGAAGGCTTCTTGCCGGTTCTTTCTACCATGTCGTTAGCCTCGAATGGAGAGGGGAAAGATGATCCGAGCGTCACATCCGCCTGCGACCAAGCCTCTCTCGCAGGTCCACGTGGCGTATATGGCAAAGTAAACGTTGGAATTCAAGACAAAACGTTTTATATAGGGATCAAGTGCTTTTTGAAACTGCAGGGCGAAGGCAAAGCCCGTGGCCGCAATCGAACGAGAGAGGCGAGAATGAGAGACATCCGGGCAATCTTGAGCAAGGTTCACAGCGACAGGAAGATGATGGAGAAGCATATTGTCGTTTGCCCCTTCTGTGAGAATGGACACCCTGTGCCCACTGATTTCGACTCCATTCACAGATGTGACTGTGGAGCCTGTTACAAGGTTTGCGGAAATCACGCCCTGGAGACGGGTGTCGGGGATATCGCGCAACAACTCTGGAGTGCAGATGAACTTGATTTCGTACGCTCGATCCCTATCGACTTCTGCAACATCATCATCGAAAGGGACTTCGACCGACTGCTGGATCTGAAGCGCACGGCGGATTCCCTTGGCATCGAGAGGTTCTGCAAGTACGACATGAACGTGCATTTGAGCCTTGTGTGGGTGAAGAGGCTGTTTTAGCCCCCCCCTGGCAGGGCTCCTTTTGAGCCCCGGTGAGTGCAATGGCGCCGATTGTTGGCGCACTGAATCCGCAAAGGTAGAGGGTGCCGCGATGGCGCCCTTTTGTTTTTACCATCGGCAGGCATCGACACAGAGAAAGAAGGAAGGGTCATGGAGGCATCAGGTGCACGCGTTGTGTTGGAAGCCCAAGGGATTACAGAAGCGCTGGAAGCCCTTGCGAAGCAAATTGTGGAAAGGGCGTTGGATCCTTCCCAGTTGGCCCTGGTTGGCATCCACACGGGTGGAGTGCACATCGCCAAGCGCCTGGAAAGAATCATTCGGGAAAGGTATTCCATCCTTGTGCCTGTGGGAACCCTCGACATCAACCTCTACCGCGATGACTGGACCAGACTGCACACCCAGCCCATCGTCCGGTCGACCAATCTGCCCTTTCCCCTGGAGAATCGCGACCTGGTTCTCGTGGATGATGTCTTGTTTACAGGACGCACCATCAGGGCAGCTCTCGATGCGCTCACGGACTATGGCCGCCCCCGCAGGGTGCAGGTCGCGGTGCTGGTGGATCGCGGGCACCGGGAACTGCCCATCTGCAGCCAATTCACAGGGATCGAGCTGGACACTCGATTTGAAGAGCGTGTGAACGTGCTCCTCAAGGAAAAGGACGGAATCGACAAGGTCATGCTCGAAGGCACAAAGCGGGGCTGAAATGCCCTGCTCTGCCCGGTTCCGCTCCCACCCACCAATGTTACCCGGTGAGCACCTGAGTCAAGCGCGCAAGGCTCATGTTGCCCCCCGTCATCACCGCCACCACCTTTTTCCCTTCCAGCCGCCGTTTCATTTTGAAGGCTCCGGCCAGCGATGCCGCCCCCGCTATTTCAGCAAGGTTCTGAGTATGGCGCAGAGCCATTCTTACTCCCTCGAGCAGTTCCTCTTCGCTGAGCAGGACGACTTCCTTGATTCTGTCCTTAAGAATGAGGTAGGGCACCTCGAAAACCGATCGCGCCGCGAGTCCTTCCGCCACCGTTTCCGCCTTGGCAACAATGACCTTTCTCCCTTGGCGCCAGGATTCATAGAAGGAGGGCATCCTCTCCGCCTGGACGCCGATGAGTTCCACATCAGGATTGATCCCTTCAATCACCTTGGCAAGGGCCGCACAGCCACTTCCTCCGGCAATTGGGGCAATGATGACATCCACGTCGGGCAACTCCTCGAAGATTTCGATCCCCATGGTTGCGGTGCCGTTGATCAATCGAGGCTCATTGCCCTGACGCAGATAGTACATCCCCGTATTTTCCGAGAGTTCCTCGCAGTAATCCTGCGCTTCGTAGAAGTCGCTGCCGTGTTCAATGAGTTGTGCACCGCAGGAGAGAATGGCTGCATTGAGGTCCGGATTGTTGTGTTCAGGAACCACCACATTGCAGAATATGCCATGTTCCTGAGCCGCCCATGCCACTGCGAGCCCATGGTTTCCTCTGGTCGCCACCACAATCCCCTTCTTCTGGATATCCGGCGAGACATGGGCCATGAAGTTCACCGCCCCCCGGACTTTGAACGAGTTGGTGGGCAGGTGGTTTTCATGTTTGATGTACAGGCTTGCTCCGAGTTCATCGGAAAGCATTTTGTAGTATATGAGGTGGGTCCGCTTGAGGGCATGTTCCACAATCCGCCGAGCCTTGAAGATCTCAAGCATGTTGACCTGTTGCGCCTGCTCCTCATAAATCCGATCCATGCTTCTCTCCTGTGAGGTTGACCGCAGATGAAGCGGCACAGAAACCGAATGCCCTTGCTTGATCTTTGCGGCACAATAGCTTGAGGCAATCACTGGGAAGGGGCGTTACGGGGTTGCGATCGATCGCCGCCCGGGTCCAATGAGGTTCGTCCAATGTCTCGTGACGAACCTCGGATGCCCATCGGGGCCTAGCATAGGAGAATTCTTTTTAATTGAAAAGGAGGAAAAGTCATGGTAAGAGCTTCCTACTTTGAGCGGGAGTAGCTCAGTTGGCTAGAGCATCAGCCTTCCAAGCTGAGGGTCGCGGGTTCGAAGCCCGTCTCCC
>CAZURN010000269.1:0-4546 GCA_964623165.1 uncultured Syntrophobacteraceae bacterium
GGATGTCCCCTGACCCGACCGGATCGATTCATAGAACCTCAAGGTGGAATCCGCTCCGTCATCGCCAATGAACCTGGGATAGTCGAGATTCCCGTAGGCCCCGAAGCAGTCCAGTCCCACCAGAACCACCTCCTCCGCATTCCCCTGCTTGAGCTTCACCAGCTCGATGAACGCCCGGATTTCACAAGGCCTCAGCACCACGGCCACTTCAGTCCCCACAGGCCGCCGGGTCAACCGGGAAGTGACCTTGGCGGCATTGATGGGGAAGACCGGTGCAAGGGGATCAGCTCCGTCAAGCTTCTCCGGGTCGGTCACCAGGGTTGGCATGACGGTCCCCTTCATGGGAAGGTGCTGGGCGACCATGAGCGCTCCCAAGCCGCCATCACGCAGCATGGCCCTGAGAAACTCCCTCAGAGAGGCCACGGGATTTCGGTCCTTCACTTCGATTCTTGCTGTCACTGCCATGATGCCTTCAAGCCTCCCTTGGATGTTCCCGCGCGTCCCCCCCCTCAGGCAAGAGCCATGAGGGAATTCCAGCCCGGACGGGAAACGCGCTTTGCCTCAGATCACCATTTGCTTTCTGGCTTCGTTTGGACCCAGTGCTTTCACCTCTGAGACCATTTCTCTGACGGTCTTGGCAAAGTCGATTCCCTCGCTGGCCCCGATCCAGGTCATCTTCAGGCGTCTTTCATCGAATCCGAACCGGGGCAGTATTTCTTTGAGCAATTTGACACGGCGCCGCGCCTTGAGATTGCCATTGATGTAGTGGCAGTCCCCCGGATGGCACCCGCTGATGAGCACCGCGTCAGCGCCCTCGAGCAAGGCCTTGATGACGTACTTGGGATCCACCATGCCGGTGCACATCATGCGAATCATCCTGATGTTGGACGGCTGCAGCAGACGGGAAGTGCCGGCGAGGTCCGCCGCAGTGTAGGTGCACCAGTTGCACACGAATGCGATGATGGTCGGTTGATAATCGTCCATGGGTTCCTCCGCACGATTGGCTGATTGCCTCAACTGCTTCACCACCCTCTCAGATGGCATCGAGAAGGCCTTCGATTTCAGCGAAAATTTGCTTCGCTGTAAAATGCTTCACCCTGGCTGCACCGCTCGGGCAGAACCCGGCGCAACTGCCGCATCCCTTGCAGACCGCCTCGTTGATGACGGAAATACACCGGCGTTCATCGAAATCAATTGCTGAGTATGGGCAGAGCTTGATGCACGTCTGGCATCCCGCACACACCTCCGGGTCGATCCAGGAGATGGTGGGGGAAATCTCCACCCGTCCCGCCGTGGCCAGGGCAAGAGCCTGAGCTGCCGCGCCCGACGCATGGGAGACGGCATCGGGGATGTCCTTGGGTCCCTGGCAGGTCCCAGCCAGGAACACACCGTCTGTCGCCGTGGAGACAGGGCCAAGCTTCGGGTGCTCTTCCAGGAAGAACCCATCCCCTCCCTGGCTGATCCCAAAGATGCGTGCCACTTCGGGCGCATCCTTCCGAGCTTCCATGGCCGTGCACAGGACGACCATGTCCACCGGAAAGCGCATCCGTTTCCCGAGAAGCGTGTCCTCGCTCACGACGATGAGCTTCCCCTTCTCCTGGGGCGTGAGGGCCTGGTCCGTGATTTCACCCGGCCGCCCTCGAACGAAGGTGATCCCCTCGTCCTGGAGCCTGCGATAGAATTCTTCGTACCCTTTGCCGAAGCACCGCATGTCAATGTAGAAATTGTAAACCCTGGTATCGTGCCCCACCTTTTCTTTTATGAGGTGCCCGTATTTGAGGGCATACATGCAGCAGACCCTGGAACAATAGTCGTGGTAGTTGACGTCCCTGCTGCCGACACAGTGGATGAGGGCGACACTTTCGGGCTTCCGGCCGTCCTTCGTCACGATCTGCCCCCCTGTGGGGCCAACCGCGTTGTTGAGCCGCTCAAATTCCAGCCCCGTGTACACCTCCTGGAACCGCCCATAACCAAAGGGCTTCATGGGGGAAGGATCCATGATGTCAAACCCGGTGGCGATGATGATGGTCCCGACCTTCACCTCCACCGTCTCCTCACGCATTCCATGGTCGATGGAGGCCCGCTCACAGGCCCTCACACATTCCATGCACTCGGAACAGACGCCGCAGTTGAGACAGCGGAGCGCCTCATGGTGCGAATCCTCATCGGCCAACCCCAGAGCCACCTCTTCGAAATTGCCGACGGAGTCTTCAGCGGGGCGGTGTTTCAGGAACGCCCTGGGTTCCTGAGTGATCCCCTCGGGAATCTCCTGCCACTCCTCTCCGGTTGCCTTTTCATCCCTCTTGGCCATTTGCGCCGCCACAGACTCCATGTCCTCGCCCATCAGATACCTATGGATGGCTTCGGCGGCCCGGTGTCCGGCAGCCACGGCATCGATCACCGTGGCAGGGCCGCTCACCGCATCCCCCGCCGCGAACACATCGGGAGCCGATGTTTGCATGGTGGCTGGGTTCACGGTCACGGTATTACGTCGGCTGACACTCAGGCCGCAATCCACCAGGCATTCCGCTTCCGGTTCCTGCCCGATGGCGGGGATGATGGCATCACACTCGAGGACGTATTCGGACCCGGCCACCGGAACCGGGCGCCGGCGGCCGCTTTCGTCGGGCGGTCCAAGCTCCGTTCTGATGCATTCCAGGCCCGTGACCTTGCCATCCTCCCCGAGAATCCTGACGGGAGCAGTGAGATAGTGGATCTCCACCCCTTCTCCCAACGCTCCATCGATTTCCTCGGCGTATGCCGGCATCTCGTCGCGGCTTCTTCGGTACACGATGGTCACTCTCGCGCACCCGAGGCGCAAAGCCGTTCTCGCGGCATCGACCGCCACGTTGCCTCCGCCCACAATGACCACCCGATTTCCTGGGGGTTCACGGCTGCCGAGATTCACGTTGCGCAGGAATTCGATGGCATCCACAAACCCCGCCATCTCTCCCTCTCCAGGCATATTGAGCCTTAGGCTCCTGTGAGCCCCAATCCCCAGAAACACCGCCTTGAAACCCTGTTTGCGCAGGCCGTCGACGGTGAAGTCCCTGCCGAGCCGCTTGCCTGTCTCCGCCGTGATCCCGTGGCGGAGGATGTGCTGGATCTCACCCTCAAGGACTTCCGGAGGTAGCCGGTAGTCGGGGATCCCAACCCGGAGCATGCCTCCGAGCACGGGAAGGGCTTCAAAGATGGTCACCTGGTATCCCTTGAGCCTCAGATCATAGGCTGCGGTGAGCCCCGCCGGACCCGATCCCACCACGGCCACCCGTTCCTCTTTCTCTTCGATGGCCGGGATGGGCAGTTCGTTGAAATCCACCCGGTCCGCCGCATACCTTTTGAGATCGCGGATGGCAATGGCTGTGTCGACTTCCGCTCTCCTGCACTGGAATTCACACGGGTGGGGACACACACGGCCCAGGACTCCTGGCAAGGGCAGGCGCTCCATGATGAGCTGCACGGCCTCCTTGTATTTTCCCTGCCCGATGAGCTGCACGTAGCCCTGAACATTAATGCCTGCAGGACAGGTGACAACGCAGGGAGCTCGATCCTTCTTTTCGATGCAGAAGGTGATGGGAACCGCTTGGGGAAAGAAACGATAAATGGCCTTGCGTTTGCTCAAGTGCTCGTCGAACACGTTGGAAACCGAGACTGGACATACCTCGGCGCACAACCCACAGCCCGTGCACCGATCTTCCAGGATATATCGTGGCTTCCGGCGTACTTTCACCGTGTAATTGCCCACGAATCCATTGACCTCCGTCACCTCACTGTAGGACATGAGCGCAATATTGGTGTTCTGGGCAACGGCAACGGTCTTGGGCGTCGAGATGCACGCGGCGCAATCGAGGGTCGGGAACGTCTTGTCGAACTGGACCATGTGTCCCCCAATGGAGGGTTCTTTCTCGACAAGATACACCTTGTGTCCCGCCTTGGCGATGTCCAGAGCAGCCTGGATGCCCGCGATGCCAGCACCAACAACCATCACGTCGGGGTGAACGTCCACCTCCCGCCTGTCGAGGCTCTGATGTCGGCTGACACGAGTGATGGCCGCCGTGGCCAGGGACTTGGCTTTTTGCGTTGCTTCCGCAGGATCCTCGGTGACCCATGAGCAGTGCTCCCTGACACACGCCATCTGGAAATAGTATGGGTTTAAGCCCGCCCGGTCACAAGCGGACTGGAAAGTCTTCTCGTGAAGACGGGGTGAACAGGAGGCGACGACGACACGATTGAGCCCCAATTCACGGATGTCCTTTTGAATCATCTCCTGGCCGGGGTCCGAGCACATGAACTTGTAGTCCCGGGCGACGACGACATCCTTTAGTGTCCGAGCGAAGGCAGCCACCTCCTCGGTCTTGACTTTGCCCGCGATGTTGGTCCCGCAATGGCAAATGTAGAATCCTATTCTCTTCGACATCACCCCACCTCTTCACACAAATCCCAACAATTCCCGGTTACGCCAACCCTCGCCGAGCTACTGATCCCCAACCCGGGGGCTCTTGGACCAAGCCTCGGTCATGGCCTTGTCAAAAGCACAATTGAGGCA
>CAZURN010000270.1:0-4542 GCA_964623165.1 uncultured Syntrophobacteraceae bacterium
TTGTTGACGGCCTGCTGGATCCTGAGGGTTTCGAATTCATCAAGCAGGTCAGCCGTGCATTCTTCATGAATCACAGGGGCTTGTTCGAACGTCGCCTGGGAGCAGGACGGATTCGGGACGGGCACGGAGACCTGCGGTGTGACCACATTTACTTTTCCAATGGCATCCAGGTCATGGACTGTATCGAGTTCAATGATCGATTTCGTTATGGCGATGTGATCTGTGATCTCGCATATCTTCACATGGACCTTGAACACAGGGATGCTCATGATCTGTCCCTCGCGTTTCTGTCCGCATACGCAAACCGCGCAGATGATTTCGAAATCTATGCACTCCTTGATTTTTACGCCGCCTACCGTGCATTGGTGAAGGTGAAGGTCGCATGCCTTCGATCGACTGAAATGGACAGTCCCACTGAGAGGGAGGCTCAGAAGATGGAAGCCCGGAGCTACCTGCGGCAGGCCTACCGGTACGCCCTCCAGTTTAGTCGGCCGACAATCTGGGTCGTGATGGGATTGCCAGCTTCAGGGAAGTCATCGCTCGGAGAAGAGATGGCGGAAAAGCTTTCCTCGACCCTCTTGCAATCCGACCTGATTCGCAAACAAATTGCCGGACACCGGATCCTTGAGGGAGGGATCGCCTCTTACGACAGCGGGATCTATCAGAGTTCCATGCGGCAAAGGGTCTATGCGGAGATGCTCTCCTTAGCTCATGAACAGTTGAAGCAGGGGCGTTCCGTGCTGCTGGACGCCACATTTTCGAGGAAAAAGTGGCGGAATGAAGCAAGACAGCTGGCGGGCGACTTGGACACGAGTCTCGTATTTCTTGAGTGCACCTGTCCCGTGGAAACCATTCGGGAGAGGATGGGTGAACGGGAGGGGCAGAGGGGACTCTCTGATGCAAGGCTACGCCACCTGCCTCAAATGATCCGTGACTATGAACCGCCGATTGAAATGGAAGCGACGCAGTACGTGCGCGTGAACACGTCCCTTCCGTTCCGTGAGACACTGGCGCAAGCGATTTCGGAGGGATACGCCAAGCGCTGCCTGCAGGTGAGAATCCTGTTTCGGAAGTTTGGTTTCGACCCGTAGTGTTCACCCGCCCATGTCAGTTGATAGGAATGACGAGCGAGGCTCTGCGGGCAATTGGATGCCGTATGCGGGGGGGCCATGCGCAGAGAGATTCCCGCATTGCGCGGAATCACGGAAGGAGTTTGACTATTCTTCCATGGCGAGCTCGATGAGTCGGTCCAGGAGAGCAGAAAAGGATATGCCTGCCGCTGCAGCGGCCTGCGGATAGAGGCTTGTCTGTGTCATGCCCGGAATAGTGTTGGTCTCGAGGATGAATATCTCGTCGCCCGAGACGATCATATCCGTGCGACTGTATCCGCGCCCGAATAGGGCCTTGTGCGCGATGATGCCGTATCTTTGTGCTTTCTCGGTGAGCTCAGCGGAGATACGGGCTGGGCAGATTTCGCTCGACGCTCCAGGAGTGTACTTTGCCTTGTAATCGAAAAACTCATGCCCTTGACCAGGGATGATCTCCACCAGGGGCAGCGCCTGCAAGGTGTCATTCCCAAGGACTCCGCACGTGATTTCGGTGCCGGCAATGTATTTCTCCACGAGGCAGCGTCTGTCGTATCTCCAGGCCAGCTGCAGGGCTTCTGTGAGTGAATCGGCATTGCGTACGATGCTCAACCCTATGCTGGACCCTTCGTGCTCCGGCTTTACGACCAACGGGAGCCCCAGCTGTTCCAGCACATTGACCGTGGGTTCAGGGCGAGTCCTGTCCATGACAAGGTAAGAGGCCACGGGGAGACCCGCCTGAACATAGAGTTGCTTGCTTAGGATCTTGTTCATGGCAATGGCGCTCCCGAGGACCTTGCTGCCCTGGTACGGTATGCCGAGCGATTCGAGGAGGCCCTGAATGGTGCCGTCCTCTCCCATCCTGCCGTGGAGAATGATCAGGGCCACGTCAATTCCCGATGCGTCGCCGGCAAGCTTCGGAAGATCCACGCTCGGGTCGTAGCGTTTTATCTCATACTTCTTCTTGTCGAGCGCCTGAAAGACCTGCTCGCCACTCTTCAACGACACTTCCCTCTCCGCGGATTTGCCTCCCGCCAACAGTGCGACGGTCAGTTTGTCAGTCTTCATAACCCTCCCATTCATTTAAGGTGTTTCCATTCAACGTCATACGCATCAGCCTGTCATCCACGGGACCAAAGGGCAGATGGTCGAAGATCCGCGCCTCGAGGGCCAAGTAGAGATCAAGCCGATTGCGGAAGTAGGTTCTGTGCTCTTCGGTCTTGCCGTAACGAACCATCAAATCGTCGAAGCGATCCTCAAGACTGACCACCCGTTCATGCATTACTCGCTTGTCAGCGTAGTTGACGATAAGGGATTCGGTGACTGGGCCGGCCAAGGTTTCGGCATCCAGGCACACATGCTCCTTGACGATGGAAGCAAGCTGCCGGTATCCCATGTTGCATAACATGCGTGCCCCCAGTTCATCATGGCGCTCTCCAGTAGCAAGGCCCTCGGCTTTGGCGATATCATGCAAGAGGGCCCCGGCTTCAAGGAGGTGCAGGTTCAGGCGGATGCTGTTCTGATTGAGAGCGTCGCCCAAAGCAACGGACAGCTTTGCCACCATCAGACTGTGCCGTTGGATATGCACTGGCATGGAAACTCTCTTCATGAGAGTGACACACTCGCTTCGCGATGGGATTGGCATGGGAGTTGATCCTTTCTCGCCGGAACGCGTCGGGTTGGTGCTGCTTCGCTTCGGCCATATTTTTCAGAAAATTTCCATCAAGGCAAGCAGCAAAATCAGGCCTGCGGCAAGGTCCAGTTTACCAGCGCCCCGAGAAGATCATGATGAAGGAGGAAGGTTCCTGGAGACCCTTGTGTCGAAAATTAATGAGGTCGTCTGGAAATTGGCCGCCAAAGGCCTCTTGTGGATTTCATTCATCAGCGGAATGTGTCGCATGAAGAATTTCTTCGAAATCCGCCGAAAAGAGCAGTTTGATCTACTGCAATTTGGAGAACTAAGCCATAAATCCGACATAACCCATTGCAACTTCAATACAAAACTTGTTTTGAGGAAACCGTCAGGCAGTCAACTAGTTACCTGATTTTGACTGCTAACATCCATGCATCCCGAGAGAAATCTCCTCCAAACGGGGGGATGTGGGATCTTCCTGAGAACTTATAAGATCGGCTTTGACCCGACGAATTTTAACAAGTATGGTTTGCGCCACTTGTCGATGGGGCTGACTTAGGGGTATCAAACCTTCATTTCTGCAAACACTTTATCAAGACTATTCGCCTTGTAGAGCCCACTCAATTTGCTCGTGGATGGCGTTCGCGCGTTCGCATCCGGTGTGGCTGACTCTCTTGTGTTTCGGGAGTAAACATTCCCGACAACCATCGTGTGGATCGGGTTCTTCCTGTTCCGATCCGGCCAAACCGGCTTGGCTTCTCCAGGACCACCAGAAGTAACGATGCAGAGGGCGTTCCATCGTATGCAAACAAAATGGGAAGAAGTCAGGAAGAAGCTTCGGGAAAGCCTTTCCAAGGGACAGTACGACTTCTGGGTATCGACCATCGAATGTATTGGCTTTGAAGATGGGTGTCTGATTCTCGGATGTCGCAACAGATTCCACGTGGAGTGGCTTCGTGAGAAACTGGAATCCAAGCTGGCGGCCATCGCAAAGGAGCAGTTTCCGACCATTCGGCGCCTCGACTATCGGGTGGTTCTGGATGATCGTGAACCTGGGGGGATGGAAAAAGAGGAAACCGGACTCCATCAGTTGAACATTGACGACCTTGTGGTGCGGTCACGACCTCAATTCAACCAGCGGTTCACATTCGACCACTTTGTGGTGGGGAAATGCAACCAACTCGCTTATGCAGCGAGTATGGGAATGGCCAGTGGCCAGCAGATGTTCAACCAGTCGGTGTATTTGATCGCTAATGCGGGTCTGGGCAAGAGCCATCTATCGCATGCCGTCGGCAATTACATGTTGCATCAGCATCCTGGGGTGCGCGTTCGTTACGCGACGACGGAGCAGTTTGCCAACGAGATGATCCTTGCGTTGAAACAGGGAAACATCGAGGTGTTCAAGAACAAGTATCGGGCATGCTGTGATGTGCTCCTCCTGGAAAAGATCGAATTTCTGAGTGGGAAAGAGAAGGTGCAGAGTGAACTTGCATACACCCTGGATGAACTCATGGATCGGGGGAAGCGAATCCTTTGCACTGGAAGCGCTCACCCCCGGGACATCCCGAAATTGAATTCCGCCCTTCAGTCACGGCTCGGTGGTACCTTGTTGGCCACCATAGAGCCGCCTGACTTTGACACGCGCCTGGAGATCGTTCGAAGGAAGAGCCAGATTGAAGGGGTCAGGTTGCCGGAAGATGTAGCCGAATTCCTTGCAAATATGATCAATGGAGACGTGCGCCAGTTGGAGAGTTCCCTGGTGGGAATCATCGCCAAGAGCAGCATTCTGAAGGTCCCCATATCGGTGCAATTGGCGGAGGAGGT
>CAZURN010000271.1:0-4533 GCA_964623165.1 uncultured Syntrophobacteraceae bacterium
GAATATGAGGCCGAGGCAGAGGCGTTGGAAGCGCGGCTGGCAATGAAAAAGACCGAGGCAAAGGCGCAACTTGAGACGAAGAGGAGCGATCTCCTGGCTCAAATAAGCGAATTCAAGACTCGGCTCCAGGGAAAAAGGAACCTCGCCAGGGAGAAGGCGGCCATCTTTGAAAAGGAACTGTCGGATGGAATCAGCCAGATCAAGCAGGCGTTCACAGCGCTCTTCGGCGGAGGCCGCTGAGTGCGTTCCAACGATGGCGCCAATTTCTCCATGGAAGAACCCCTGGTAATGACCATCCGGGGTCCTGGACTCCGAAATCCCGGACCCCGGCGTCGGACCAGACCGAATAAGCCGATTAGGAGTTGCGCAATGCGATCTGTATTAACGGGCTTTTCTCTTTTGATTTTCCTGGTGCTGGCATCCTGTTCCCAGGGCAAAACTGGGGAGCAGCCCGTCGCCAAGGCCACCCCCATCAAGACGGGAAAGGTGCGACACGTGCAAGAGCGCGAATTCGTATCGGTGAGCGGTACGGTCGTATCGCCGGACGCTCCGCTGCAGGTCGCTTTTCTGGTCACAGGGAAAGTGATCGAAGTGGGGCCTCGGGAGGGCGCTTACGTTGAAAAGGGACAACTGCTAGCGGTTATCGACCCGGTTGACTACAGGCTATCGCTTCAGGCCGCATCCGCTCAGGTCGGACAGGCAAAAGTCGCCCTCGATCGCAGCCAGGACGAATACGCCAGAATGAAATACCTGTACGAGTCCAGAAGCCTCGCGGGAAACGACTTCGAAAAATACAAGGCGGCCTGGCTGAGCGCTAAACAGCAGGTGGATCAGGCCATCGCGAATCAAAAGCTGGCCCAGAAGCGCCTGAGCGATGCAACGCTTTATGCCGCAGCCGCTGGCTTTGTCTCGAAGCGGTCCGTCGAGCCCGGCCAGACTGCAGGTATCGGGGTTCCTGTTTTTGAAATCGTGAAGCTGGATCCCGTGGAGATCAACGTGGGCGTTCCGGAGACCGACATCCATCTCGTCAATGTCGGACAAACAGCAACGGTCTCCATCCCGGCTCTGCCCAAGGAATCGTTCCAGGGGAAAGTGCGGGTCATCAACGTCTCGGCCGATTCCAACACGCGAACATACATGACGAGGATCGTGGTGCCCAATCCCGCCCATGTGCTCCGGGTCGGCATGGTCGCCGAGGCCAGGATTGTGGGGGACAGGATGGTCGACCTGATGACGCTTCCCGCCGAGACCATCTTGCAGGACCAGCAGGGGGCGAAGATTGTTTTTGTCCACTACCCCGAGCAGGGGCGCGTCTTTGCCAGGCGGGTGGAGACGGGGGCCGTTTACGGCCGGGAGGTTGCCATCAAGAGCGGCCTTTCGGGGGATGATGCCGTGGTGTTTGCGGGTCAGGAAAGGCTCCGGGACGGAACCATCGTCTCAGTGATGGATGAAAACGCACCTCCACAAAACCAGCCTAGAGAAAAAGAGGTGCGATGATGGACCCGGTGAAGTTTTCTCTCCGCTACCCGACGGTCACCTTGATCCTTACCGCCATGGCCGTAGCGGTCGGATTGTATTCCTTCCTCTACATGCCGCGCACGGAGGACCCGACGGTGACCATCCGCACCGGCATTGTCATCGCGCTTTATCCGGGGGCAACTTCCGAGCAGGTTGAAAAGCAGGTCACCAAGACCCTGGAAAAACACATTTTCAAGTTTCCGGAAATCCGCAAGGAGAAGACCTATTCAACGAGCCGCCCTGGGCTGGTCATCATCAACGTGGAGCTTGAAAACAACGTGAAGAATTCCGACGTCGTCTGGGCCAAGATTCGCCACGAGATGATCGAGGCCCGGGCAACCGAGCTGCCCGAGGGCGTCCGAGGCCCAATCGTCAATTCCGACTTCGGCGAAACCGTGGCAATGCTGCTTGCGGTCCACGGCGAGCGCTACGGCTACCGCGAGCTCCGTGACCACGTGGACACCATTCAGGATGAATTGCGCACCATTCGTGAAGTCAGCAAGCTGGCCATGTATGGCGAGCAAGGAGAGCAAATCTGGATCACCGGCGACCTGCAGCGCATATCGCAGTATTTCGCGGACCCGCTCCAACTGTTCCATGTTCTCAGGGAGCGCAATATCATCGAGAGCTCCGGCCATTTTGAGGCCGACCGCACGAAAATCCCCATGCGCACCACCGGCCTGTTCAACGAGGAGGAACAAATCCGCAACGTCCTGGTGGACGTCTCCACAACCGGGCAACCGGTCTATATCCGCGACTTTGCCGAGGTGGAGCGGCGATACCGGGATCCGACGTTCATGGTGCGTTACGACGGCAAGCCGAGCCTGCTGCTTTCGGTTGAGATGCAGAAGGGGGAAAACATTGTCGAGCTCGGCGAGAATATCCGGGACGTGTTCAACCGCCTCAACACCTTGCTGCCGCCGGATATCCGGATCGATCTCATCGCCAATCAGCCCGAGGTCGTTAGAGAACGCATCGCGCACCTGAGCCATGAATTCATGCTGGCCATAGCCGCTGTCATATTCGTCACGATCATCCTGCTGCCCATCCGGGTGGCGGTGATCGCGGCGCTCGCCATTCCCATAAGCATTCTAATGACCCTCGCGGCAATGAACGCCATCGGCGTTGCGCTGCATCAGGTCTCCATAGCGGCACTCATCGTGGTCCTCGGGATCGTCGTGGACAATGCCATTGTCATTGTCGACAACTATGTCGATCTTCTGGACCGCAAGGTCCCGGTAGAGGAGGCGGCCTGGCGCAGCGTTTCCGAAGTGATCGTTCCGGTCCTCTCCGCGACTGCGGCCATTATCTTTTCCTTCCTGCCCCTCCTGATCCTTACGGGATCGGCGGGCGAGTTTATCTACGCTCTCCCCATAACCGTCGCCATCGCCCTGGTTGTATCGACCGTTGTGGCCGTGATGCCGACCCCGATTTTTTGCCGTTTTTTCGTCAAGAAGGGGCTCCACGACCATGGAGACGACAAAGCCACCTCGGGCAAGAAAAGGTTCAACTTCCTGGACCTCCTCCAGGCCGGCTACAAGGTGCTGATCACCTTTTTCATGCACCATAAGGTCCCGGCCATGGTCTTGGGGGCAGGTGCCATCGCCATTGGGGTGATCCTCTTCAAAGTGGTGCCTCAACAGTTCTTTCCGTCGGCAGAGCGCAACCAGTTCGTGGTCGACGTCTGGATGCCCCAGGGCACGCGAATCGAGGAAACGGACGCGGTGATGCGCCGGATGGAAGCGTACATGAAGGGCAGAGAGGAAATCGAGCATTTTGCAGCCTTTGTCGGCCAGAGCGCGCCGCGGTTTTACTACAACGTCAACCCCCAGCAGCCGGATGCCGCATACGGTCAGTTCATCGTGAACAACCGCTCGGCAAAGGAAACCCCGGCATTGGTGCAGGATCTCCGGAAGTCATTTCCATTGGTGGTCCCCGAAGCGATGGTCATCGTGAAGGAGATGCAGCAGGGAATGACATTGGAGGCGCCTGTCGAGGTGCGGATCGTCGGTGAGGACATCCAGGAACTAAAACGCATCGGATCCCAGGTGGAAGCGCTGCTCGCCGGGGTCTCCTTTTCGGATTTCGTCCACCGTGATTACTTCAACGAATCCTGCTTGGTGGATGTGAAGGTCAACGAAGAACTGGCAAACAGACTCGGAATCACCAACTCTTCCATATCGAGACTCGTGGACGGGGCATTCGACGGGGTCCCAGTGAGCACGTTCTGGGAGGGCGACAGGGCGGTCACCATCCTGCTCCGTCTTGCTCAGGCGTCCCGCTCCTCTTTCAACGACGTGGGTGATGCCTACATCAGCTCTCCATTGACCAGGGCAAGGGTGCCGCTTCGCGCCGTCTCCACGCTGGAGCCTGAATGGCAAACCGGCAGGATCGTGCGACGCAACGGGGTGAGGACCCTGACTGTTCGAGCCTTCGTGGACAGGGGCCATTATGCATCGGAGATCCTGGAGGCGACCCGGTCAGGGATAGAGGCGCTGCCGCTCCCGCCGGGCTACAGGATCTATTATGGCGGTGACAAGAGCAACACCGACGAGACCATGCCCGAAATGATCACTGCGCTCGCGATAAGCCTTGTAGCCATCTTCCTCATCCTGCTTCTGCAGTTCAGGCAAGTGTCGGAGACCCTCATCGTCATGTCCTCGATTCCCCTGGCGCTGCCCGGCGCCGTCCTGGGCCTGATCATCACGCACAACCCGTTCGGGTTCACCGCGTTCATGGGACTGATCGCCCTCTGCGGGATCGTGGTGCGGAACGCGATCATTCTCATCGACTACACTAACGAGAGGATGCGAGACGGACATTCGCTTGAGCAGGCCGCAATGGATGCAGGCGAGCGCCGCCTCCGGCCGATCTTCCTGACAACCATGGCTGCAGCCGCGGGAGTAGTTCCCATGATCCTTTCCAAGTCAAGCCTGTGGAGCCCCCTGGCAAGCGTTCTTGCCGTTGGACTGGTCTGGTCCATGTTCATCACCCTGCTCGTGGTCCCGGTGCTGT
>CAZURN010000272.1:0-2406 GCA_964623165.1 uncultured Syntrophobacteraceae bacterium
TGGGACCGGAACTGTGGCGGCTCATCCTGCTCAACGGGGGTGTGAAACTGACGGTGGAAGGCTCGGAATCCCTCGGGGCCCTGCGGGATCTGGAGAACGGGGGGATTCACATACTGGTGTGCGGCACCTGCCTGGGCCACTTCGGACTCCTCGAAAAGAAACAGGTGGGGGAAACGACCAACATGCTGGATATCGTGACGGCGCTGCAGCTCGCGGACAGAACCATCAGCATCATGTGAAATCGTGACTGCGGAGAACTGAGTCAAAGAGGCGGCCTGCAGGTCGGTAAGATCGGCGCACGAAGGAACGAGATGAAAAAAGCGGTGGTGGAACTGGCGAAGACGGTTAGAGCAGCGGGTTGAGCGGCCAAGATCGGTCCGGGGGACTTGGCTGACATTCTTGAATCCTTGCCCTTGGAGACGGACCCCAACCTTCTCGTGGGTCGGGAGACCAGTGACGATGCCGGTGTGTATCGGTTGATGGTGGACATGGCGCTGGTTCAGACGATGGATTTCATTACTCCCGTTGTGAACGACCCCTATGACTTCGGAAGGATTGCGGCGGCCAATGCCTTGAGCGACGTCTACGCCATGGGCGGTCGTCCCCTGACGGCCATGAACATCGTCTGCTTCCCAGTCCGCACCATGGACAAGGCCATTTTGCGAGAAATACTCCGGGGTGGGATCGAGAAGGTCCATGAGGCCGGAGCGGCCCTGGTGGGTGGCCACAGCGTGGAGGACCCGGAGATCAAGTTCGGCCTTTCGGTGACCGGCTTGGTCCACCCTGAAAAGGTCCTGACCAATGCGGGAGTCCAACCGGGGGATGCCCTTGTCCTCACCAAACCCCTTGGGACCGGGGTCATGGCCACCGCCATGAAAGCGGGGTTGATCTCACAGGCGGCGGAACGGGCGGCGATAGAGTCCATGGCGACCTTGAACAAGAACGCCGCGGAAGTCATGGCGCCGTTCCCGGTCAACGCCTGCACGGACGTGACTGGTTTCGGGCTCCTAGGACACGCCCTGGAGATGGCCTTGGCCAGCAGGGTCCTCATCACCGTGGAGGCTGCGAAAGTACCCGTCCTTCCCGAGGTCCTCGACGCGGTGCAGATGGGGCTGGTACCCGCCGGAAGCTTCGCCAACCGAAAGTTTTGCGCCAAACAGCTCCGCGAGGCCAAACCCATCGATCCCATGCTCCAGGATATCCTAGCGGATGCCCAGACATCGGGGGGGCTTGTCATTGCACTTCCCGAGGAACACGCCACCGCCTTGGTGACCGCTCTTCGCGAAAAGGGTGTGACGGATGCCTCGATCATCGGCCGTGCCTCCAAAGCGGAATCGGGATTCATTGAACTGTGTTGAACGCTGGAGATTCGGACATTCTTCATGAGGAACGGAGGGTGACAGTGGAGAACACGAAAAACATCTTTGCAACACGGTGGGGCATCATCGCTGTCGGGGCTGTCATCGGCGCGCTGGCGGCCGTGCTGCAGAAACTCGGCAACCCCGGCAACATGGGAATCTGCGTGGCTTGTTTCGATCGGGACATTACCGGTGCCATCGGCATGCACAGGGCTGAGGTGGTGCAGTACCTGAGGCCGGAGATCCTTGGCTTCGTCCTGGGGTCCTTCGCAGCGGCCCTGATCGTCCGGGAATTCAAGCCGCGGGGAGGTTCCGCTCCTTTGGCCCGATTCGTTTTGGGAATGACGGCCATGATCGGGGCCCTGGTCTTCCTGGGATGCCCCTGGCGCACCCTCCTTCGCCTTGCCGGGGGGGACGGCAACGCGCTGTTCGGATTGGCGGGTCTCGTCGCGGGCATATGGATCGGCACCCTCTTTTTTAAGCAGGGCTACAGCCTTGGCCGCAACAGCAGGCAGAGCACTGGAACAGGACTGCTCATGCCTTTGCTCATCCTGGGGCTCCTGGCGCTCAGGTTCATCTATCCGCCCGTGGAGGGGCAAGGGCAGAGCGGGGTGCTTTGGTACAGCCTCAAAGGCCCTGGCGCCGCTTATGCACCCCTCGCCATTTCACTGGCCATCGGCCTAACCGCAGGCTTTCTGGCCCAGCGCAGCCGATTCTGCACCATGGGCGCCATCCGCGACCTCATCCTCTTCAAACAGTGGCATCTCTTCTCCGGATTTCTTGCCCTGGTCGTCGTTGCCTGGGCGGTCAACCTTGTGCTCGGCCAGTTTCACCCGGGGTTTGAAAAGCAGCCCGTCGCTCACACGCAAGGCCTCTGGAACTTCATGGGAATGGTCGTTGCCGGCCTCTCCTTCGCCCTGGCGGGGGGGTGTCCGGGGCGACAACTCTTCATGTCGGGTGAAGGGGATGCGGATGCCGGAGTCTTCGTCTTCGGGATGATCGTGGGAGCCGCTTTGTCGCACAACTTCGGCCTGGCCAGTTCACCTGC
>CAZURN010000272.1:2506-4522 GCA_964623165.1 uncultured Syntrophobacteraceae bacterium
TCGCTCGCATCGCCGGGGACCTCGCTGCCGGGCTGCGCCGTGGCGACAGGGGACTTCGGCCCCCTGCCCTGGACAGGGGCATTCTGGTTTTCGCCCACACCAGCGAGGTCATCAGGGCGGAGTCGGTGCTTATGGGGGCGGGCCTTGACGTCAAGGTGAAAGGTCCACCTCCCGACCTTCGCACCGGTTGCGATCTGGTGATCGAGTTTCCCCTGATCCAACAGCTCAAGGTCGTGGAGCTTCTCGAAAACGCCCGCCTGGTCCCTCTCCGTGTCTTGCCCCTGCACGACCTGCTCCTTGAACCCGTGAACCTTTTTCACACCAGGGACTTCGGCGACTTCCTCATGGTGCGGGCCGCCAACATGAAGATGACCGTGGACAAGAGGGACCTGCGCATCGTGAACATCTCGGGCGGCGGCTGCCCCGATGTGCCCTTCCTGGCGGAGAGTCTCGTGGGAAAGACCCTGCATGAGGCCCCTCCTCCCCGCGCCATCGGACAGACGTTGTGCGGGTACGCACTGCAGCTGGCCTACGAGGAGTTGCTTCGACAATGCACTGGCTGATCATCGGCACCGTTCCCCGCGACGATTTTCCCCTCTACGAAGGACCGTGCCGCGCAGACGGGGGCCGGCTGCACCTTGGCGAGCATGTCCTTCCCGTGGCGCGAGGCACCCTTGCGCTGCTCGCCACGGCGGTTCAGGCGGCAGGACTCCTCGGCGTCGAAGCGCCTCGAGCCCTGCTTGCGGGTGACACGGGCCAGGGCAGGGGCTCGGGAGAAGTATACGGGCATCTGTGCAGGAACCTCGTTGAACTTGCCCCCGAGCTCCTGGTGTTTCATTACCTGCAGCCCGACGTGGACTGGCACAACCGGGTCTTCATGGCGCTCGAGGAACTGGAGGAGCCGCCTTTCACCATCGCCGACGCAGGGTACATGTACGTGGCAAAAATGAGCGGCTTCGCCTCATCCTATGACCTCTTCACGCCCGATGCTGGGGAAATGGCGTTTCTCGCCGACGAGGCGGCCCCGCACCCCTTCTACACCAGGGGGTTTATCCTGCAGGAAGAGGAGAGAGTACCGGAACTCATCGAGCGGGCCTACGCCCATGAAAATGCGGCCAGGCATCTCCTGGTGAAGGGAAGGTGCGACCTGGTCGCTTCACGCGATGGAATCCTGGACAGGATCGACGCACCCTCCATCGAGGCCATGGAACCCATCGGGGGGACGGGAGACAGCCTGACGGGCCTTGTTGCGGCAATGGTCGCTGCAGGGCGCCCCGTTGTGGAGTCTTGTTCCCTGGCCGCCAGGGCGAACCGCCTCATGGGCCTCCTCGCCAACCCGACTCCCGCGTTCTCCATCGCTCGTCTTCTGGATCACCTTCCCGATGCCCTCAAAAGGGGTCTCGGTGGCAATGCTTCTCCTTAGAGAGAGTTGTTCCCATTCAAGCCCTTCTGTAAACGTTCCCCCCTTCCATCCCTCAATACAGCGAAACCGTTACGCCCACTTTCCTTTGGACCCAAGCCGATTTCGGTCCCTCCCTTGACATCCTCAGAGTCTGCATTATCAAAGAGATGTTAGCACTCGATGTTAGTGAGTGCTAACATAGACCTGTGAGATCGACACGATGAGGAGGTGAACGGTATGGAACTGAAAAAACTCGCACCATGGAACTGGTTCAAAAAGGAAGAGGAGAATCAGGCCGCGGCGCTGCCTGTTCAGCGTTCCGGCCATATGCAGAATCAAAACCCCATTGCGCAATTTCACCAGGAAGTCGACCGTATGTTCGACAGTCTCTTTCGCGGCTTCGGTTTTCCGACGCTGGGGTTTGGCAGGGACTATGGCCCGGCTCTGAGGAGTGACTGGTTCAAACCCACGCTGGATATCGCTGCCGGTGAAAAAGACTATACCATATCCGTCGAACTGCCCGGGGTGGATGAAAAGGACGTTCAGCTGGAACTCTCGGACGACACGCTGGTGATCAAAGGAGAAAAGAAACAGGAAAAGGAGGAAAAGGACAA
>CAZURN010000273.1:0-4511 GCA_964623165.1 uncultured Syntrophobacteraceae bacterium
GAGGGGACGGAATGATCCATCGTGATCCGCTTGGCCGCATAGATGAGCTCCTTTTGTGTGGTGCGGCTGTAGCGGAAGAGCACGGCCACTTCCTGGCGCATGCTCTCGATGATCTCCGGGCGGTCGGCGTGGTTGTCCAGGTCGGGAATCTCGGCGACGGGCACCTGGGAATCGGCGATGACCCTCCCCCCCTCCTCCACATAGGTGAGGCGAACCTGCATCTGGGTGCCCAGTTCCTCGAGCAGGGACTGCAAGTCCCTTACCGTTTTCACATCCTCATGAAAACGGAGCATCCAGGCCGCGAGGTTGATCTGCTGGACGGCGCTTTCCTTCGACTCCTCCAGCGTCTCCCGCTCAACAATGTGGAAGTAGTACCAGGGGGGCAAGAGGAGGGTCAGGGCAAGCACGACCCAGAAGGCCAGCAGCAGGCGCGTCCTGAACGAATAGTTGGTCGACATGATTCAACCTCGAAATCGGTACCCCACCCCGCGCAAGGTCTCGATCCACTCGGAGCAGGGTCCCAGTTTTTGACGCAGGCGCCTGACGTGCGTGTCCACCGTCCGTGCGTATCCGGCGAACTCGTATCCCCAAACTCTGTCCAGCAGTTGATCCCGCGTCAGGACTTTCCCGGGATTCCGGATCAGTTCGGCCAGCAGCTTGAACTCCGTGGCGGTGAGCCCCACATCCTCATCCCCCAGGGTGACCCTGTGCGCTTCCAGGTCAACCCTCAGCGGATCGAGCCGCCAGATCTTCTCCATCGTGGGTTCAGCCTTTGATCTGCGCAGGACCGCCCGAATTCTCAGGATCAATTCTCTGGGGCTGAAGGGCTTCACGACGTAGTCGTCGGCACCCAGCTCAAGCCCGACGATGCGGTCGATCTCCGCGCCCTTGGCCGTCACCATGATGATGGGGATCCCCATGGTTTCCGGGCGCCGTTTCAACTCCCTGCAAACCTCCAACCCGTCAATGCCTGGGAGCATGAGATCCAGAATGATGAGGTGTGGAGCTCGTTCCTGCACCCGCTTCAACGCGCCATGGCCGTCCACGGCGGTCGTCACATCAAAACCTGCCGCCTCCACATTGTAGGCCAGGAGCTGAAGGATGTCCGGATCATCCTCCACAATCAGAACCGTGGTCTTCGGCATGCTCACTCCGTTCAGTCACCCGCCCCTAGTAGACCACCCGTCCATGACGGTTCCATGACCGTTGTGTTACAGAACTGTTACAGTTGCAATATGATGAACAGATAACGGCAGAATCCTGTGTGGATCATTCGGGGGTTGGAAGCTTCGCCCAAATGTCATCAAGCCGTAAGATCCACGTAACATAGTGCGGCTATCATCACTCAAGTCATGCCCGCGTGAACAGGGAGCTTGTTTGATCACGCGAGTCCTGGCGGATGACGTCTTTGAACTGGGGGATCAACCGTGGAGGGCGACGATGGGAGCCGCCATAAGCATCAATGGCTTGAGCAAGTCTTTCAATGGGCGGAGAGCCCTGAACGGAATCGACCTGGAAATAGCCGAAGGGGAGTTCGTCGGGCTCATTGGGGCTTCCGGCTCAGGGAAGTCCACATTGCTTCGTCATGTCTCGGGGTTCATTGCCGGAGACCAAAACGAGCCGTCCCGGATCTGGGTCAGTGGGCGCAAAGTGCAACAAAACGGACGCATCGCTTCCGAGGTCAGGGAAATCAGGGCCGGAGTTGGATTCATTTTCCAACAGTTCAACCTTGTGGGCCGTCTTCCCCTCATCACCAACGTCCTCACCGGGATTCTCCACCGGGTTCCCCTCTGGAGGAGCATTCCGCGATGGTTCACCAGGAATGAGATCGAGGAAGGGCTTTCAGCGCTCGACCAGGTGAGCATGAGAGACTTTGCATGGCAAAGGACATCAACCCTCTCAGGCGGTCAGCAGCAGAGGGCCGCCATTGCGCGGAGCCTGGTGCAGCGTGCGAAGATCATCCTGGCCGATGAGCCCATCGCCTCCTTGGACCCTGAATCCGCACGGAACGTGATGGAAATACTCACACGCATCAACCGGGAGCATCAGCCCACCGTTTTGGTTTCACTGCACCAGGTGGAAATGGCCATCCGCTATTGCCCCAGGATCGTCGCCCTCCACCACGGCCGCCTTGTGTATGACGGTCCTTCAGCCGCCCTGACCCCTCAGCTTCTCCGCAGACTCTACGGAGCTGCGGCGGATGAGATGCTCGAAAGGGAGGCAGCCTGTGTTGTTTCCCCATCACAAACGTTTTTTCAGCCCAAGGTAGCAGAGGCTGCGGGATAAAGCGCAAAAGCATCTTCCAACCACTCAAGGAGAATTGGTATGAGAACACAGCGTGGATCCTTGTTCCTCCTACTCTTCATCACATGCTCCCTCGTTGGAGCCGTCCAGCCGGCCCAGGCTCAAATGGAGCTCAGTTTCGGCATCATTTCAACCGATGCCAGCGCCGCCCTCAAACAGGCATGGCAGCCGTTCATCGACGACCTTTCCAAGGAAACCGGCCTCAAGGTGTCTGCGTTCTTTGCTTCGGACTACGCAGGAATCATCGAGGCCATGCGTTTCAACAAGGTCCAGTTCGCATGGATGGGAAACAAGGCAGCCATTGAGGCCGTAGACCGTGCCAACGCCGAGGTCTTCTGCCAGGTGGTCTTCGCCGACGGAAGCCTGGGTTATTATTCGTACCTGATCACACACAAGGACAGTCCCGTCGTCTCCCTGGAAGAGTTCCTGAAGAACGGCAAGCAGTACACTTTTGGCAATGGGGACCCCAACTCCACGTCGGGTAACCTTGTCCCCGGCTTCTACGTGTTTGCCAAGAACAACATCGATCCTAAGAGCCATTTCAAGGTCATGACCACCGCCAACCATGGGGCCAATCTGGCCGCCGTGCTGAACAAGCAGGTGGATGTGGCCACCAACAACTCGGAGGAGATGGAAAAACTCAAGGCCCAGTCCCCCGAAAAGGCCTCCCAGATCCGGATCCTCTGGACCTCTCCCCTGATTCCCTCGGATCCTTTGGTCTGGCGCAAGGACCTCCCCGATGATGTGAAGAAGAAGATCAAGCACTTCGTGCTCAACTATGGAAACACGGAGCGTGGAAAGACCACGATGAATGGCATCTACAACTATGGGGGCTTCAGGGATTCTTCCGACGCACAACTGCTTCCCATCAGGCAATTGGAGCTCTTCAAGGCAAAAAGCAAAGTGGAGGCGGACACCACACTCTCGGATGCGGACCGCAGGGCCAAGCTTGCCGAAATCGAACGTCAGTTGTCTGAAATCGAGTCCCAGCTGCCCAAGAAGATGTAGTGCCAAATGGAGAAGATCTCTGTGTTGCCAGCACGCTCCCAGGTGCAATGGACCCTGACCAGGGCCTTCGCCTGGGTCGGTGTTCTTTCTCTCCTTGCCTGGTCCTGGAACGGCGCAGACATGCGTCCTCTGGATCTGTTCCGTGACATGGGAAATATGGCCCAATTCGGCAGCGACTTCTTTCCTCCCAGTTTCCGTGACTGGCGCATCTACCTCGATGAAATGCTGATCACCTTCCACATCGCCGTCTGGGGAACCGTCCTGGCCGTCATTTGCGCTGTGCCGTGCGGTCTCCTGTCATCCGAGAACATTGTGCCTCCATGGGTCTACCAGCCCGTGCGGCGATCCATGGATGCCTGCCGCGCCATCAATGAAATGGTTTTTGCCATGCTCTTCATCGTGGCCGTGGGACTGGGACCTTTCGCCGGTGTCTTGGCATTGTGGATTCACACCACCGGGACCCTGGCAAAGCTCTTCGCCGAGGCCGTGGAGGCCATCGACCCCAGGCCCGTTGAAGGGGTTCGGGCCACCGGGGCCAATGCGCTGGAGGAGATCGCCTACGCCGTGATCCCTCAGGTGCTGCCCCTTTGGATTTCCTATTCCCTTTACAGGTTCGAAGCCAACGTCCGCTCCGCATCGGTTGTCGGCATGGTTGGAGCCGGAGGCATCGGCGTGGTGCTCTACGAGGTCATCCGCGGATTTCACTATGCCGAAACCTCGGCATTGCTCCTCATCATCATTGCGTTCGTTTCCGTTATGGACATGACCTCCGCCTTGATCCGCCGCCTCACCATCTGAGGAACCCAAGAATCTCAACAGGGTTCCGGTTGGAGATTCCGCGGCGCCTTTACGGTAAGAGCTCACATATTCGCTGAAGGTATTGTCACCACTTGAATAAGCCAACCATTCATCTCAACGGCCGTGACTACCGCTGGCCGCATGACCCCGTGGTGCTGGTCTGCATCGACGGGGGTGATCCTGCGTACCTTTCCCATGGGCTCGCAGCCAACATCCTGCCCACGGTCGCGCGGTTCATGGCCGATGGATTCGGGGCTGTTGCCGACGGGACCGTTCCAAGCTTCACGTGTCCAAACAACATCTCACTTGTGACGTGCAGTCCACCTTCGGTCCACGGCATTTCAGGGAATTTCACCCTGGACCCTGAAACCCGCGAGGCGGCGGTGATGACCGGGCCCGAA
>CAZURN010000274.1:0-4476 GCA_964623165.1 uncultured Syntrophobacteraceae bacterium
TCAACTTCACCCCTGTCCCCCGCCACGGATACGGAATCGGGGTGCCCTTCGAAGGATATTGGAAGGAGATCCTCAACAGCGACGCCCCTGTTTATGGAGGAAGCGGGCAGGGCAACTTCGGCGGGGTTGCCACTGTACCCAATCCATCCCATGGGTTTTCCCAATCGATCACCGTAACCCTCCCTCCCCTGGGTGCCGTGGCGTTCAGGGTTGAGACTGAATAAGTGAGGCGAACCTCGCCTTCTGGTCGGAGTCCAGGGGGTCTCCTGGCTACGGAATGTCACGGGGCTTAAGCGTGCGATGTTACAGTGAGCTTTTGCACTTGGAAGATACGGCATTTCCCGGTGTCGGTGCGCAGGCAGCAACACATTTGAGAAGAGAACCGAAGCATGGGGCCCGAACGAAAGCTTTCTCTGGAAACCGAAGCGGTGCATGCTATTGGAGTGTTCGATTCCGGAGTGGGTGGACTCACCGTCGTCAGAGCTCTCATGGAGCGGCTGCCCTTCGAGCGCATCCTCTACTTTGGGGACACGGCCCGTGTGCCCTATGGGGTCAAGTCAAACGAGACCATTGTGCAGTATGCCCGCCAAATCACGGAATTTCTGCTGCAGCGGCAAGTCAAGGTGCTCATTGTCGCCTGCAATACCATGTCCGCCGTAGCTCTTGATGCCATCAAGGAGTTGTCGGAAGTGCCTGTCCTCGATGTGCTCCATGCGGGAGCCCGGAGTGCGGCCAAGGCCACTCGCTCCAAGGTTGTGGGGATCATCGGGACGCCGGCAACCATCAACAGCAATGCCTATGCCCGCGCCATCCACGGGGTCGACCCTGACATCAGGCTGTTTTCCCGGGCATGCCCCCTTTTCGTGCCTCTGGTGGAGGAGGGGTGGCTGGATCACCCCGTCACCAGACTCACCGCCATGGAATATCTCAAGCCGATCCTTTCCCATGAACTGGACACCCTGGTTTTGGGGTGTACCCACTATCCCCTGCTCAAGCCTGTGATCCAAGAGGTGGTCGGTTCAGGGATCGCCCTGGTGGATTCAGCGGAAGCCATGGCAGAAGAGACGGTGGAGATCCTTTCCCGGCTGGACCTCTGGAATCCCCGTCGCATGCCCCCCGAGCATCAGTTCCACGTCACCGATCTGCCCCTCCGATTTCAAGCCATCGGGGAGCGCTTCCTGGGAAGAGTCCTCCATGAAGTCTGCCTCGTTCAGTGGTGACGGTTCGCCAAACAAGTAAGCAATGGCAGTCTCCTGCATTTCGTCCATTGCCGGAGTCTCTTGTGTATGTTCATTGAGCAGTGCCGCAGACTGGTGGATGAATTCCTTCCTGCCGCTCAGAGGGGTTCATGTTTCGATGTGGTGACTCAAATGTGGGCGAACCTTTGCGCGGGTGAATACCGATTTCAGCTGAAAGGAGAGCCATGAGGATTCGATGCCCCTGGGCGGAGAGGAGTCCGCTGGAGCAAGTTTACCATGACATGGAATGGGGAGTCCCCGTCCATGATGAGCAGCGACTTTTCGAGTTCCTGGTGCTCGAAGGTTCACAGGCGGGATTGAGCTGGTCGACGATCCTGCTTAAACGGGAGGGTTACCGCCGCGCTTTTGACGGTTTCGATCCAAACCTGGTTGCGTCCTACGATGAGAAAAGGGTGGTCGAGCTCATGGGTATTCCCGACATAGTCCGCAACCGCCTGAAGATCGAGGCTGCGGTGAGGAATGCCAAGGCCTTTCTCCAAGTGCAAGAGGAGTTCGGAAGCTTTGACGCCTATGTCTGGCGATTTGTGGGTGGTAAACCCATTCATCATGCGCGCCGATGCATGGAGGAAATCCCTGCATCGACGCCGCTGTCAGAGATCATGAGCAAGGACCTCAAGAAACGGGGATTCTCCTTTGTGGGAAAGACCATCTGCTATGCTTTCATGCAGGCAGTCGGCATGGTCAACGACCATGTTGTTGATTGCTTCCGTTGGAAGGAGTTGGGCAGAGACACGGCAGGGACAGTTCAGCACTGAGGATGCCGCCGCAAGCTTCTTCATGCCCGAAAAGACCGGCTTTAAGAAGGTTTCCCCTGGAATTCGTATAGGCAGGAAATGGCGAGGGCTTCGAGGGTCTCCCGGTTGAATTGACCTTCAGCAGTCATTTTCAGTCCGGGTGGCTTGGACTGGGGTCACCTTGATCCTTATGATTTTGTGAGACCGGATTCCGGCCAAGAGTGCACTGAAAGGGAACTTGAGGCGAGGGGTTGCCGAGTGTGCGTCAGCCTCTGATAAAGCATTATTGAGACCGATAGCCGCACCGTCAAAGCCAACCTCTCGGATTCCCAAAGAGGGTCCCCCATGGTGCCTCCCGACAAAATCGGCGAAGGCCTGGCTCTCGAGCAGAATCCCCCTTGTGAGGAAAAACTCTCCCAATTCATCCGACAGGAGGTTGAAGAGCTTCAGCGTGAATCGTCCTTGTCTCTCTCCACGATCATCGTGGGCATGGTGATGGGTCGTGGAAGAGCGCATCACGGCGTAATAACCGCTCTTTCGAAATGCCGCCCCCACAAATCCTGGCATGGCCGCAGACAGGGCAACAATACACCCCTCCGCCACCAGGGTTTTGTCCAGGCTGTCCACAGCCTTCCCGTCCACGAAGATGGTCTGGACCCTCTCTTCGAGATACTCAAGCGAGAGGCCGATCTGGTCGGAGAGGATATTCGTGAGGCTCACACCGAGTCTGGCCTCCAGCAGAAATCCCTGTTGCAGCAGGGAATACCAAACCGGCAGCGCGTCGCGATTGACAAGGATCTGGACATCGGGCGGCAACCCCATGTCTTCAGACCCCACTTTAGGTTGAAGGCTCATGGTCCTTGGACCTCCTGGTCGAGTTGAGGTTCAGTTGAAAAGGGTGCCTCGGGGGTTTATAGTGATTACGTTTTTAGCCTAGTCCAGGTGGTGAGACGTGTTTTCACACAGTCGAGCGAGGACCTAGATCATGCCCGATGACATCCCGACGCTCCCGGGTCAGGAGGAGCTGGAAAAAGAACTCAGTGAATATCTCACAAAAAAATACGGATATAGAATCAAGGTGATTTCTCCCATGATGATGCCGCAGACCCAGGACGCTCAGGAAGCATACAAGAAGGTGGATCTCTCCGAAAAGATCAAATTCGATATGAAACCGGAGGATCTCGAGAACTACCTTGACCAGTACGTGATCAAGCAGGATGAGGCGAAGGCCGTTCTGGCCACCAAGATCTGTACCCATTACAACAGGATTCGCTACCAGGCCCGCAAGGGCCGCTCCACCAGGGACCCCATGGTTGGGAGGATCAAGAATAATGTTTTGCTTATCGGTCCTACCGGGGTTGGAAAGACCTATCTCGTAAAGCTCATCGCCCAGAAAATCGGCGTGCCCTTCGTCAAGGGTGATGCAACCAAGTTCAGCGAAACCGGTTATGTGGGTGGCGATGTGGAGGATCTGGTGAGGGAGCTCGTCGTCGAGGCCGGTGATGACATTGAGCTCGCCCAGTACGGAATCATTTACGTCGATGAGGTGGACAAGATCGCCTCATCACACAACCTCATCGGTCCCGATGTCTCCAGAACCGGTGTTCAGAGGGCTCTTTTGAAACCCATGGAGGAGACTGAGGTGGATCTCAAGGTGGCCCACGATCCCATTTCACAGATCCAGGCCATTGAACACTATCGGAAAACGGGCAAAAGGGAGAAACGGACGGTCAACACCAGGAACATCCTGTTTATCATGAGCGGCGCCTTCAACGACTTGGCACCCATCGTACGTAAACGTATTCAGAAACAGGGCATTGGGTTCGGGGCTGAGATCCAGAGCAAGGAGGACGAGTCCAAGTTTGCCAGGCATGTCAAGGCGGAGGACCTGATCGAGTATGGGTTCGAAAGCGAGTTCGTGGGGCGGATACCCGTGATTGCCGTCCTTGATCCATTGGATGTGGAAGACCTTTACCAGATCCTCAAAAACCCGAACAACCCTATCATCCTGGGAAAAAAAGAGGATTTCCGAAGCTACGGTATCGACGTCAAGTTCGAGGACGAGGCCCTGCGGCTATTCGCGGAACGAGCCCATCAGGAAAAGACTGGGGCGAGGGGGCTGGTCAGCGTCATCGAGAAGGCTCTCCTGCCTTTCGAAAAAAGCCTTCCATCCTCGTCCATCAGGTATCTGGTGGTCAACCGGAGGGTGGTTGAGGATCCGGTCGGGCAATTGAGGGAACTCCTCGGGAATCCCGATGACCCAGAAATGGGCCAAAACTATCAGCAGATCATCAGAGAGGAAAAGTTGGCCCTTCTTGAACAGGTATCAAGGAGACAGACCCATTACCTCCAAAACTATCCCCTCGTGTTCAACCCAGACCGGGTTGAAATTGTTGTTGACCATCACTTGCGCACGGACATTCCTATTGAGCGCATCTTTGACGAATTGATCCTCCTGTACAATCAGGTGAGGGTCTTTGAGA
>CAZURN010000275.1:0-4472 GCA_964623165.1 uncultured Syntrophobacteraceae bacterium
CATGGTGAAGAATCCCGTCATGTTCGTCACCGAGGTCGGGGCCGCCGTTTCGACGCTGAGCCTATTGTTCCACACATCCGACGATCCACCCTCTTTCAGTCTGCAAGTGATCGTCTGGCTCTGGTTCACGGTGCTCTTCGCCAACTTCGCAGAGGCCATGGCCGAAGGTCGAGGCAAGGCCCAAGCCGCCGCTCTTCGAAGAACCCGGACACAAACCGTAGCGAACCGTCTGCGCGGCGATGACGTCATCGACAAGGTGCCGGCTGACCAATTGCGCAAAAACGATTGTGTGATTGTTTCAGCCGGGGAATTGATCCCCGCGGACGGTGAAGTCGTCGAGGGAGTGGCCATGGTGGATGAGTCGGCCATAACAGGTGAATCCGCGCCGGTCATCCGTGAGGCCGGGGGAGACCGGAGCGCCGTCACGGGGGGGACGAAGGTCCTCTCCGATCAGATCAAGGTGCGCGTCACCTCAGACCCTGGCGAGAGCTTCCTTGATCGCATGATCAATCTCGTGGAAGGCGCGGCACGCCGGAAAACTCCAAATGAGATCGCTCTAACCATTCTTCTCTCGGCCCTGACCATAATCTTCCTGGTGGCCATCATGACTTTCAGACTTTTCGGCGACTATTCCCAGGTATATTTCTCCATTACGGTGCTCGTTGCTCTTCTGGTCTGCCTCATCCCCACAACGATCGGCGGACTGCTGAGCGCCATAGGGATTGCCGGAATAGACAGACTCGTCGGAAAGAATGTCCTCGCCATGAGCGGCCGAGCAGTGGAGGCGGCAGGAGATGTGGATGTCCTGCTTCTCGACAAGACGGGAACCATCACCCTCGGGGACAGGCAGGCCAGGGAATTTCTGCCCGCCCAGGGTGTTTCGGCGGAAAGACTGGCCGATGCGGCCCAGTTGGCATCCCTTGCTGACGAGACTCCCGAGGGCAGGAGCATTGTGGTTCTTGCCAAGGAGTATGGGTTGAGGGGGAGATCCATTTTGGAACTGCCCAACGCGGAATTCATCGCGTTCACGGCACAAACGCGCATGAGTGGTCTGGATGTCGATGGAAGGCGCATTCGCAAAGGAGCCCCGGATGCCATAAAGACATTCATCGGAGGGTCTTTCCCTCCGGAGATTCGGCAGACCATAGAACGGGTGTCGCGCGACGGCGGAACCCCCCTCGTGGTGGCCGAAAGCGAGAAGGTTCTTGGAGTGGTCCATCTGAAGGACATCGTCAAGGGTGGCCTCAGGGACCGCTTTGAGCGGTTCCGCGCCATGGGCATAAGGACCGTGATGATTACGGGAGACAACCCTCTCACGGCAGCCGCCATTGCCAAAGAGGCCGGTGTCGATGGCTTCCTCGCTGAGGCCCGGCCTGAAGACAAATTGGCCCTGATTCGCAGGGAACAGGCATCAGGTCACATGGTGGCCATGACAGGAGACGGCACCAACGACGCCCCTGCCCTCGCCCAGGCGGATGTGGGGGTAGCCATGAACACTGGGACGCAGGCCGCAAAAGAGGCCGGAAACATGGTCGACCTTGACTCCAATCCGACCAAGCTCATCGAAATCGTGGAGATCGGCAAGCAGATGCTCATGACCCGTGGGGCCCTCACCACGTTCAGCGTAGCAAACGATGTGGCCAAATATTTCGCCATTATTCCTGCTCTCCTCATCGATGCCTTTCCAGAGGTTAGCCCCATGAACGTGATGCACCTTTCATCTCCGACCAGTGCGATCCTGAGCGCTGTCATCTTCAACGCCGTCATTATCATGGCGCTCATCCCCCTTGCGCTGAAGGGGGTTCACTTCAGGCCACTGGAGGCCTCGGTGTTGCTTCGGAGAAATCTCATGATCTACGGCCTTGGCGGCCTGATAGTTCCGTTTGTTGGAATCAAACTCATTGATCTCGCGGTCAGTGCACTTCACCTTGTTTAGAATGGAGCAATGCTGGTTTTTGTTCCGCATTCCTCCGGCACAGATTTCAGAAAGAGGTCCACCCGCATGGAACCTACAGCCCTCTTGAAATCCTCATGGATGCTTTCTTTTTCCAAAGAGGCCCGTGCATCACTTGTCTCGACCCTCATGCTCGCCGTCTTGCTCTGCGGCATCTACCCCCTCGCCGTGTGGGGAGTTGCCCAGGTTCTTTTCCCCACCCAGGCCAATGGTTCCCTCCTCGTCCGGCAGGGAAGAGTGGTCGGATCCACACTCATCGCCCAAAGTTTCTCCGACCCCAGGTTCTTCCATCCCCGCCCTTCAGCGGCAGGCGATGGCTACGATGCCGCTCGGTCAGGAGGGAGCAACCTCGGCCCCCTGTCCCGAAACCTTGTTGAAGCGGTTGCTGGAAGGATAGCCGCCTATCGCCTGGAGAACGGGCTTTCCATGGACATACCCGTCCCCGCCGATGCAGTGACCGCATCGGGCAGCGGTCTCGATCCCCACATCAGCGTGCGCAATGCCTTCCTCCAAGCTCGCCGGGTTGCACGGAGCCGTGGACTCAGCGAAAAGGAGCTTCTGGCAAAGATCAGAACTCACACGGAAGGGCGGGACCTCGGTTTCCTTGGTGAACCACGGGTGAATGTGCTGCGCCTGAACCTCGATCTGGACACGAACCCATGAAGAACCAAGTTTCGCAACAAGACAGGGCCGACAGCTTCTTGCGCATGATTCGGCGCGCGCAGCGCGGCAGGCTCAAGATTTATCTCGGCTACTGTGCGGGTGTTGGAAAGACCTGGCAAATGCTCGACGAGGCTCACAGGCTCAAGAGAGAGGGCATTGACGTGGTGGCAGGCCTGGTTGAAACCCACGGCCGCCCTGACACCGCCGCGCTCTTGAATGGCCTCGAGATCATGCCTCGCAGGGCCCTTGAGTATCGCGGAATACCCTTTGAAGAGATGGACCTTGAGGGCATCCTCCGAAGGAAGCCTCAGGCCGTGCTTGTTGACGAACTCGCCCACACCAACGTTCCCGGGAGCCGCAACGCCAAGCGTTACCAGGATGTGCAGGACATCCTCGCTGCCGGAATACATGTCATCACGACCCTCAATCTCCAACACCTCGAAAGCCTTTACAACACAGTGGAAAGAATCACCGGGGTCAGGGTACGGGAACGGCTTCCGGATGCAGTGGTCGCCGATGCGGACGAAATTGTGAACGTGGACCTCACTACGGAAGACCTGCGGAAGCGGCTGGAGGAAGGGAAGGTCTATACCCTCGAGCGCATTGAGACGGCCCTCGCCAACTTCTTCAGGAAGACGAACCTGGAACAGCTGCGCGAGCTCACCCTCCGGGAAATGGCATCACAGATCGACATGAGGAGCCGAGCAACCGAGGACTCCGAACTCCCGGCTACACCGGACCAGGTCATGGTTTGCCTGAGTTCCCGCGGCCCCAACAGCGAGATGCTCCTGCGCTATGCATCCCGGCTTGCAGGAAGGCTCAACCGGAACTGGTATGCCGTGTATGTCCAGACCCCATCGGAAGAACCCACGGCCATCGACATTCACACCCAGAGGGCTCTCTCAGGCACTCTCACCCTCGCCAAACAATTGGGGGCCATGGTCTTTACATACAAAGGGGAAGACATCGCAGAAACACTCCTTCACTTTGCCGAAGAGTACCGAGTGGGCCACATCGTGCTGGGAACTCCCGGCCCTATCTCCTTCTGGAAGCGGGTAACCGGTGGAAAGAGCATCGTTGAGAAATTGATCCAGAAAGCACATGGGATCACCGTGGTGGTTCTCGATACCCGAAGAAATGAGATGCCGAGCACTGAAGGGATTCAGCCGACCAAGAAACACACCCCTGCAATAGAGCCCGGTGAGTGGCTGGACAAAGAGATTTCCCTTGGCACCCTGCTGGGCAAGGAACGGATTGTCGTCTGGGACAGACCGGTCACCAAGAACGCACTTCTGAGGGATTTGATTGAATCCGCCACGAAGAACACCAAGATCGGTGGGGTGGAGCGTATTCTGGAGGCCGTGATGGAAAGTGAGCGAAAGGGCTCCACCTTTTCCAACGAGGGGGCGGCTTTTCCCCATGTTCGTATGAAGGAGCTTTCCAGGCCACTACTATCCCTCGGCCTGACGAAGGAAGGAGTGGCAGATGTGCCGACGGAAAAGCCCATCGAGTGCGTCTTCCTCATTCTATCTCCGGAAGCAGATCAGGAGGTGCAATTGAGAATCCTGTCCACGGTCAGCCGGGTAGCTCGAAGTCGGCATCTTCTTGGTGCCCTCCGGTCCGCCCAAAATTCTCAAGATGCTCTGGAGTCTCTCCTGAATTGGGAGAGGATGTACACAGGCAGAGCACATTGAAAGGATGACGGACTCGTCTCGTCAGAGAACATCCAAAGTGGGGTGTATTGTCAGAACTTCTGAAAGTGATTTTGCAAAAGCTGCCTCATGATGCTCTCGGCATACGAACTGATTTGGATGGCTGAAGTATAGATGCAGGGTGATGGAGTAAAATCCAATGA
>CAZURN010000276.1:0-4470 GCA_964623165.1 uncultured Syntrophobacteraceae bacterium
AGGCCAACCTGCCCATGATTCCCGTGGACAAGGAGCTCTTTCGATCCCTGTTCAGAACCATGTTTTTCGCCCTGACCGATATTTGCCCCCAGGGCCGCAATCTGGAAGTGTCGACCAAGGCGAGAGACGATGCCGTGCAAATTGAGCTGGTCGTCAAGGGGACGCGGGTCTCGGACGACGAAATCGAGCATTTCTTCTACCCGTTCACCAGTCGTGCGGAGCGCACCGAGGCGCTGGACCTGCCCCTCGCCAAAATGATCGTCCACAAGCACCACGGATTGATAGACCTGGTAAGGGAAGAGCCTGACAGGCTGATTCTGAAGATCCGCCTGCCCAGCCGATGAGGCACCCTCTCTTCTCGAGAAAGGATCTGATCTGTGGGCATTCGAGGCCGGGTTTCACCTTTCCGATGCTTTGCTCAGTGAAGGTTTGAAGTGCCCCGCGCCTTCTTTCCCCACATCAGGAAGGAAGCCTCCTTCACCGCCTCAAGGATCGATCGGATTGCCTGCCCCAGATCTCCGTCATTTGCTCCCTTGACCAACTGGCCGTCCACAAGCTTCAGCCCGTGGGTCTCGGCGATACCCGTCACGAGAGCCTCTCCTTCCACGTCCTCGGATAGGTTCCATCCCTGGAGAAACATCATGCCGGAGAGTTCCCCGCCATCCGTCACGAGATATAGGTCTTCCCTTTCGCCGACTGACCTCACATGAATCTCGATGTTCTCCTTGGTGGGCAGTCTCCAGTTGGTGGTGACGAGAATGCCGCGCCCCGTGGGAACGATTTCCCAGCCCAAAATCATAGTCTCGGCCAATGCCTGTTCGATGGCTTCAATATCCATGATCCACCTCATCTCCAAAACAGTTCTTCCAAGTGTTTGCGAAAGCCACGTTGCCTGATATCAATACCCTTCCTGGTAGTGCAAAGCGGCTGAAAATGCAAGGTCTGCCACAACACATCCCGGCTCTCACGCCCCGCTGACCACGGCACACCCCACCCTCATGCAAGCACCCCACATTGTCTCTCTTATGGTATGAGGCAAGTGAGTTCCTTGTTCATTTAGATTCAAAAACGTACCAAAAATGTACTATAAAGACCAGGCTAGGGCAATTAGTAACAAAAAAAGATCAAAATACGAGCGCAAATATTCCGAAGAGTACTATGAATTCATTAAAAAACAGTAGGTTGTCCTCATAACATTTTTTCTAGTCGCCTGGTTTCGATTGTGCACTTCCCTACCTGGGACTCCCATCCTGGGTCGTATCCAATCCAAAAGGAATCCTTGCTTGGATTCGACCGCCAAAACCTGTGCCAAGGCAAGAAATTATGTGAGCCTCAGCGCTTTGGTGGGTCGTCAGGGAGTCCCTGAACTGGAGCGATGGGGGGAGTGGTGTGGGGTTGGACCTGTCGAGTGGATGTATGTCGCGTGAAAAGGAGGTGTGGTTCGATGGATTTGAGATGAAAGTCAAACCTGGTCACGAAATCAGCAGGAGAGAGAAGTGCGGCCGCCGAACAAGAGGGGGCGGTCTTCAATTCTTCGATGCAACTGGACGACGATTTTGGGGGCTGAATAATGAAAACATACTTTGGTGGTAGCTGGCGCGGAAGGGTAATTTGGCTGGTCGCAGGGCTTGTGATGTTCACGGGGGCACCCCAGGTCCTCGCGCAGGAAGAGGCCTCCCCGGCAGAGAAGAAGGAGGATAAACCCACCGCCTCCGTGAGTGTGGACTTCCTGAGTCAATACATCTTTCGAGGTGTTGCATTCAGTTCCGAAAGCCTAGTGATCCAACCCTCTGTGACCCTTGGCTACAAAGGATTCTCATTCAATGTTTGGGGGAATTTCGACTCCAGCGAGAATCTTTTCAGTGGTCATGAGAGATGGAATGAAACAGACTTTACTCTCTCTTACAGCCGTGAAATATGCAAGGGGCTCACGGCCACAGTGGGGGGAGTCTACTACTCGCTGGTGAACTCCCCGAAGGACTCGACCGAGATTTTCGCTGGGCTCTCCTATGCATTCCCCTGGTTCAACATTGGTGTGACGGGTTACAGGGAATTCCACAATTACCCGGGATGGTGGATGCAAATCGATGTCTCGAGGAACTTCAAACTGCCCTGCTACGGAATGAGTCTCGATTTGGGAGTGTTTGTCGGGTATCTGGACTCGAATCCTCAGGAATTTGCCGACTGGCACTCAGGCCAGGTATCCGCTGCCCTAAATATCCCTGTGGGCAGGTATGTGACCGTGTCGCCAAGAATCGGTTTTGCATTTCCCATCACGGGGGATGGTCACGACAACATCAAGTTCAATTCATGGGATGGCGAGGCCAACCATGTCTTCGGTGGAATCAGGATTGCGGCCGCGTTCTAGAGGGTGGGTGATGAACAGGCGGGGTCATCCGCGCTAAGACTTCGATGCAACCACGAAGGGCACGAACAGGATGGAAGCGATGCGTCCAATCAGCTCTGGCAAATCGCGACCATTCGTGCTCTTCGTGGTTGACTGACCATGATGGCAAACCGACCGCTTGAGGTGGAACCGGAGATGAAGATGTTTGCTCTCACTTCTTCTGAGGAGCTTGAGGAGCCACGTTCTTCTGAGGTGGAGCCTCGATCACTTTCTTGTATTTCAGGGCCTGGCCCTTGGCATCAGTCAGGGTCAGGATGTCCTTTTCGACGGCCACCTGCAGGGGAACGGTGCCAAAGTTGCCCAGTGATATCTCCAATTTTTTGGGATCATTCATTCGGAATGTGGTCTTGATGGTAGTTGGACCGCTGACCACTGTCACGGTTCCGTCTCGCATGAATTCAACGGTGTCTTTTCCGTCCACCTTCTGCCATTTGCCGATCATCACCCAGCTCTGCTGGACGGAACATGACACGACGAATAGAATAAGAAGAACACCGCAAGCGAACCGAAAAGCCTTCATAACATTCCCTCCATTTGATTGATGTTTCTCCATGGGATTGTCCGGGGCAATTCCACCCAAAAACAGAGTTTGTGCACGCAGTTGCGCTTGCCCTGTTTACACTTTTTGTGCATATCTGTCCATCATCAAATGGAAAGCGCCCTAAGAAGGTATGGACCCTGAGGCGTTTGTATCCGGTCGGTTGGAATCAATGCCCCGCGTTTGTGGACCAGATGTTCCGAATAGAAGCGAAAACGGGGATGTACCTTTCCCGGCCGATTGAACCGACCGCTAATTGCCTTTCAAGAGACGAACGGAACGCTATGCGTGAAATCCGAAATTTCAGTATCATCGCTCACATCGACCACGGCAAATCCACACTGGCGGACCGCCTTATCCAGTTTGCGGGTCTGGTGAGTGACCGCGACTTCAGGGATCAGATCCTGGATAGCATGGACATCGAAAGGGAGAGAGGAATCACCATCAAGAGCCAGACCGTCACACTCCCGTACAGGAACAAAAATGGTCGGGAATTTGACCTCAACCTCATCGACACGCCCGGGCATGTGGATTTTGCCTATGAGGTCTCCCGTGCCCTTGCATCCTGTGAGGGTGTGTTGCTCCTCGTGGATGCCTCCCAGGGGGTGCAAGCCCAAACCCTGGCGAACCTTTTTGCCGCCATGGAACATGACCTCACAATCATCCCGGTCATCAACAAGATCGACCTTCTCTCCGCCGATATCCCCATGGTCAAGGAGCAGATCGAAACCGACCTCGCCCTGGATTCCGACCATGCCATTTTGTGTTCGGCCAAGGAAGGCTTGGGAATAGAGGATGTCCTGGAAGCCATCGTGGAGAGAATCCCTCCTCCCTCCGGTGAGGCCGAGGGCCCCTTGAGGGCTCTCATTTTCGATGCTCAATACGACCCGTTTCGAGGTACGGTGGTGAGTTGTCGCGTTTTTGACGGGAAGGTACAGCCGGGCGATTTGATCCGTTTCATGTCCAATGGGGCAGTATACAGGGTGGAAGAGGTGGGATTGTTCCGACTCAATCGGGAGCCCAGAAAAGAGCTCTCTGCAGGGGAGGTCGGGTACATCATTTCAGGAATCAAGACGGTGAGCGACACCCGCGTGGGAGATACGATCACCCTCGACACACACCCGGCTTCTGCTCCGCTTCCAGGCTTCAAGGACGTAAAGCCTGTCGTGTTCTCGTCGGTCTACCCGGTATCTTCGGACGAGTACCTGTCATTGGCCGAGTCTCTTGAGAAATACAAACTCAACGACGCCGCCCTGATCTACCAAAAGGATTCCTCGGCTGCCCTGGGACAGGGATTTCGCTGCGGTTTCCTTGGGTTACTGCACTTGGAGATCGTCCAGGAGCGCCTTGAGAGGGAATACGATCAGTCCATCGTCATGACGGTGCCCAGCGTGGAATACCGGTTCATTTTGAAAGACGACACCATGATCACGGTGGACAATCCTCAGTACTATCCGGACCCGGTCGACATCAAGGTGGCCTATGAACCGTTCATCAAAGCGAGCATCATGATGCCCGAGCGGTA
>CAZURN010000277.1:0-4442 GCA_964623165.1 uncultured Syntrophobacteraceae bacterium
CAAGATCGGAAACCTGCTGGACCTGACACTCCGCGAGCTGGAGAAGGTGCTCTACTTCGACTCTTACATTGTGATCGATCCTGGGGAGACCCCCCTGAGCAAAGGGGAACTCCTCACGGAGGAGCGATATCGGCAGATGGTTCAGGAATACGGGAGTGGCTTCACGGCTGGAATTGGAGCTGAAGCCATCAAGGTTCTCCTGACCAACTTGAATCTGGAGAATCTTGCCGCCGAGCTTCGGGACGAGATGGTGAAGACCAACTCGATGGCCAAGCGGAAGAAGCTTGCCAAACGACTCAAGATCATCGACGCATTCCGGGAATCGGACAACCGTCCCGAATGGATGATCATGGACGTCATTCCGGTGCTGCCGCCGGATTTGCGCCCCCTTGTTCCCCTTGACGGCGGTCGATTCGCCACGAGTGATCTGAACGACCTCTACCGGCGCGTCATTAACCGCAACAACAGGCTGAAGCGTCTGCAAGAGCTCAATGCTCCGGACATCATTATCCGCAACGAAAAGCGGATGCTCCAGGAGGCGGTGGATGTCCTCTTTGACAATGGCCGCAGGGGCAAGACCATCACCGGGGCAAGCAAACGTCCGCTGAAGTCCCTGAGCGACATGCTCAAAGGGAAACAGGGACGCTTCCGACAGAATCTTCTGGGAAAACGGGTGGACTATTCGGGGAGAACCGTCATCGTCATTGGCCCCAACCTGCGGCTCCACCAGTGCGGACTTCCCAAGAAGATGGCGTTGGAGCTCCTCAAGCCTTTTATCTACAACAAGCTGGAGGAGAAGGGTTACGTCACGACCATCAAGGCTGCCAAGAAGATGGTGGAGCGTGAAACTCCGGAGGTCTGGGATACCTTGGACGAAGTGGTTCGAGAATTCCCGGTGATGCTCAACCGCGCCCCCACCTTGCACCGGTTGGGCATCCAGGCCTTTGAACCCATCCTCATCGAGGGGAAGGCCATCCAGTTGCATCCTCTGGTGTGCACAGCGTTCAACGCGGATTTCGACGGGGACCAGATGGCGGTTCATGTGCCGCTGTCCATTGAAGCCCAAGCCGAGGCGCGGGTCTTGATGATGTCCACCAACAATATCCTGAGCCCTGCTCACGGGGATCCCATCATCGTTCCCTCTCAGGACATCGTTCTCGGGATCTACTACATGACGCGGGATAAACCGGGAGCCAAGGGTGAGGACCGTGTGTTTTCGAGCCGAGGGGAGGTGCGCTGTGCATTCGATGCCGGTGAGGCGGACCTTCACGCGCGGATCACGGTGCGCATGAACGGGGAACTGGTGAAGACAACCGTCGGGCGCGTACTCCTTGCGGAAATCCTTCCGGAAACCATTCCCTTCCAGGTGGTCAACCGGGTCATGAACAAGAAGGCTTTGGCTCAGCTCATTGACCATTGCTACCGCCAAGCAGGGGTGAAAGCGACGGTCATCCTTGCAGACCGTTTGAAGGACATGGGGTATGAGTTCGCCACCAAGTCCGGCCTCTCCATCTCCATCAACGATATGGTCATCCCCAGAAAGAAGACCGAGATCATTGATCAGGCCTTCGATCAGATCCGGGAGATTGAGAGGCAGTACAACGAAGGCTTGATCACCGAAGGGGAAAAGTACAACAAGGCCGTGGACATTTGGGCCAAGGCGACGGAAGACGTGGCCGGCGAGATGATGAAGGAAATCGCCACATCTCCCACGATGGATCAGGAGGGAGGGGATTTCCGAGCATTCGAAGCTTTCAATCCCATCTATATGATGGCGGATTCCGGAGCTCGCGGAAGCAAGGATCAGATGAGGCAGCTTGCCGGAATGCGCGGCCTGATGGCAAAGCCTTCCGGGGAAATCATAGAGACGCCCATCACCGCCAACTTCCGCGAGGGGCTCACCGTGCTCCAGTACTTCATCTCCACCCACGGTGCCCGCAAAGGGCTCGCTGACACGGCTCTCAAGACGGCGAATTCCGGGTATCTCACGCGGCGCCTTGTGGATGTTTCCCAGGATGTGATCATTTCCGAGATTGACTGCGGAACGCTGGACGGCATTCATGTGGAGGCACTGCTGGAAGCCGGGGAGATCATCCAACGGCTGGGCGAGCGCATTCTCGGAAGGACCACACAGGAGGACATCGTTGATCCCGTTACAGGAGAAGTGATTGTTCCCAGCGGAACCGAAATCGATGAGAAGGTCGTGAAGGAAATCGAAGATGCAGGCATAGAGAGGGTGCCCATCCGTTCCGCCCTGACATGCCGCAGTGAGCGAGGGGTCTGTGCCATGTGTTACGGGCGTGACCTGGCCCAGGGCAAGCTGGCTCAGATTGGCGAAGCCATCGGCATCATTGCGGCCCAGTCCATCGGTGAGCCTGGGACGCAGCTCACCATGCGGACGTTCCACATCGGCGGCACCGCGAGCAAGAGCATCGAGCGGACGTCGATCACCAACCGGTATCCCGGAAGTGTGCGATTCGTCAATCTGAACACGGTGCGAAACCGCGAGGGAGACCTCGTGGCCATGAATCGAAATGGCGAGATCGCCATTGTGAGCGAATCGGGGCGTGAGCGGGAACGTTATGTGATCATCTATGGCGCGAAGCTCAAGGTGGAGGATGGGCAACAGGTGGAGGCCGAAAGCCTTCTGGCCGAATGGGATCCTTTCACCACACCGATTCTGACAGAGGTGTCCGGATCGGTGAAATTCGGCGACATTGCCGAGGGACAAACCATGCAGGAACGACTTGACCCGGTGACTGGCAAGTCGAGCAAGGTCGTGGTCGAATATCGCGAATCGGATGTGCGTCCGCGCATCTCCATTAAGGATGACAAGGGGCGCACGGCAAGAGTGGGAGAGGGAGGTGTAGCCCGCTACTTCATGCCCATCGGGGCAATCCTCATGGTGAATGAGGGAGATCAGGTCTTCCCCGGGGATGTTCTTGCGAGGATTCCGCGTGAGACAACCAAGACCAAGGACATCACAGGTGGCCTCCCCCGGGTCGCCGAATTGTTCGAAGTGCGGAAACCGAAGGAAAATGCTGTCATCACGGAAATCGACGGAGTGGTAAACTTCGGAAAGGACACCAAGGGAAAGAGGAAGGTAGTGGTGACTCCCGACGTGGGAGAATCTCGGGAATACCTGATCCCCAAGGGCAAACACATCAGTGTGCACGAAGGTGACTATGTGAGGGCGGGCGAGCCTCTCATGGACGGATCTCCGAATCCTCACGATATCCTGAACGTGCTTGGTGAGAAAGAAGTTGCCAAGTACCTGGTCGATGAAGTGCAGCAGGTGTATCGGCTCCAGGGTGTCAAGATCAATGACAAGCATATCGAGGTCATCGTTCGCCAGATGTTGAAACGGGTGAGGATAACGGATCCTGGTGATTCCGAGTTCCTCCTTGGCGAACATGTGGAGAAGATGATCTTCGAGGAGGTCAACAACAAGCTTCTGGAGGAAGACAAACGGCCTGCGGCTGCTGAACCGCTGCTGCTCGGCATTACCAAGGCGTCTCTCAGCACCCAGAGCTTCATTTCGGCTGCCTCTTTCCAGGAAACGACGAAGGTTCTCACGGATGCGGCGACCGCCGGGAAAGTCGACTATCTCCTTGGTCTCAAGGAGAATGTCATCATGGGCCGGCTCATCCCCGCGGGATCGGGACTGAGGGCATACAGGGAATTGAGGAAATAGAATCCGTTTCTTCCACCTCGGGACGGTCGGACGAGGGGAGAGAGTGGCATCCGGCATAAAAGCTCTTGACAAACCGGCCTTCGATCTGTAAAAGACGTGAGTTTCGGGCGCCATGGTTTTTCCAAGGTGACTGTCACCCAAGGATTTGCGAAATTAGCGGAGTCGAACAGATATGCCCACGATCAGTCAGTTGGTTCGCAAAGGGAGAGAAGAGATCAAGAAGAAGTCTAGCACTCCCGCCCTTCAGAATTGCCCTCAGAAGCGGGGGGTTTGTGTTCGTGTTTACACCACGACGCCTAAGAAACCCAACTCAGCCCTGCGGAAGATCGCCCGCGTGCGCCTCACCAATGGTATCGAGGTGACCTCGTATATTCCCGGGATTGGTCACAACCTTCAGGAGCACTCGGTGGTGCTCATCCGCGGGGGGCGCGTCAAGGATCTTCCTGGCGTCCGCTACCACATCATCCGAGGAACCCTGGACGCACTGGGGGTGGCCAACCGGAAGCAGGGCAGGTCCAAGTACGGGGCCAAGAGGCCAAAATAAACCCCTGTTGGAGCTGGCAAGAGGTCATGGTCCGGCTTGAGAGGTCATGACCTCCTTTTTGTCTCTAATTGCCACAAGAAATACTGAACCATCGGCATGATCTGAGTTGTGAGCGGTGGAAGTCGACCTCAGACATGCCGCAAACCAAAAGGCTCGAGGAAACGGATGCCAAGACGAAGAGAAGTTCCCAAACGCTACGTCCTG
>CAZURN010000278.1:0-4438 GCA_964623165.1 uncultured Syntrophobacteraceae bacterium
ATGGAATGGGTTCGCCTCATGTCCCACAAGGTGGACCTCTCAAAGGATGAAGAGGCCATTCGCCAGCAAATCGAGAAGGCTTTCAAGGCTGCCGCCCTGCAGCCACCGTTCTTCAAAGAGATCGCGTCCTCGCTCCCCGGCACGCCCAAACAGCACCAGGCAGTCCTGGAATGGATGCTCTCCCAGGGAATCCTGGTCAAAACCAAGGAGGACATCTACTTCCACGCGTCCGCCATCAAGGAACTCCAGCAAAGACTGGTGGCCTTTCTAAAGGAAAACGGCGAAATCAACACCCCTCAGTTCAAGGACATGACCCAGGTGAGCCGCAAATACACCATCCCGCTTCTAGAATACTTCGACGGACAGAAGGTGACCATCCGCATCGGGGACGTGAGAAGGCTACGGGAAAGTAAGGCGGGTGGTTGATGGGGTGGCCCCGTCACATTTCGGGCAAATCTGCAATGGACGCTCGGCGCGGCCGTAGAAGGCTGTGCCACTGTGCATCGGGCCCCCGCTGTGGTCGCGGCCCCTCTCGCGGCGGTGTGGTTTTTGGGATCGCCATTTCCGGTCCACTTGTGATCAGGCTTTTCGGATCAATCTCGGCAGGAGGAAATGATGCTGAAGCATGTGGTGTTCATGAAGTTCAAGGAGGGGGTCACGGACGAGGAGATCAAGGATCTCGCCAAGGGCCTTGGGGCCCTTCCCTCCAAGATCGCGGAAATCAGGGAGTATGTCTTCGGGAGAGACGTGCTCCACACGGAAAGGTCCTATGACTTCGCCCTCGTCTCGGGGTTCGATGACCTGGATGCCATGAAGCGATACCAGGTGGACCCGGAGCACCAGTTGGTGGTGGAAAAGGTGAAAAAACTCTCCCAGAGCATCATTGCGGTGGATTTCTACCACTAAATGCAGGACTGACCCTCAAGCGATTCGCTGATGCGGAGTTGCAGTCAAGCTGGTGTAGCCCAAGGCGTTGTGCCAATTCCCTTCATGCCGCCCACAAGGGCCATGCTATATCCTCAACGCCATTCGATTCGATCTCGAACGCATCTCCGTTTGACACAGAATCTGCAAACCTGCCAAGCCTTTTGCTGGCTTCATCCCTCTTGGCTGCTCGTTGTTCGGTGCGGGTCCGGCCCGGTATTTTCCATTAGCCGCTGCCTGCCGGTTCGTGGGTTTCCGTGAACCGGGTCAGGAGATGTGTGAAGAGTCGTGCCCCAACCTCAAGGGTCCTTTCATCGAAGTCAAAATGGGGCGAATGAAGTCCGTGCTCGAATCCCTTCTCCGGATTGTGACACCCGAGGCGCATGAGGACTCCCGGAAAACGCTGCAGGAAATAGGCGAAGTCCTCCGCGCCCATGCGGGGTTCCTGCAGGTGCACCTTGTCCTCTCCAAGCAGGGATTTGGCCTCTCTAATAGCAAAGTGCACAATTTCCCCGTCGTTCACCACCAAGGGATAGCCTGGTGTGATGGTGACTTCGGCCGTGAGACGATGGGCTGAAGCAACCCCTTGAACGGTCTCATGAAGGCGTTCCACAACTTGATCCCTCACTGCCTCTGAGAGGGTTCTCAGGGTTCCTTCAAGAACCGCTTCATGGGGAATGATGTTTACAGCGGTTCCCGCGTGAAAACGGCCGATGGTGAGGACGGCCCGGTCAGCCGATGAGAGATTGCGGCTGATGATGGCCTGAATGGCGGTCACGAGATGAGCACCACCCACAATGGGATCAATGCACAGATGGGGGTGCGCCCCGTGCCCGCCCTTTCCCTTTAACCGAATGCAAATCGTGTCGGAGGAGGCGTTGGTGACGCCTTCACACATGCCAATGTGCCCGCGGGGGAGTTCCGGGTGCATGTGACCGGCGAAAAAGGCTCGGATGTCCGCTCCATCGAGAAATGCCGTGTCCAGCATGGCTCGTGCTCCAGCCCCTCCTTCCTCGGCAGGCTGGAAAACGACGATCACCCTGCCGCATCCCTTTTCCACCCACTTGGTCTCCTGAAGCAGGCAAAGCGCCCCCAGCGCCATGGTCACGTGGCCATCGTGGCCGCAAGCATGCATCCTCCCGAGGTGCTTTGAACGGTAAGGCACATCGTTCTGTTCGGTGATGGGAAGGGCATCCATGTCAGCCCGCAGTGCCACTGTGGGGCCAGATCGCCTGGCTTCCAGCGTGGCGACCACTCCTGTTCCACCAATGCCGCTCCGATGAGGCACTTTCAATGCCTCCAAGACCTCGGTGATCTTCCCCGCCGTCTCTTTCTCCTGGTAGGCAAGCTCCGGAAATTGGTGGAAGTGGCGCCTCAACTGCACGAGCCATTCGTGGAAGTTGGTGGGCTCACGATCAGACATAAAGAAATGTCTCCATAAATGAAACGTCCACTCTCTCGCGGGAGGGAGTGGACGTTGGTGAACAAGGGGCCCGGTGAACATTCGCTGAGGGGACCAACCGCGAAACTCTGCCGTAAGGCTGTCCTCGCCGGGATCGTCCCGTTATTGGGGAATGTTTCCGTGCTTCTTGGGAGGCAGGGCCTCGCGTTTGCCCGCAAGGAGCTCGAATGCTTCGATCAGGCGAACGCGCGTTTCAGAAGGCACGATGACTCCGTCGATGTAACCTCGGGACGCAGCGATGTATGGGTTGTAGAGCATCTCGTTGTAGTGGTCGATGACCTCTTTGCGCTTTGCCACGGGATCCGGGGCTTCTGCGATCTCCTTCCTGAAGATGACGTTGGCGGCACCCTCGGCACCCATGACGGCGATTTCAGCCGTGGGCCACGCCAGGGAGATGTCAGCGCCCAAGTCCTTGGAGCACATGGCCAGGTAGGATCCACCGAAGTCCTTGCGAGGCATGAGGGTGACCTTGGGAACGGTGGCTTCCGAGTAGCACCAGAGCAGCTTGGCGCCGTGGCGGATGATGCCGCCCCACTCCTGCTGCGTTCCGGGGAGATAGCCAGGGACGTCGGCGATGGTGAGCAGCGGAATGTTGAAGGCGTCACAGCATCGGATGAAACGGGTCGCCTTGTCGGAAGAGTCGCAGTCAAGGCATCCGGCCATGACCTTTGGTTGGTTGGCTATGATGCCGATGCTCCTGCCGTTGAGGCGGGCATGACCGACAATCATGTTTCGTGCATAGTGTTCGTGAATTTCGAAGAATTCCCCGTTGTCCACGATGCTGTGAATGACATCCTTCATGTCATAAGCACCCATGGGGGCATCCGGAATGATGGTGTCCAGTTCGGGACAGAGGCGCGAGGGGGAATCCCCGGTGTCCACAAGGGGGGGATCTTCCGTGTTGTTGTCCGGGTAGTAACTCAAGAGGACCTTGATTTTCTCGATGGATTCGGCATCACTCTCACACGCAAAATGACATACGCCGCTCTTGGTGGCGTGGGCCATGGCGCCGCCGAGGTCCTCCTGGGTGACGATCTCGCCGAGAACGGCCTTGATGACGTCGGGACCCGTGATGAACATGTAGCTGGAGAGCTTGGTCATGAAAACATAGTCGGTCATGGCCGGAGAGTAGACGGCTCCACCGGCGCAGGGGCCCATGATGGCGGAAATCTGGGGGATGACGCCTGATGAAATGGCGTTTCTGTAGAAAATCTGGCCGTAACCGGAGAGCGCGTCGACTCCTTCCTGGATCCGGGCGCCGCCGGAATCGTTGAATCCCACGAAGGGCTTGCCTGCCTTCAGGGCCATGTCCATGACCTTGCAGATCTTTTTGGCATGCATTTCACCGAGGCTTCCGGCCCTCGCTGTGAAATCTTGTGCAAACGCGAATACCTGGCGACCGTTGACGGTACCGAATCCGGTCACGACACCGTCTGCGGGGATGTCGACCTTGTCGATGCCGAAAAGGGTTCCTCTATGTTTGACGAACATATCCAGTTCACGGAAGCTGCCGGGATCAAAAAAGGCGTCCAGCCTCTCTCGGGCAGTCATCTTACCACGTTCATGCTGAGCAGCAACAGCCTTCGGGCCACCCATCTCCTTGATTTTCGCTTCCCGCTCGCGCAGATCCTTGATTCTGTCAGCTACCCTTCCCATCTCCGCTTCTCCTCCGTTTCAAGACTCTGATATGTCCCTAGTCTGCTTCCACTGAGCCAAAGTTCAACCATTCTATCGGTTTGGCAAGGCTTGTCAAGCGGTTTCCCCGAGAATCTGTGAATAATTGCACAGTAAGACCAAAAAGGCTTGAGGCGTGTTCCCCTGTTCGGTCACAAGACCGATACCCTGGAACCGGTCGTAGGAGGCTCGGGCGGTTCTCCGGGGGAGAGCGCCATGCTACGTCAACTTAGGGACGTTTGCGCCATGAGGGACGTGCCTGGTGATCAGCCCCTGTTCTCGAGCCTCCTGCCAAATGAGGCGGCTTTCCTGACGCCGTTCATCGTCATCCATGAGCACGAAGTGGATGACCCACGTGAAATGCTTCATGAAATCAAG
>CAZURN010000279.1:0-4438 GCA_964623165.1 uncultured Syntrophobacteraceae bacterium
TTGCCGGGGCTTCTCGCCGCCGGCGAAACGGCCAATGTCAGCGTGCACGGAGCAAACCGGCTTGGGGGCAACTCACTTCTCGAAACCATAGTGTTCGGAAGGCGGGCCGGCAAGAGGTCCGCGGAACTTGCATGCGGAGAGCCCTGGCCGGCCCTCTCCAAGAAGACGGTGTCACGTGCCGTGGAACCCTGGAATGAGTTGCTCTCGATGCCGCATCGAGCATGTTCTGACAAGGACAGCCCTTTCGCTATTCGCCACGAAATGGCGACGCTCATGACGAACCAGGTGGGTGTCTTCAGGACCGGGGTTGAGCTCGAAGACGCGGTGGAGCGCCTTCAACACTTGAAGGAGCGCTATGGGAGGCTCTCTCCACCAGGTGGGATTCAGCCTTTCAACTATGCCCTGATGGATTATCTGGAAGTGGGGCACCTTCTGGATCTTTCCGACCTCATCGCCCGCGGGGCTCTTGCCCGTACCGAAAGCCGTGGAGCACATTTCCGGCTGGACTTTCCTGACCGGGATGACCGGAATTGGCTGCATCACACCTTGGTGAGCCGGGGAGACAAGGGGCCGGAATTTGCCAAAGGTCAGGTTGCCATTACCCGCCACAAACCTCAGGAAAGAGGCTACTGAAATGGAAGTGACGCTCAAGATATGTCGGTTCACACCTGGAAGCGATGCAGGTCCCTATTTTGAACAGTTTCCAATGAGGGTGACCGAGACCCAGACCGTGTTGGATGCGCTGCTGCTCGCGTGGCAACAGGATCCCGGCCTTTCCTTTCGCCGGTCCTGTCGAAGTGCCATCTGTGGCTCATGCGCCATGTTGATAAACGGTCATCCCGCTCTCGCATGTCAAACTCTGATCCGAAACGCTGCCTCCGGTGAAGGGTCCGTGACCCTGGAACCTCTTCCCCACTTCAGGCAGTTGAAGGATCTGGTGGTGGATCTGGAACCGCTGTTCGAGTCCCTGAAAGCCGTCGTTCCATGGCTTGTGTTAAGGGATGACCACAACGGACGGATGAAACCCGAGGTATCCAAGAATCTGGAGAACCCTGCCGCCTGCATCATCTGTGGGATCTGTCACGGGGATCTAGGCGGCAGCGTGGACATCAAGCCGGCGGGCATCGTGAAAGCCATGCGTCTCGCCCAGGACCCTCGCGATGCCCTGGGTGAGCACCGAATTCGGTTGCTGCAGCTGCCACCCGAGGTTTTGAGGCTGTTTGTCGGGCAGTTGCCGCGTCATTGTCCCAAGGGAATAGAAATAGGTGGAGACATCGTGCAACCGCCACGGGACATTTGAGGATGCGACAAGATGGCCCCCACTTTGAGCGCAAGACTGGCTGACTTTATTGGTGCGGTGGAGTACGACGACCTCCCCGTGGAAACCGTGCGGATGACGCGGCTGGCCTTCCTGGACTGGCTCGGGTCTGCAGTGCGTGGCGGTTGCGAGGAACCAGCCCAAATGGCTGCAGCCGTTTTGAGATCCCAGGGCGGGTCGCCGCAGTCGACGCTCCTTCCTAACTCAGAGAAGACCTCGTGCTTGAATGCAGCCCTTGCCAACGGCATTGCGTCTCACATCGTCGAACTCGACGACGTGCACCGGGGGTCGATCGTTCACGCAGGGGCGGCGGTCATTCCGGCCGCTTTGGCGGCGGCGGAGATGGTCCATGCAGATGGGCGCAGCCTCATTGAGGCCATCGTGGCCGGCTACGAGGTGGCGACCCGGCTGGGGGAGGCGGTCAGCCCTTCCCATTACTTCTATTGGCACAACACGGGCACCTGCGGCACCTTTGGTTCCTGCGCCGCGGCCGGAAAGCTGCTCGGGCTGGACAAACAGCAGATGATATGGGCCCTTGGCAATGCAGGCACGCAGGCCGCAGGCCTGTGGGAGTTCCTGAGGGGAGGTGCCATGTCCAAACATCTGCACCCGGGCAAAGCGGCATACAACGGATTACTCTCGGCTCTGCTGGCAAAAGAGGGATTCACGGGCGCCGAGGCCATCATCGAGGGTGAAAGAGGGTTTTGCCGGGCCATGGCCCCGGCGTTCAACCTCGCCAGGATCACCGAGGGCCTGGGACACCCTCCATACAAAGTCCAGGAGAATTCTTTCAAAATCCACGCTTCGTGCCGCCACACGCACCCAGCGGTGGACCTGGCCCTGGAACTTGCCGCTCGTCACGGAATCGAATTCGGGGACGTGCTCTCTGTTGTGGTACGGACCTACCGCACAGCCCTGAACATTACAAGCAATCCTGCACCGAGGACGGTCTTCGAAGCGAAGTTCAGTCTTCCCTTCTGCGTTTCACTGGCCTTGAAACGTGGGTCTTGCGGGTTGAATGATTTCAGTGAAGACAACGTGAGGGATTCCGAGATCCGAGAACTCGTGGGCTGCGTGCGCCTTGAAGTGGATGATGCCCTTGACGCGCTTCACCCTGCCAAATGGGGCGCCGTGATCGATATCACAACCCGGTCGGGCAAGACCTATTCAGGAAAGACTGACTTCCCAAAGGGTGACCCTGAGAACCCTGTGGACGATGAACTGCTGGTATCCAAGTTTCGCCAGTTGGCCTTGCATTCCTGGGGGGAAGAAAAGGTGAACAGGCTGTCGCGGTCCATCCTGAATCTCGAAGAGTTGAGAGACGTCGGGCTCCTGTTTTCTTGACCGGGCAGACGTCCCTTTCTTTCGGGCATCGAGTCGATCAGGCGATGTCCTCTGCCATGTCATGCGGACGCAACCCAGGACATCCAATGCCATCTCGCGTCGTTTTCCCAGCAGGCTGAATCAGGCAACCCGGTCAGAGCCCGCCTTCCACTCCATTCAAGAACGCAGAAGGGCCTGTGTCGAACCTCCGAGTCCTTCACCGGTCATGCTCCCCGGGTTGGGCCCATGCAGGGAGTGGGAAGCATGCATGCGTATTCAGCCATACAGGTTCTTGAGCCGGAGCAGGAAGTCCCGCAAAGCGTGGATCGCGGGGTATGAGCTGGCCAATCACATAGATCGAGTTGTCCGCAATCGGTCCGATATGTTAAGTGAAATGTTCGCAAGGACTCGCAATGCGTTGGGAAAGCCAAGAATGACCCGGGCGAAGGGGAATTATGGCAGGCATTAGGGGAGCTGAGCTCAGCCAGTATATTGAGGAACTCCTGGAGACCGTGTTGAACGGAACCACTCCCGGGGGCCCCGATGGGAGTCTGATGTTGCGGCTGGCTCAGGAGGTGCTGAACTTCGAGTGCCGAGACACCCGTGTTGTGGCTTTTGGAGGTGGAACAGGGCTTTCCACGGTCATGGGTGGGAATTCACAGCTGGACGATTGGCCAGAGGATCCTTTCGTGGGGCTTAAGGAAGAGTTTTCTTCCATCGATGTCGTCGTTTGCACCACAGATGACGGAGGGTCAACCGGCCTTCTTCTGCAGCAACTCCCGATCATCGCAATAGGGGATTTGCGCAAATTGCTCCTGTCATTGATATTGCGAGAAAACCTTCGAGCGACCTACGGTCTTGACGACTTCTCGACGACGCAGCTCGTGCGTGCCATCCATGCCATCTTCAATCACCGTTTTCCGCGGGACGCGACAGACTCGAGATACGTTTCAAATCCGGCTCTTCTCGTGCCCGGGAATTTGCGCGGGTATTTGCCCGAAGCACTTGACACGTTCCTCTCATCCCTTGGCCGATATGTCTCTCCAGGAGGAGAGGGCCCAACCTTAAGGCCCGGAGGTCACTGCCTTGGAAACATGCTCCTCACGGCGGCCATTCTAAGGGAATCCCAGGATGGTATAAACCAGCCACCTGAATCGAGTGCCATTCGCAAGGGAATCGACATGATAGCCCGGGCGATTGGAGCAACGCCCCGCCGTTTGCATCCCACAACCACCACGCCGGGCCAGCTCGTGCTGAGATACAGCAATGGAGTTGCTGTTCGGGGACAGCACAAGGCAGCACATTGTCGACGACATTTTCCCATCGATCGGGTGGTGGTGGAGTATTGCGGGCACCCTGCCGTGAGTGAGGATCTGTGCAAAGCCATCGGAGAGGCGGACCTCATCGTTTTTGCGCCGGGCAGTGTCTACACGAGCCTTATGCCAATCCTGCAACTTCCGGCCATCGCCAATGCGATCAAGGCGAACAGGAAAGCTTTGAAGATCCTCGGAGCCAACTTCTGGATTCAGGAGGGAGAAACCGATATATCGCGGCGGAGCAGGAATCGTGGCTTCTATGTGTCCGAACTGGTGGAAGCCTACGAGCAGAATGTCCCCGGAGGAGCAGAAGGATTGTTCGATGTCATGCTGACTGCCAATCTCGAGCACGTTCCCGGCAACGTTCTGTGTAACTACGCCCTTGAAGGCAAGAGTCCCATCTATTTGGACCGCCATCGAGTGGAACGGCTCAGGGTGATGCCGCTGGAAGCAACGATCTATTCAACTCGGCGGATGAGAC
>CAZURN010000280.1:0-4385 GCA_964623165.1 uncultured Syntrophobacteraceae bacterium
GGAGTCCATCCGTGAGGGCACCAGTACATACACCTCAGTTGCTCAGCAGTTTCTGGAATGAGGTCCGCAAGTTGCGATCTAGTCCAGGAAGATCTCAAAGAGACTGCTATGATGGTCAGTCCAAAGCGGGATTCTCGTGTGACTCCCCATCTCCGTCAGGGGAGAAGACGGGACGGATGCAAGGACCCTCTCGTCGCGGCTCAGGAGCATCCATTCGGACGCACAGATGAGTTCCCTTTCATCCTCTCCCGAAGCAACCCGTGCTGTTTTCAGGCCGTGATGATCTGCCAGCCGCTGAACCACGGGCGCCAACCGTAGGTGCTTGTTGGTCGTGTGAACGGCAAGAATTCCACGGACAGCAAGGTGATGCAGGTAGACGGTAAAGGCCTCGAGAGTCAGGAGGTGCGCTGGGATGGAGTCGCCGCTGAAAGCATCCAGGACCAGAAGGTCGAACTGTTGAGAAGGTTCCGCTTCCAACGAGAGGCGCGCATCCCCGAGAACCACTTGGCACTCTCCGCGACAGTCGTCGAGGTACGTGAAATACTGCCGAGCTAACCCCACCGCGGCAGGATTGATCTCGTAAAAGCGATAGGTGTCCCCCGGCCTGGCGTAGGCAGCCAGCGTGCCCACGCCAAGCCCTACCAGGCCCGCTCGAACTCCCTTATTGTCCCTCAACACTTGGAGCGCTTTGGCAACCCCGCTCGCAGGCCCATAGTAGGACGTGGGGAGAGCACGTTTTTCGGGATCGGTGAATTGCCGGCCGTGCAGGATGCGTCCATGAGTGAGCATCCGTTCGTCAGGACCTGAATCTGAGTCTTTGTTTTCCAGGACAGTGAGAATTCCATAGAAGTTGCGGACACGCTCCACCGGATCAAGGGTTTCCCTCGACCATCCAATCATGAGAAAGAGGCCTGTCACCGCCGCAAACCCGCAGGCCCATTGCGACACACACCCCCATCGGCGGGTTGGTGCTGCGGAAGCCAAGGCCCCCATGGCTACGAGGTACGAACTCGCCAGCCCGATCTTCCATTCGAGGAAAGAGGAAAAGACCAGTGGGGCCATCACGGCCACGAGTGCCCCCCCGACCGCACCGCCCAAGGCCACAATCAAATAGAATTCCGTGAGCCGTCCACGCCCCGGCTTCAACCTGGCGAGCTCACCGTGGCACACCATGCACACCAGGAAGAGGCTGATGAAGTAGAGACAAAGCTCCTCGCCGACATCGAGAAAGAAATCGAACCTTGGGAAATGTTCATAAGCCGAGAGGAACAGCACGGCGGCTGCGGCGGCCAATGTCCAAAACCCACGCAGATACCAGCGTCCGTGCTGGAAACAGACGATGAAGCTCAACAGATACAAGCTCAACGGCAAGACCCACAGAAAAGGCACTGCCGCAATGTCCTGGCAGACCTTGTTGGTGACCGCCAGGAGCATGACGGAGCCGCAGGCGGGCAGCATGAGCCAGAAGACACGCTGCATGGCGGCCGGACGTTCCGATTGCCATGCATTCTCATGGAGAGGAGTCTCATCCTGTGCCGTCGGAAAGCTTTGAGCGCCCCACCACAGAAAAAACAGCACAAGGAGCCAGATGGCGTAGAGAACGAACAGCAACGACCATAGCCAGGATTGTTGGGGCAGGGTGAAGGAGGGCTCGATGAAGAAAGGATAACAGAGGAGGCCAAGGAGAGAACCCACATTAGACAAGGAATACAGGCGGTAAGGGTCTCTGCCTGGATTTGCGATGGCATACCATGTCTGGACAAGAGGGCTTGTCGCTGAAAGAAGGATGAACGGAAGACCTATGGAAAACAAGAGCATTCCCAGGATGGACACGACAGGGGAGATTGTGGAGAGACTTCTCCACCCGGGATCAGGTGCAATTGGCAAGAAGACGAGTGTTGCTCCGGAAAGCGACGCATGGGTCAGAATCTGCCGCCGAATAGACAGTTTACGCCCGAGCCGGTGGCCGTAATAGTATCCGACACACAGTGCAGTCTGGAAGAAGAGCATGGAAGCGGTCCAGACGGCTGGAACACCTCCGAACCAGGGAAGCATGAATTTACTGATAAGGGGCTGTACGAGGAAAAGGAGAAACGCCCCTAGGATCACCACGGTGCCGAGGATCCAATTCGTGAGCTTTGGACATGGGAAAGAGGGGGCGCGCAAGGACAAGGCCATGTCAATCCAGTGAGGGGGGCTTCAAGGCCCAGTCCATAGATGAGGTCAGCGATTCTTGGGAACTTTCAACCGGGCATGAGTGTGAATGCGATGTGGCCCCAAAAAAGTTCCGCCCGGCTGGAGGGGGTGCCGAGCGGAACCAGGAGGGGTTTGGAGAAGGCGACATGTTGTCGACCTTGGACCTATATTAATATGTGCACAGCCAGATATCAAGCTAGGGCAACCAAATTTTCGCTGGAGACATGGTTCCCACAAGCGCAGGCCAAAACGCGGTGACCCATCCATTCCCGGTCTTCACGTCCTGGTCCCCTCACACATTCACGTGGCTCACCCAGCCGAACCGGTCTTCCTTTTCCCCGTATTGGATTCCCACGATTTCATCATAGAAACGTTTGGCCCATTCCCCGACACCACCCTCCTGCACCTTGTGAGAGTGATCCTTGTAAGAGATCTCCCCGACCGGCGAAATAACGGCGGCGGTACCCGTTCCGAATATTTCCTTCATATCACCTGATTCGACGGCATCGATCACCTCCGCAATGTCGATGGGCCGTTCACTCACCCGGATCCCCCAGTGGCGAGCGAGTTCCATGACCGATTCCCGAGTGACTCCCGGCAGGATGGAACCACTAAGGGGCGGTGTGACCAGTTCGTCCTTGATTCGAAAGAAGATGTTCATGGTTCCGACTTCTTCGATGAAACGTCGTTCCACGGCATCTAGCCACAGCACTTGGGTGAACCCTTTCTTTTTGGCCATTTCCGCTGCATAGAGACTGGACGCGTAGTTGGCCATGGTCTTGGCCTCTCCCACCCCTCCCCGGACCGCACGGACAAACTCATCAGACACGTAGATCTTGACCGGGTTGAATCCTTCCGCATAGTAGGCCGCCACTGGACCCGTGATGATGTAATAGAGGTACTCGCTCGCCGGTCTCACCCCCAAGTGCGCCTCACTGGCGATCATCGTGGGGCGGATGTACAGCGAAGACCCGACACTGTGGGGCACCCAATCCTTGTCAAGCTTCAGGAGTTCTTCGACGGCCTTGAACTGAAACGCGATATCGATCTCGGGCATGCACATCCTGCGGGCGGAGCGGTTGAACCTCTCCCAGTTCTTTTGGGCGCGGAAAAGATGGATGGTCCCGTCCCGCCAGCGGTATCCCTTGAGCCCCTCAAAAATGCCCTGGCCATAGTGGAGGACCATGGCCGCTGGATCAAGCTCCAAACTCTTGTATGGAACAATCCGGGCATCTTGCCATCCTCCCGCCTTGTGGTCCATGAGGAACATGTGGTCGCTGAACGTCCTTCCGAACACCAACTTGGTCTCGTCCGCGGGCTTTGGATGCTTCTTTTGCGGATCAACGGGCTGAATGCTTATGACCATCGAGATGCCTCCCTTGAAAACGAACCTGATGCGTTACGGTTGAGTGTTTGCGGGTATCGTGAAGCGTCCACAATCCGTCGTGAACGTCTGTTTTTGACTAAGCCGTGTTTCTCCTTGAAGCGGCTCCCTCGGATCAAGTCTCTTCATTGCAGGGCCAAGTGTGGGGACCGCATGAGGCGGCATATTTCCTTGCTGTAATGCTGAACAAGGTGACGATTGCCTGCATCGGCGTACCACTCTTGGTCCTTGTCCTTGCCCTTTTCGTCGGCATTGAGTCTCTCGATGACGCCTTTCTCCAAATAGTATTTCAAAGCGTTACCGAAAATGATCTTGGAGATGGCTTCGGGTCGTTCGATCAACTGCAGTTTCAGCGCCTTCTGACCGAGACTCATCACTTTCTTGATGAAATCCTTTTCCGCATAAGGCTTCTTGTGGAAATACCTGAAGGCCCTCAGCACCAGCCAGTATCCCTCGAAGTAGTTCCTCAGCAGCCCATGAAACGAGTATGCAGCCCTCAAGCCACGATGTGCCAGAATGTAGGGCTGATCTCCCTCCCCCACGCGGTGCAGCCATTCCAATTCCTCGAAGGTCTGAAGCACATGGGTCATGAGTTCCTCATCAGAGACTTCATTGTCGTACACAAACTCGAATTTGTAGAAATTTTTCATGAATCCGATGTCTTCGAGAATCTGAGAGCAGCTGAAGCGGAATGTCTGCTGGGCCAGGATGGAAGTGGAGACATAGGAGGCTGGAAGTAGGAAGTGGATGAGATTGTTCTTGTAATACTCCAGGGCGACCCGCTTGTTGTCGTCCATGGTGAAGA
>CAZURN010000281.1:0-4307 GCA_964623165.1 uncultured Syntrophobacteraceae bacterium
CTACCGCTATCACGAGTTGATCGGTTCTGTCATTCCCATCGACTCGATTGTTCATTTGGGGGAGGGACACACACCCGTCGTCGCGGCCAACAAAACCATGGAGGACTGGGTTAGGGCTCCTTTCTTCTTCAAGAATGATGGTCAAAACCCCAGTGCCTCATTCAAGGACCGTGGCATGGCAAGCGCGTTCAGCTACCTGAACACCCTCATGAAGAAGTCCGGCTTGAGTGATGTTCTGGCCATATGCGCATCCACCGGTGACACTTCCGCCGCCGCCGCCCTCTATGCATCATATTTCGTAGGTGGCCTCAAATCGGCTGTGCTACTTCCTCATGGGAAAGTGACGCCCCAGCAGTTGGGACAACCATTGGGGAGTGGTGCCAAGGTGATAGAGATTCCCGGAGTCTTTGACGACTGCATGAAAGTCGTTGAGTTCCTCTCGGAAAACTACCCTGTCGCTCTGATGAATTCGAAGAATGCATGGCGGATTCTCGGTCAGGAGTCCTACAGTTATGAAATCGCCCAGGCCTTCGACTACGACGTGTCGGACCTGCTCATTGTTGTCCCCATTGGAAATGCCGGGAACATTACCGCCGTCATGCAGGGGTTTCTCAAACTCCATGACCTTGGGATCATCCCCTCCCTGCCTTCCATACTTGGAGTTCAGTCGGAGCACGCCAACCCTGTTTACCTTTACTACCTGGAGCCGGAACCGGGTCGGCGCCGTTATGCGCCGGTCACGGTAAGGCCAAGTGTCGCTCAGGCAGCCATGATCGGAAATCCTGTGTCCATGCCTCGCGTGATGCATCTGGTGGAGGTGTACCGTGGGCTGGCCGGTGATGACTCTGTCGCGGTCGTTCAGGTGACAGAACAAGAAATCATGGATTCGATGATCCAGGCCAACCGCAACGGTCACATCGCCTGCACTCAAGGCGGGGAATGTCTCGCTGGACTTAAGCGGGCCGTGGAAGATGGTAGGGTGTCCAGGAACCGTTTGGGGGTATTGGATGCGACAGCCCATGCACTCAAGTTCGCTGTATTTCAGGAGAGGTATTTGTCCGACACCTTTGAGCCCGAGTTCGAAGTCAGGCCGAAGAGGGAGCTTCGCAATTCCCCCATGCTGGTCCAAGTGCCTGACGGGGTACCAAACCCGGCAGAAGGAAGGCCTCTCGAGCCCCATGAGTCCAGGCGATTCGTGGAGTGCGTCGCTTCCGCCATCGCTGAGTTGTTGGGGCTGAAACGACAGTAGAGCTGCGGTTCCGGCGGGACAGAAAGGATTCCGTGGCGAACCCGTGAGAGGAAAAAGAACAAGCCTCCAGTAGAGGATATTTCAACATGTTGAATATTTTGCCATATAATGGAATTTTGCCCAAGATTTCTCCTGACGTTTTCCTGGCCCCGGGCGCATGGGTCATTGGAGACGTCACCATTGGCACCAGGAGCTCCGTCTGGTTCAACACCGTGGTCCGGGGGGATGAACATTACATTCGAATCGGCGAGGAGTCGAATATCCAGGACAATTCGACTTTACACGTGACGGGCGGCAAGTATCCCCTGGAGGTTGGGAACCGTGTGACCATTGGGCACAGGGCCATCGTGCACGGTTGTGTGGTGGAGGATGACTGCCTCATTGGGATGGGCGCCATCATCATGGACGGGGCCAGAATTGGATATGGATCTCTCGTCGCTGCCGGCTCGGTCGTTACCTCGGGTCTCGTGATACCGCCAGAGTCCATCGTGATGGGCATGCCGGCAAAGGTCGTGAAGGCAGTGACTGATGCGGAGCGACAGCGGATGCAACGCAGCGTGGCAAACTACTTGCACCTCTCGGGAGATTACCTTAACCCGACTGCTGTCCGGGAGGAAGTACGGGTGAAAGGATTCCTGGGGTGAATCACAGCCATTTATCCTTGGCATTGACGTGGAAGTGGCCGTTCCCGCCACTCAACACCCCTCTTCGGACCAGTTCCTCCGCAGCCGCATGGAGCTCCTCACGGGACCCATTCCATTGAAGGCTCACTCGGTCGAGCGTGATTCCGTGCTCTCCCTGATCCAGAAGCGCGCAAATGAGAATATAGAGCGAAGTGGCTCCAACACTAGCATTCAGGTCAAAAATAGCCCGGTCCATGTGCATGACATGATCTCCATAACGCATGGGCGACATGCGCGTTAAATCCCCTTCATGTGAATCCGCCAGCGTTTCTGCTCAGAACCGTACCAGAGCTTCCTGACCGTTGTCAAACAGGAGTTCACGGGCCGAGTGAAGATCTTTTAGTAAAATCCGTTGACTAAACGAGATTTAACCTGGAACCCAATTGGCAATTTGTGCCAAAAGTGAGGAGTGTCAGCGTCTTGCCTCATAAAGCTCCGATAAGGCTCTTGCTTCGTCAATGTAATTCCCGACGGGAGCAGGCTCTCACAGACCTATGACCGCAACTCACCGTTGCCATCACTTGTTCGTGCCATTGCGAGCACTTTGCCAATAAGTGTGTATGGCAATGGAAGAGGGGGACCGCTTTCAGGGGGTAGCAGAAACGGAAAAAGTACCCCCGCAACTGCCATCCTCGTCACAAGCAGGTTTTCTTCGAGGCATCTGTAGCCAAGGGTGGCCATGAGGTGATTTCGGCAGGGTTGAAGGAGCTAACGTGCCATAGTTTTATTTTAAGCCTTTTAAGCCTTGAGTTCTCAAGTTGGAGGGTTTCGAGTTCAAATCCGGCGGTATTCCCGGATTTGCCTGCTCAATTCCGAGACGGTGCGGGCGATGTCCGGGGCGCGGGTGACGGCGGTAACCACTGCCACCCGTCTGGCACCCTTTTCCAGGACAGATTCAATGTTGGATTCATTGATTCCGCCCATGACCGTAAAGGGAATTCTCAGTCGGGAGCCGATGAAGGCGATGGCATCGGGTCCCAGGAACTTCTCCACACCTTCCTTGGTCGATGTTGGGAAAATCGGACCGATGTTCACGTAGTCGGCGCCCTCCTCCTCGGCGCGCAGGGCCTCCTCCAAAGAATGGGTGGAAGCTCCGATGAGAAGATCAGGTGCCAGTGCCCTTGCCGCGGGGACAGGAAGATCATCCTGACCCAGGTGCACACCGTCGGCCTTGACCGCCATGGCGATGTCGATTCGGTCATTGATGATGAGAAGCACGCCCGCCTTCTGTGTCAATTCCCTAAACCTGAGCGCCAAGCTGTAAAGTTCCCGCGTCGTGACCTCCTTCTCCCTCAACTGGACGATGCGGGCTCCGCCACGAATGACCTCCTCCAAGACCTGCAGATTGGATCTCCCCTCCGAGAGGCGCTCACAGGTCACTGGGTAGAGATCCACCTGTTCAAACATTGCCTGTCTCATCTGTCTTGTCATCTATCCCCCCCCGACGAACCGGATGATTTCGATGGAGTCGCCGTCCGCGATGGTTTCCGTGTTCAGTCGTGTTCGGTCCACAATCGCGAGATTTTTTTCGACAACGGCGGACTTGGGGTTGATCCCCAAGTTTTCAAGGAGTTCCATCAGGGTCATGGCCCAAGGGTACTCCTTTGCTTTTCCGTTTACTGTGACATGGATCGACATGGGGGTTCACCTCTCTTGGCCCATATGCTTTCCCCTGAAAGGTTAATGGAGAAATGCCGCATCCCAGTCCTTCCAGACCGGTTCGTACCCCTTGCGACGGATCACTTCGGCGACGACCTCGGGCGATCGTTCGTCAGAGACGGCGAATTGTGCTTCGGCGTGGGTTCCCTGGGCATATCCTCCTGGGTCGGTTCGGGATCCGGCACTCATGGAGGTGATGCCGAGTGGGATCATGTGATCCCGAAGGTAAGGGGACTCCCTGGTGGAGAGAACGAGGCCTGCATCGGGGAGAAAAAGCCGCAGGGCGGTCAGCAGCTGTATGAAATGCGAATCCGACACGGGGAAAGAGGGTTCAAAGGCCCCGGCGGCAGGCCGAAGACGAGGAAAAGAGACGGTGATGAAGGATTTCCAAAAGTGCCGCAGGAGATACTGTGCATGGAGTGCCAGAAAGTAACCCTCTACCCTCCAATCGGCAAGGCCCAGGAGGGCTCCCAGGCCGATGCGTCTGAACCCAGCCATCCCTCCCCTCTCGGGGGTCTCGAGCCTCCACCGGAAATCCTTCTTTTTCCCTCTCAAGTGCACCGCATCGTAGACAGTTTCGTCATAGGTCTCCTGGTAAACGATGAGACCGTCCACCCCGTGGGCGATGAGCTCTTGATAGCCTGCCGTCTCCATGGGATAAATCTCGATGGAGATGGATGGAAAGAGGGGGCGCAACTGATCCACGACCTCCGCCA
>CAZURN010000282.1:0-4212 GCA_964623165.1 uncultured Syntrophobacteraceae bacterium
TTCTACAATCTCATGGGGAAATTCGCTGCCGTGTTGGGGCCCATGGTCATGGGTGTGGTCAGTATGAAGACGGGCAGCCCCCGGCTCTCCATCCTCTCCATCGCATCCCTGTTCATTGTAGGGGGTTTGGTGCTTCTGCGGGTGGATGAGGAGGAAGGCCGTCGACTGGCTGGGGAAGCGGGCGCGGCAGGAATTGCATCATGAAGCCATGGGCAAGGACGCCCCCCCTGCCCATGGCACACTGCGAGCCGCTACTTCACGATCCCGATCACGCCGCAACTGATGCGGGCACCGGCGCCACCTGTCGGCTGTGTGCTCAGGTCGTCAGGCAGTGCATGCACGATGACGCTGCGCCCTATGATGGAACCGGGGCCTTCGAAGGTCAGGTGTGGGATCACCGCGTCATACTTGCCCACTCCGTTGGCTCCGGCCTCAATGTTGCCCATATCACCGGCGTGCCTCTTGTCACCGGTGGGTCCTCCGTGAGGCGCTTTCGACGGGTTGAAATGATCGCCGGCATTCCTGGCGTCAGGAGGGCTGCAATCCCCGAACTCGTGGACATGGAAGCCGTGTAACCCGGGTTTGAGCCCAACGACCTGAGCCACTACGCGGATCCCGTCTTTTTCCTTGGAGAAGGTGACCGAACCCTCCGCGCCACTGCCTTGTATTGCGTGGAGCACAGCCATTGCCTTCGATACCGGGGCCGCATGTTCCGCCGTCTTGCCCCCCGAACACCCCAGAAGTCCCAGTGTCCCTGTCAGAAACAGCGCAAACACCAACGATCCGCGAGCTTTTTTCATAAACGATGCCTCCTTGTTGGATTGATCCCTGCCGAACCGACGAGTGCCTAAAATGAACCAAAGTGCCTTGACTGAATCGAAGACAATCGATTTGCCCGCGCTTTTCCGAACTTTGCGCAGGAGGAGTGACTCATGCGGGGCATGCAGTCCTTGGGGTTGACGTTGTCACTTCCGAGCGCCAGAAGCCACGGATGTGCAACAGTACCGCATGTCATTACCGCGAAACTCCGCATGCGTCAACACAAGTGGTCACCGCAGACGAGAATATTTGAATGGGAGGTCCCAAAAAGCTGAAAATACTATTCCCGCCGGGATGGTGAACCAGAATACGGGTTCGGTTCCTCGGCGGGAACTCACCATTAGGCCGCAATCAACGGACAAGACGGGCCGTTAGGGATGAGGGATCGATGAGAGCGTGTCTCCCATCGCTCACGGGTTTCGAAGATCCACCTTCATGCGGCGGCGCCTTTCCTCCTGAGGATCTGGCCGCCCACTCCCACAACTACTTCCTCCAAAGGGATATCCTTTCCCGCTGCTTGCATCCCCTTTCTTACAATCGTGCCCATCGCCGCGCAACATGGGACTTCCATTTCCACGACGGTGACACTCTTTATGCTGGAAATCCTGAACATTTCAGCGAATTTTTTAACGTAATCCTCCGCATTGTCCAACTTTGGACATCCCATCACCACGGATTTCCCCTGCAGGAAATCCCGGTGAAAATCAGGGTGGGCCAAGACGGTGCAGTCTGCGGCAACCAGCAGGTGGGAACCTTTCAGAAAGGGAGCGTTGGGCGGCACGAGTTTCAGCTGAACTGGCCAATGGGAGAGGGCAGAGACGGTCTGGCCGGCATGGACCGTCGCCGGGGCATGGCCAGCCTGAGGCAGAAGTGTCCTGACCTGGCTGGAAGGACATCCGCAGGGCAATTCCCTTGGCGCCTCCTTCTTTGTTTCCTCCGTGTGCTTCAGGTGTTCCTCCACCGCGTCCGGATCAAACTCGTCGGCCTCACGCTCGATGATCCTCAGAGCCCCTTGGGGACATTCCCCGAGGCAGGCTCCAAGCCCGTCGCAGTAAGAGTCCTTCACGAGCCTGGCTTTGCCGTCAACGATCTCGATGGCTCCCTCGGCGCAGGAAATCACACAATTGCCACATCCGTCGCAGCGTTCTTCGTCAATCTCGATTATTTTGCGCATGGCCTTCATTTCACGATCCTCCGCAACTTATAAAACAGATAAAAGGGGTGGCCGATCACTTGTCATGATCCTTTGAGCAAGGTCTCCCGGGCCAGACGCCTCCCTGTTCCCGTGAGGAATCTGTCCTCAATGATCCTGGCCAGTCTCTCAACATCGAGTGGCTGGTCACGGTGATTCTCTTCCAGAGTGACAATGAGATCGGCATCGTGGAAGCATCTGAAGTTCGATGTCTCTTCCTCAGGTGGATGCTGGTGATGGGCAATGATGTCGCACACTTCGTCGATCATCTCCGGCCTTGCTCCAAGGCGGCCAAGGATCTCCCGCGCCACAGGCGGTGCCTCCTCGTCCCGGTATAGGGCGGATGCGGTATCGGACTTGCGGTCCACCTGCTTGATGCCAAGGTCGTGCAGATAACCGGCGGCGATGACCACTCCCGGATCTCCACCCTCCTCTTTGATGATTCTCTCGGCGTAGCGGGCAACCTTCATGGCATGACTGATGCGCTTGAAATCCCTCTTGAAGTGGAGCTTCATTTCCACCGCCACGCGGTCCTTGAGCAAGTCTTCCCGCTTGGCCACGAGTTCAGGAGGCAGTTCACCGAGACACTGGGCGGCGAACTTGCAGTAGCTGGCACAGCCAAAATCCATCCTCGGATTCAGAAACCGGTGTCCACAGTTCTTGCACTTCCGGGCAGACTCATCCTTGAAGAATTCCACGGAGGCCCCGCACTCAGGGCATTCCACCTCGTAGATGGCTCCTTCCTGCCAATACCTGCTGTCCTGCCCAGGGCATTTCATGTTTCCTTCTCCTCTGTCCTCATCGAGAGCCTCAGGCGAGAATCTCGCCGGTCAATGAATTGCAGGCGATGCGAATCCCCTTGGAACACTTACGGGAGTAACTCAGAAAGTACCTCTGCACAGTTCCTCCTCCCTGACGGGGCAGGCCAGGTTGGGGGCGATCAGGGCTTTATACCTCCCCGCCTGACCCCTCCCGTCTCGACTGGAGGGGCACCGTCGTTGTGGCTTGCCATGGATTGTCCCGGTGCCAAGGCATTCCCCTCTGTTGTGAAAGTGATTCTAATGGATTGGAATGGCCGTGGCCTTGATCTAAATCAAGAAAGCCATTCAAATTACTGAAGTTGGATGGCTCAGCGTCCCGCTGCCGCATCCCATGGGCTTGAGCACGTCCCAGTGTTTTGTCATCCAGGAAGCGTCTTCTTGTGGAGTGGTGACCAAAATCGTTGTGTGATTCGCTTTGACGCCATTCCTGGGGAAGTGCTATGTTCTGCGTCACTCGGAGGGGGAAGGGATGAAAGCGGTCGAGCATCTGGCTGGAAGCGTGCTGTTCGAGGGGCTGCCCAGGGACCAACTGGACGAGTTGGCGAGCCTTGTGCGAGAGCAAAAGTTTCGTAAGGGGCAGATCCTCTTCTCCGAGGGGATGCCTGCGGAAGGCATGCATGTCCTGATCTCGGGAAAAATCAAGATATTCAAGCTGTCCCTGGACGGCAAGGAACAGATCCTCCACATTTTTGGTCCGGGAGAGGTTTTCGGTGAAGTGCCCGTCTTCGCGGGAGGTCGCTATCCGGCTCATGCGGAAGCCATCGAGCCAAGCCGGTCCCTGTTCCTTCCAAGGGATGCGCTGATCACGCTCATCCAAAAAGAGCCTTCCCTCGCCCTCAGCATGCTCGGGGTGCTCTCCCGCAGGCTGCGCCTGTTCACCCACCTCATCGAGGATCTTTCTCTGAAGGAGGTGCCGGGAAGGCTTGCGGCCTATCTCCTCTACCTGAGCGGCCGAAACACGCATTCGAACCGTTTCGACCTAGACATCACCAAGAGCCAGCTGGCGGCCCTCCTGGGAACTATCCCCGAGACCCTGTCTCGGATCCTGGCGAAAATGAGCCAGCAGGATCTTATCCGGGTCGAAGGGCGCAGGATCACTATTCTGGACCGGGATGGTCTCGAAAACCTCGCCGCCGGTGAGAAGCTGTCTGCGTGATGCGCTCAAGGGCTGTTCGTGTGGGGTGTCCGCGAGTGCCGCTCCCTCTCATTCCCCGATGATCTTCACCAGGGCGCGTTTTCGCCTCTTGCCGTCGAACTCCCCGTAAAAGATCTGTTCCCAGGGCCCGAGGTCGAGTTTCCCCCCGGTAATGGCTACCACCACCTCACGCCCCATGATCTGCCGCTTCATGTGGGCATCGGCGTTGTCTTCCCCCACATTGT
>CAZURN010000283.1:0-4192 GCA_964623165.1 uncultured Syntrophobacteraceae bacterium
ACTTCATCAAGGGAAGCGAACTGGCCAACATCCGCATGACCAAGATACAGGAAACTCTGAACAGGCTGGTTCTCGAGTCTGACCGGGTGCGCCTGGAGCAACTCTCCATCGCGGATTACCCGAGAATTCCAGAGATCCTCGACGACTTCGCGGCTAGGCTGGCTGAGTGTGGCCCAAACCCTTACAAGGGATACTGAGGCGTACTCCCCTGCCGTTGGGTTTCAAACCTCGAGGCCGTCCACTGAAGACTGTTGAGGCACAACGCATCGAAATCATGAGGCCGGCTGCGGGCAGTCGCCTCTGCCAGGCATGGAGAACCAGGACATGGAACCGAAAAGCGTTTCCTTGGAAATGAGAGAGTACATCAGTGAGATGGGAGCGGAAACCATCAATTGGTGCATGCAATGTGGCCTCTGCACCAATTTATGTCCCTGGAGGCTCGTTCCAGGTGAGACTTCCGAGGAGTTCAACATCCGCCATATGCAGCGCCTTGGTCAGATGGGAATGGAAGGTTTCGAAGACGAAAAAGTGCTCTTTGCATGCACCACGTGCAGCATGTGCCAGACCAACTGCCCCCGGGGCGTCAAGATCGTGGACAATGTCCGGGCCATGCGGGCGAGCATCGTGGGTGCGGGCATGGCGCCGGCGAATCTCCGGCCCATCCTTGGGAGTGCTCACGCCAACGGAAATCCCTGGTCCGGACCCCGGGAGAAGCGGACAGAATGGCAGGAAGGGCTGAGCATACCTTCGTTTGGCCCGGACACGGAATACTTCCTCTTCGTGTGCTGCCATTCCTGCTATGATCCGAGGAGCACAAAAATCGCCCGAAGCATTGCGAACCTCCTCGCCCGAGCTGGCGTCAGCTTTGGTGTCATCGGCGCCGAGGAGAGCTGTTGTGGGGAGAGTATGCGCAAGGTGGGGGACGAGGAGCTCTTCCTGAAGCTCGCTGAAAGCAACATCAACCTTTTCAATGGCAAAGGGGTTCGGAGAATCATCACCACCTCTCCCCACTGCAACTGGACTTTCAAGAACGAATATCCCGAGCTTGGCGGGGAATGGGAGGTGTTCCATTACACCGAGGTCCTGGACCAGTTGGTTGCTGGGGGCAAACTGGCATTCTCCGGGCCGATGGACAAAAAGGTGGCTTTTCATGATCCTTGTTACCTCGGCCGCCACGCCGGGCTGTACGATCCTCCCCGCAATCTCTTGCATTCACTGCAAGGCGTCCAGAGGATTGAACTGCAAAGGTCCAGAGAAATGAGCCTTTGTTGTGCGGGGGGAGGAGGACGCATCTGGGGGGAGGTTCCCATGGGGGAACGCTTCGGTGAGCTGCGTATCCACGATGCATCAGACCAGGGCGCAGAGATCCTTGCCACATCATGCCCCTACTGCGTCAACATGCTCACGGATGCCTGCAAGAGCCTCGACAAACAGGATTCATTGGAAATCCTGGAACTGTCGGAAGTCTTGATGCAGGGTGCGTCCAAATAACACCTCAAGTTGTGAAGGAGTTTCTCAGGAATGCCTGTCAGCCTTGAAGAATTGAAATCTCAGTTACTGGATTATTACTGGGCTCATTGGGAGAATGGGGAATTGGTCATGGAGCCTTTCTGCGCATGCGGAAACGCTCTGGAGGAGGATTACTTCTGCAAGGACTGCAGTCGTGAATGCGATTGCAGATTCATCGCTTGTGAGGATGTGGAAGCCCTGCACACTGTCGAGAAACTGGTTCATGGGAATCCTAATTTCAGGAATTTCCGAGCCTCATTGCTTTTGAGATGAAGCGATCCCCCCCAGGGGCCGAACTGGGCCCCTGGGGGAGCCCGGCAAAACGGTCAACGAGGAAACACGATGCAATCCAGGCAACAGGAAGACGCCGAACCCAGTTTCGGTGGCAAGGACCGATTTCGATTCAGATGTCACGATTCACTTCCCTGTTTCACTCACTGCTGCAGGGATGTGAACATTTTTCTCACCCCTTACGATGTCTTGCGCTTGCGGCACGCAACGGGTTTGGGGTCCGCCGAATTTCTTGCCAGGCACACCATCCACTACTTGGCCGGTGCCAACCACATCCCCGTGGTCCAACTCAAGATGGATCCCGAAACCCTCTACTGCAAACTTGTCAGCGATGACGGCTGTACCGTTTACGGCGACCGTCCATGGGCATGCCGCATGTACCCGCTGGATCTCGCTCCGGGTAACGGGGTCTACCGGCTGATCGTCGGCAAGGAGCGTTGTCTCGGACTCCTGGAGAACGCCTCCATGGAGGTGGACGAGTGGCTCGCGAACCAGGGTGTGGCCCCCTTCGTCGCCATGGAGCAACTGTTTCAGGGAGTGATGCCCGAGAGTTTCCTGCGCGGAAAGACCATGGGGCCTGGACTCGGCAAGATCCTCTTCCTGGCTTACGATTTGGACCGATTTGAGAAGATTCTGGAAGACCCCCGAATCCTTGCGTTCTACGAGATCGAAGAGGACCTTCTGGCACAAGCCAAGGAAGACGATGAAACCCTTCTGAGACTTGCGTTTCAGTACATCCGAAGCCAGTTGGAGGAACTCCAGCCAGTGTCGGTACCGTAAAACAGGAAGAAACACCATGTCACTCAGGGACACCGCGCCCAAATCCATTCAGGACCAGCTCCATCCATTGAAGGACGGGAAATTCCGCTTCGCATGCCACCCGTCGGTCCCCTGCTTTACCGAATGTTGTCGAGACCTCAGACTCATGTTGACCCCATACGACATTGTTCGGTTGAAGTCACAGCTCAACATGACGGCCGAGAATTTTCTCGATGAATACTGCGAGATCCATTTCGACGAAACGCGTGGCCTTCCAATGATTCATCTGGCGATGCAGGATGATGATCGCAGGACGTGCCCCTTTGTCTCTCCCAAGGGTTGCGGCGTCTATACGGATCGACCCGGTGCCTGCAGGATATACCCCATTGCGCGGGCATCGAGGTTGCACAAGCTGCATGGCACTGTTATCGAGAATTTCTTTGTGCTCCAGGAAGCGCATTGCCGTGGGTTTGAAGAGGACCGTTCCTGGACGCTTGAGGAATGGGTCTCGGATCAGGGGTTGGATCTCTATCACGACATGAACAACCTCTGGATGGAGATCATCACGGACAATTCCTTGAGCAAGAAGGCCCTCACCGAAAAGCAGCGGCAGATGTTTTTCATGGCCTCTTATGACATGGGAAAATTCCGGGATTTTGTTTTCGGAGGGCGATTCCTGCAGCTTTTTGATATTGGCGAGGAGGAAGCATCAGAACTACAGGCGGATGACCGGGCCTTATTGAAGCTTGCTTTCAGGTGGCTCGGCTTCTCCCTGCTAGGCAAGCCCACCCTGACACTGCGCAAGGAAACCGCGTAGAGAGCGACGCTCCTCAGGTGCGCCAGGGCCAAAAGACCCGGAAAGCATTGAAAAACCCTGATTCTGGATTCCCCCGGAATGACCAATGGAGGGTAGCCATTCCTGGCTGGAAACATCAGGATTATTCAAGTCTGATGCCAAGGTTGGATACAGGTGGCGGCGGATCATCCGTGCAACTTGGAATCAAGTTGAAACGACGGTAGATTAACACCCCTACCCTCGTTTCAGTGGAGGAAATGCCTCAGGAATTGCCGCTGATTGGCTCTAACTAATCCTCGATGATTTCATCTCGCCCGGCGTCCGGCGCCCACACGGGAAGAGGACCACTGGCCCCTGTCTCTGGGTCGTACCGATGCCGGTAGGAACACGCGGTTTTCGTTGTCTGCTCCATGTGTTTCCAGCCACGGATGTAATAGGAGCATTCATCATTGAAACAGACATAGAAATAGTCTGCAGACCAGGTGGATAGGGGCGGTGTCCTCCACTTCTTCATCCGCACACCGCAATGAGGACACACGGTCTTGTCTTCGTTCATGGAACTCTCCTCACCTTGTCACACTTCACACTCATCAGGGGTTCAATCGATCTTGCCAATACGGACATGACTCTCTGACCCGCACCTGTGACGCATTCGCCACTCAAGTCTAATAACCATTGCCAAGTTGCGGAACAAGGGAACTTCAGAAAGAATCATTCACAACCTCCTTGATGCGGAACACCAGAGGGATCACTCTCCATCCCTGAGCAGGCTTTCGGGCACTGGGTAGTCCTTGGCGCTGAACTGGCGGTTCTTGAGGTAGATTTCAGCGAACTGCT
>CAZURN010000284.1:0-4181 GCA_964623165.1 uncultured Syntrophobacteraceae bacterium
CGCCACTTGCCCTCCTCGCCCGAGTACCACTTGGATATGCTGGCAAAAGTCTCCCCTGCCATGGCCCTGTGATAAAGGAATTCGGGCTGCTCCAGCACCGGGGGAGGCATGTTGACCCTGGCCCTGATCTCATCGTTGGTCGATGTCACGCATCCAATGGACACAAGGAGCAGGGCTGCCAAGGCGATCGAGCGCCAGCGTTTCCATTCTTTTTCCATTTTCAACCCTCCGAAGTTTCCAAGAAAGCCGACCATTGTCCTCATTGCCCCGGCACAGGGGAGACAAAATCGCCCATCCCCCCTCATGAAGGACCTACCGGAGCCGGGTCAAGGTCTCCGCCCCACGCCCATCGGCCCACTCACCCTGCAGCACCCCTCCATCTCTGACCGTGTACACCACAATCCCACGAAGGCCTTCCTCATTCTTCCAGTTGACCGTCAGCCTTCCTTCCGAAAGGCTTCCATCCCCCGTAAAGACTTTGCCCCCAATATTCCAGGTCATGGTGAACGAATCGCCCTTCTTTCCAATGGTGGCAGTGCCGACGTAAGGGTTTCCACTGGAATTGACGCCTCTCACCGAGTATTTCCCCTCCAATGGGACCAGTTGCAGAGCACTCGCCTTTCCTGTTTCACCATAAGCGGAAAAGGCTTTCCCCTGGACCGCATCGCTGGAAACAGAGCTCATCATGCCCTTTTGGCTCCTCTCAAGGTTCTTCAGGTAGTTGCGTGCGATGGTGTTCTTGGGATTCAACTCCATGGCCTGTTTGAAGAGAAACTGGGCATGTTGAAGATTGTTCTTCTTGAGATAGCTGATGCCCAGGTTCGTCAGGACTTCATCCTGGTATGGGGGGGACAGGGCCCGACATGCCTCGTAGTTCACGATGGCTGAATCATAATCCTTGAGGCTCATGTAAACATAACCGAGGTTGAAAAAGACGTCCGGGGCCTGATTGTTGATCGAAAGGGCCGCTTGGTATCGCTGGATGGCCGCACTGTAATCCTTTCGGAAGGTGAGCAGCCGACCCAGTTGAAAGACCGCGTCGAAGTGCCTGGGATCCTGGGCGATGGCTTCCTCAAGGAGTTTCTGGGCATTCTCCGCATTGGTGTCGAACTGCATCTTCGCCTGGTTGACCAGGGAATCCACCGAACCTCTCACTGCTGGTGGGATGAACACTTCGCCCTGAACACCCGCAGACATCTGGGCAGGACCTGGAATGGAAGGTTCCAGCGGCTTGGACTGTGGAGGCTGTAGATGAGCCTGAAGTGCCGTCGGCAAGGCCCCGGCTGTTTCAAGGTAATTCCGGGCCACCGGGTTGTCGGGATTCAAGTCGAGAGCTTGCTTGAACAAGGAATGAGCCCGATCCGACTGGTTCTTCTTCAAGTAGCTGATGGCCAGATTGGTGAGCACTTCATCCTGATACGGGGGCTTGAGTGCCCAGCAAGACTCGTAACTGGCGATGGCCGAATCGAAATCCCCGATGGCCATGTAGGCATAGCCCAGGTTGAAGTAAGCGTCCGCAGACTGCCCATTGATGCGGATGGCCCCCTGATATGCCTGAATGGCCCCCTGAAAGTCTTGCTTGCTGATGAGCAGCTTTCCGAGAATACTGTGGGCCTCAAAATGCCTGGGATCCTGAGCGATGGCCTTTTCCAGGAGGGACTGGGCACCGTTGGTGTTGTCTTCTAAGCGGGCCTTGGCGTCTTCAACCATCATGTTCACCCGTCCCCGGATATCATCAGAGAGATTTGCGGAGGGACCGGCAATTTGTGACTGCCTGGATTCGGGAGACCCGACCTGGACAGTCTGCTGTATTTGAGTCCGGGGCTTGTTGGGAACCTTGAGTCCCGCATATATGCCGAACCCGACCAGAACAACCAGAAGAGCAACCAGGCCGAAAGACCTGGAATAGGACGCAGACCTTTGATCGCGCCCTCCCCGCCTGTTGGGGGGAATATAGGACATGGGGACGTCGTTGGAGGTTGCCCTGATGACGGCAAGATCACTCGAACCATCCTCGCCGGGGGAGCCGGGCCCCGCCGGGTCCCTGAATGCCCCATCGGCCCCGTCCGCCGAAGCCTCCGCATGAATGCCTTCCCCGGCCTTCTCCGCACTTTCGGAGGTCTCTGAGCCAAGGATTCCCTCGGAATGTGACACGGAACCGGAGTGGGGGAGCCCCGAAGCCAGCGGTTGGGATGTGGCCTCTTGAGTGAGCCATGGGCCTACGGACGATGGTTCCCCCCCATTGGAATCCCTTCCGAATTCGCCGGCGGCAGCTGAACGGGGGGAATCAGGGTCGACCGCGGCAGTTACTGCCGACGCAGAATTGGCAGACCGCCCATGAGGTCCATCAAGTCTGGCTGCGCGGATCGCCCGAAGCATTTCAAGCGGGTCCTGAAAGCGGTCGGCCGGGTTCTTGGCCAGTGCCTTGCGCACGATGTTTCCAAGGGGGTGGGGGATATGAATGTTGACGACATCCGGTGGGATGGGTTCCACCTGTACGATCTTGTAGGCCAGGGTTGCCGTATTGGTGGCCTCGAACGGCCTCTCACCCGTGAGCGCCTGGTAGAGGACAGCTCCCAGGGAGAAGATATCCGACCGGATGTCAACTTCCTGCCCCGTGATCTGTTCGGGGGACATGTAATACGGAGTGCCCAGGACCGTTCCGGTCGTGGTCATGGAAAAAGACGGGAGCTTGGCGATGCCGAAATCCATGACCTTCACAATTCCGTCATCGGTCACCATGATGTTGCCCGGTTTGATGTCCCTGTGAACGATGTGTGCCCGGTTGGCCACGTCGAGAGCCATCAGCACCTGCTGGAAGATCCCGATGGCTTCCCCAACCCCAAGGGTCTTCCGCTCATTCAGGATTTGGGTGAGGGTCTGACCCGAGACAAATTCCATGCAAATGTACTCGAATTCTTCTGTCTGCCCGTAGGAATGGATGGTGACGATGTTGGGGTGAGACAGACGCCCCGCCGCTTTCGCTTCCTGGATGAGTCTCTTGCGTGCCTCTTCCAGCCTGGCAGTGTCCTCGTTGGACAGTCCGTCCATCACACGTTTGGGGATCAGCTTCAAGGCGACCGTTCGCACCAAGACTGTGTCAAACGCTTTGTACACGATACACATGGCGCCCTTGGCGACGAATTGATCGAGTCGAAACTGATCAATCTGCTGTCCAATGAGGCTCTCGGGGCTGAACATGCTTATCGAATCTCCTCTTGCAGGGATCAAACACAACGGTTCCAAGGATTCCCCAACGCCCGTCGCTTCACTCAAACGCAATCAGAAACCCTTGACCAGAAGTCCCTCGCATGGGAATCTTTATTTTGGCCACTGTGCAAGGTGAGTCGTTGGCTCTCCATGGTTGAGGGTTTCATGCAGGAACACCCGGCAATGAAGCAGAAAGCCGAATGTCTAAACCTCTAACCCATTTGCACCATGAGAGCAACAACCAATGCGGAAGGCGCCGCCACAGGGACGCTTCCCTGTGATGATTGTGGAATTGGCCTTTGGCCGTGACCCTCAGCAGATCCAGATCCGCATCACGGGATGCCCGTTTGCACCGAAAGCCCTTGAAGCATTCCGGCCAGCCTCCATACGAGTGGCCGGCAGAACATGGCATATTTTACACAGGAGCCTGCCACACCATGGTACCGGAGATTCGCATCAGGGCGGCAAATGACCGTCAGGTCAATGCAGGTGGAGCTTACGTGCTCTACTGGATGACCGCGTTCAGAAGAACCCGATGGAATTTCAGTCTTCAACGCGCAGTCGAATGGGCGGAGGAATTCGGCAGACCTCTCGTCATTCTGGAAGCCCTTCGGTGTGACTATCCCTGGGCCAGCGAAAGGCTCCACCGGTTCATTCTTCAAGGCATGGCCCAGAACTGGATGGCTCTGGCCGACAGACCGGTCACTTACGTGCCGTTTATTGAGACAGAGCAGGGGCAGGGAAAAGGGCTTCTTGAAAGTCTCGCAGCGGAAGCCTGCGTGGTCGTGACAGACGAGTTTCCGGGCTTCTTCCTGCCGCGCATGGTTGCTGCGGCGGCTGCAAAGATCCGTGTCAAGCTCGAACTGGTTGACTCGAACGGCTTGTTGCCCATTCGCGCGTCAGACCATGTGTTTTCGACGGCCTTTTCCTTCAGGAGCTTCCTTCAGAAAAACCTTCCGGAACACCTTCGC
>CAZURN010000285.1:0-4164 GCA_964623165.1 uncultured Syntrophobacteraceae bacterium
CTGACGGTGCCCGTGAGCAACGGCAGGCTGGTCCTGGGGACATGGCAGCAGATCTTTCATCTCGAATGCGACATCAAGGGAAGAGAACGCAAAGTGGTCGTGACCCTCACCGGGGAATGAAGACGTCGAAACTGTACAGCCAATGAAGAGGCTCCGGCCTGGAAAACGCCAACTGAAACGAGACCGCAAGGCGACCGGGCCGTCATCCCGGTGAGTGCCCTTCGAGCAACGGCGAGCAAGACTGACTTCGAGAGATGCATTCTTTGACGTTATTGTCCAGGCATATGCGATCCTCTCCAATGGTCGCTCTCTTCATCAGCGCCATCGTCGGATTGTTGGTCGTTGCCTTGCGCGCTTCGGGCCATCTTGAACCGCTCGAACTGGCTGCCTATGACTGGTCTGTCGGATTGCTGCCGAAAGTCAAGGACCTGAGTTCCCGAATCGTATTGATAGGGGTTACCCAAGACGACATTCAGGAACAAGGATTTTGGCCCCTGCCCGACGCCTCCCTCGTGCAGGCACTCAAGATCCTCATGCGCCACAAGCCACGGGCAATTGGCGTCGACATTTACCGGGACATCCCTGTCCCTCCGGGCCGCGAAGAACTTGATGCAATCCTGGCGAAAAACAAACAGATCATTGTGGCCATGAAATTCGGGACTGGAGGTATACCTCCCCCCCCGGTCTTGGAAGACACGGAACAGGCTGGCTTCAATGACATCCTTGTGGACCGGGGCGGGGTCGTGCGAAGAGCCCTGCTCTTTCTGGACGACGGGGAAACCGTCGGCTATTCGTTTGCCTTCCGGGTTGCCTCACTCTACCTGAAGGAGGAGGGGATTACGCCCCGGCCTGATGTCCTCCACCCTGAACTCCTCCGACTCGGGCAGACCACGATCCGGCCTCTTGAGTCCAACGACGGCGCATATGTCGGATCTGACGCCCGTGGATACCAGTTTCTCATTGATTACAAAGAGGCCCCAAGCTCATTTCCAAGATTCTCTCTCTCGAGCCTGTTATCCGGAAGCGTGGATCCGCATGCAATCCATGGTAAAATCGTGATCATCGGTGTGGTCGCTCATGATGTGAAAGACTTCTTCTACACGCCTTACAGTCGCCATCTCCAAGCTGATGAGCAAGTCACGGGGATCACCCTCCACGCTCACATCGCAAGCCAGCTGATCAGGTTCGGACTCGGAGAGAGCCAGCCGATCAAGATCGCGAGTGAACCGCGGGAAATCGCATGGATTCTATTCTGGAGCCTTGTTGGTGGGGGAATTGGGGTGTGGGTCCGGTCGCCATGGCGCCTCGCAGCTCTCACTTCGTGTGGCCAGTTGACCCTAAGCCTCTTCGTCCATGTGGCCTTCATGGGTGGGTGGTGGATTCCCCTTGTGGCCCCTGCCATGGGCCAGCTTGCCTCCACCGCCCTTGTGACGGCTGCCATGTCGAATCGGGAGAAACGGGAGCGGGCATTCCTGATGCAACTCTTTTCCAGATATGTCTCCAAGGAGGTGGCGGAAAGCATTTGGCAGCAGCGCGGCACATTCCTGGACGGGGGACGGCCTCGAACTCAAAAACTGGTGACCACGACCCTGTTCTCAGACTTGAAAGGCTTCACTGCCATTGCCGAGACCATGGACCCGCTGGAGCTCATCGATTGGCTGAACATGTATATGGAGACCATGGCGAGCCTGGTGTCCAAATACGGGGGCGTTGTCGACGATTACGCGGGGGACGGAATCAAGGCTGATTTCGGTATTCCCGTGCCTCGCACCAGCGAAGACGAAATCAGGCAGGATGCCATCAATGCGGTGGACTGTGCTCTAGCCATGGAGACAGCCATGATTGGGCTCAACGCCCGGTGGCGGGCACTCAACCTGCCCGACGTCGGATTGCGCGTGGGAATCCTCACGGGACCGGTCGTGGCTGGTGCTCTCGGGAGCGCGCAACGGCTCAAGTACACCACAGTGGGAAACACTGTGAATGCGGCATCGCGACTGGAGAGCTTCGACAAGGACCTGTTCGATGTCCACTGCCCTGGAAGTCCTTGCCGAATCCTCGTGGGGGATGCAACCATGCATTACGTGAAGGATCACTTCAATGCAGCGGAAATCGGGAAAGTTCGCTTGAGGGGCCTTGAACGGGAGATTTCCATTTACCGGGTGACCGGAAAGAGGAGTGCTGACCCAGCTGGTCGACCCAAGGAGGAGAGACGATGAAGAAGCATCAAGTGACCCTGATTTTGCTTCTTGCCGCGATACTCGGCTGGATCACTCTGCTGCCGGGTATCGCAGCGGAAAGCCAGGAAAGAAACGCACAATACAGCACCAATCAGATGACGGAAAGCAGACCACCGCGAATTTCCGTGACCAGGGGAAACGTCTGGGAACCCATGGGTGAAATGCCCACGTACAAACCCCCTTTACGCGGGGCACCCAGTGGTCGAATCGGGGGGGGCACACGCGGTCCTGGTGCAGAACCCCAAATCCTGTGGGCCCTCGCGCCCGACCACACGGGGCTCACAGTCCAGGAGCAGCCTGTTCTCTGCTGGTTCTTGTCAGAGCCCACAAGACACCCCGTGGAATTCACCATTATCGAGGCAAGGGCCGCAAAACCGCTGGTGGAGACGCAGGTGGCACAATCGGCTCAGCCGGGAGTGCACTGCATCCGGTTGGCCGATTTCGGGATTCGCCTGAAAAAGGATGTTCAGTATGAGTGGTTCGTGGCACTGGTCGCTGATCCAAAACAACGGTCGAAGGACATCATTTCGGGTGCTGAAATTCTACGAGTCGATCTTCAGGCTGGGGTCAAAACCAGGCTGGAGCGGGCAGGCACGACAAAAGCCCCTCTTGTTTATGCCGAAGCTGGTCTCTGGTATGACGCCCTTACAGCCCTGGCGGATCTCATTGCTGGAAAGCCGGGCAATTCCATCCACCGCAGGCAGAGGGCCTCATTGCTCAGGCAGGTGGGGCTGAAAGAAGCGGCAGACTACGAAGCCAAGCAGTGAAGGAGGCCCATGACGTCTGCTGCGCGAGTTCTTTTTTACAGCAGGCTTGCGCCGAGGAACTTGATGCATTGGGACCCCTGGCGTATGAGTGCATCCATTAGTCTGACTTCCCACGTCCCGATGGCAAGGGCAATCGCTTCGACCACATCGCGATAAATCTCGGGGTACTGTTCCCCTGTCTTCCTGAATTTTTCACCCGACAGCATGAGGCAGGTCACGGGCGAGCTCGCCGTCAGGGAAAACAGCCGCTTCATGTCTGCCAACAGGGAGAGCCCTCCGATGAACTCCCCCTCGCCCAGCACCCGGAGGGGCTCCTCATTGCCGCCTCTTGCAACGGTCAATGTGGCCGTCCCCTCGAGCAGGATGTATGCTGCTCCCTCCATATCCCCCTCCCGGAAAATCACTTCCCCAGGCCGAAATCGTGCCCGAGTGCACAGATAGGCGAGGAGTTTTCGCGGTTCCGGGGCGAGCCCCGCAAATAGCGGGACCTGCATGAGGGCACCCTGGTTCGCCCTGTACTCACTATCGACCTGAGTTTGCGCCGTGGACGAGTTCATGAAACACTCCTTTATGAGCCATGAGCTCATCGTAGGTTCCCATCTCGATGATTCTCCCGGCCTTCATAACCGCCACCTTGTCTTGGTGTCCGATGGTATCCAGTCGGTGCAACACCGAAATCAGTGTGCTCTTTCCCTTCCATCGGCTGTCCAGCAAATTGTGGATGCGTTGTTGGGACGCATTGTCGAGGGCTGCCGTCGCCTCGTCCAGGATGAGGATGGGTGGTTTCTTGAGCAGCACGCGGGCAATGGCCAGCTTCTGTCGCTGCCCCCCCGATAGTCGGTCTCCCCGGGTGCCCACCCTGAAGTCGAGGCCCAACGCAACGATCTGTTCCAGCAGATCCTCTTCCACGAGGAGCCGCATGAGGCTTTCCTGGATTCGGTCCTGCGCCCCAGGTTGATCCACCCTGGGTTTTCCAAAGAGGATGTTGTCAAGAAGGGTCTGGGTGGGGATGCCCTCGCTCATGCGATAGAATGTGACGGCGCCGGGGTGGTCCCGAGAGACCCTCTCACGGAAAAGGAAACGGCTTTCCAAAACGAGTTCCTCAATCATCTTGGGGAGAGCGATCAGCTTGTGCACCCCCGGGGTGAAGCGCAAGGCCA
>CAZURN010000286.1:0-4141 GCA_964623165.1 uncultured Syntrophobacteraceae bacterium
TCCTCCGGGACAACGGCGTGGACATCACCGAGGTGTCCGAGTACACGGGATTTCCCGAAATGCTCGACGGCCGCGTCAAAACGCTTCACCCAAAAATCCACGGCGGTATTCTTGGTATCCGGGACAACGCGGCTCACGTGCAAACTATGGCGAACCACGGGATCGACCCCATCGACATGGTGGTCGTGAACCTGTACGCCTTCGCCAAGACGGTGGCCAGGCCGGGCTGCACCCTCGAAGAGGCCATCGAGAACATCGACATCGGAGGCCCCACCATCATCCGGGCAGCAGCCAAGAACAACCGTTACGTGGCGGTCGTGACTGACCCGGGTGATTACCCCTCGATCCTTGAGGAAATGAACCGCCTCGGCGGCCGTGTTTCCACCGAGACCAGCCTCAAGCTTGCGTGCAAGGCTTTCTGCCTCACCCACGCTTACGATGAAAACATCTGCGAGTATCTGCAGGGAATAGTCCAGGGCAGTTGACTCGAAGGAAGATATGGAATTTGGTTCAAGAGGCGGTGGCGGGATGATCCCCGCCATTTTGCTTATCGATGGACCCGCCGAAACCTTGAGGCCAGGGTATTGAGGCTCCCAGGGAGCGCCCGATCATCCTCACACATCACAGAAGAGAGAGACGGTCCCATGAAGGTACTTGTGATCGGAAGCGGAGGCAGGGACCATGCCATCGCATGGAAGTTCGCCCAGAGCCCCCGGGTGAAGCAGGTCTTCGTTGCCCACGGCAACGGCGGAATCAGCCGGATCGCCACCTGTGTGAACTTGAAGACCATCGAGGAAATGGCTGACTTTGCCAGGAAGGAGGGAGTAGATCTCACCTTCGTGGGCCCTGAAAAGCCCCTTTCTGCAGGCATCGTTGACCTCTTCGAAAGCCAGGGCATGCCCATCGTCGGGCCAAACAAGGCCGCGAGCCTTCTCGAATCGAGCAAATGCGACGCCAAGGTCATTCTCCGTGACCTGGGAATTCCCGTGCCCGATTTCGAGGTGTTCGCCGATCCAGACAAGGCCAGGTCCTATGTCCGGCAGGTGGGCTACCCGGTCGTGGTCAAGGCCGACGGCCTCGCCGCAGGCAAAGGGTCCCTGGTCTGTTCCACCGTGGAGGATGCTGAGAAGGCCATTCACGAGATCATGGTGGACAGGGTGTTTGGGGATGCAGGTTCCCGGGTGGACATCGAGAGGCGGCTTTATGGGAGGGAACTCTCCTTCTTCGCCTTCACGGACGGCTACAGCCTGGTTCCCATGGTGGCCGCTCAGGACTACAAGAGGGCCAGGGACAACGACGAAGGAAAGAACACCGGGGGCATGGGGTCCTATTCGCCTCACCCCTGGCTGTCGGATTCCCTCGTGGAAACCATCATGTCCCGCGTGGCGGAACCGCTCATCCACGGCGTGAGGGAGAAGCACGGCATTCTCTACAAAGGGATCCTCTATCTCGGACTCATGCTCACAGAAGATGCATCGGGGGGGCTCAATCCCCATGTGCTGGAGATCAACATCCGGCTGGGGGACCCCGAGGCCCAGGTGATTCTTCCCCGACTGGAAACGGACCTGGTGGACGTGTGTGAAGCCATTCTCACCGGGAAGCTCCGAGGCGTCCAGCCGACATGGAACCCGGCGTATCGGCTCTGTCTCATCGCGGTGAGCGGCCCGACCAAGGGAAAGAAGGGCTGGTACAAAGGCTATCCGGACCGTTACAAGATCGGACTGCCCATCCAGGGTGTCGATGACATCGACGAAGGCTGCCTCGTGTTCCATTCGGGGACTGAGTGGAACTCCAAGGGACAACTCCTGACCACGGGTGGACGGGTCCTGTGCATCGTAAGCCGCGGCGACACGCTTTCGGAAGCCCGAGAGACGGCGTTTCGAGAAATGGAAAAGGTCCATTTCGAAGGCATTTACTACAGGAAAGACATCGGGAGGGAATAGACCGGAGCGGGAAGAGCCCTATGTTCTGTGCAATTGAATCGCCACTGAAACAAACGACGGACACGCACACCCGTCATTCCGGGCTGGTCCCGTGATCCAGAGAGCACACCTGGACCCCGGCTTTGGCAGATTGGCAGTCCAGAGTCGGAGTTGGAACGCGGTCTTGTGTGCCCTCGCCAATAGAATAATCCAGTCATCGAGGGAATGGCATGATGAGCGATACACCCAAGGTTGGCATCCTCATGGGCAGCGATTCGGATCTTCCTGTGATGGAAGAGGCTTTCAGGGCGCTGGATGATTTTGGAATTCCCTATGAGGCGAGGATCCTTTCAGCCCACCGTTCTCCCGAGGAGAGCGCAGAGTATGCGCGGCAGGCTTCGGACAGGGGGCTCCAAGTGATCATCGCCGGTGCGGGCTGGGCGGCCCACCTTGCCGGCGTCATCGCTGCAGCGACCATACTGCCGGTGATCGGCGTGCCCATCGACTCGTCACCCCTTCAAGGCCTCGATAGTCTTTTTTCCACTGTGCAGATGCCCCCGGGAATCCCCGTCGCCACTATGGCAATCGGCAGGGGCGGGGCAAGGAACGCGGCCATTTTTGCCGCGCAGATCCTGGCAACTCATGATGCGCGGCTTGCCAATCTCCTCAAGGACATGAAGCGGCAGATGGCCGAGGACGTCACGGTAAAGAAGAGGAGGAAGCTCGAGGAATACCTCTCCAACAGGGAAAGAGGGTAGGGACTTTGCCACCGTTCCATCTGCCGGAAATCTGGAAGATCGACCCGGACTCGCCCTGTCTGGAAACAATGAAACATGCCGCCTCCCGAGTGAAGGAGGGCGGGATCCTTCTTTATCCTACCGAGACGTTCTACGGGCTGGGAGGCGATCCATTTCAGCCTGCGGTCATTCATCGCATTTTCTCGGTAAAGGGCAGGGACAGAAACAAGCCTCTGCCCCTCATCGCCGCTGACATGGAGTCTGTCCTCAGAGCAGCGGCCCATTGGCCTGACACGGCGGAGCGCTTGGCCCGCGCATTTTGGCCCGGCCCTCTCTCCTTGCTCCTGGCTGCTTCCCCGGAAATCCCCGAACCCGTGCACGCTTCGACAGGAAAGGTGGCTCTGAGGATCTCTTCCCACCCGGTGGCAAGGCTTCTGGCCGCAGGAACCGGAGGACTCATCATTTCCACTAGCGCCAACCTGTCGGGAGAGCCCCCTGCCAATGCGGTGGAAAACCTGTCCCCGGGTCTGCTGTCCCAGGTGGATGCCATTCTCGATGCGGGACCCATCGAGACACGTACAAGAGGACTCCCTTCCACCATCGTGGACGTCACTGGGGTTTTTCCTCGTCTCGCGCGGGATGGTTTTGTGCCATGGAGGGACATCGAGGAACACTTGAAGTGAATTGGTCCCGAATGATCCAGCCCGGCCATCGTGCTATTGGGGCTTGAACAAGCCTGATGGCAGCACCACGGTGCTCGGACTCATTGACATTTTTGTTGACTTTTTCTTTCGCATCACGGGAAATAGGGGCATCTCGGCCTGATGCTTTTACCTCTGGAGACTGCGTAGCTCAAGCCTTCAGGAAAATCGACAGACCGCCCACACGGCGTGGATTGGATATTTGTGACAACCGTAATCATTTCAAGTCTTTTTGTTCTGCTTTTGGCGGCTTCCATTCTGCATGGCTCTCTTCGGTGGCGCCGCACGGCTGCCGGAGAACTGCGAGTGATCCTCACGGGCGGCGGTACCGGAGGACACGTCAACCCGGCTCTTGCCATCGCGGAAGGAATCAAGAACAGAAAACCGGAAACCAAGTTTCTCTATGTGGGTGTCCGCGGTAAAGCTGAGACTGTCATCGTACGCCGCGCTGGCTATCCCCTCCGGTTTGTGTCTTCGGAGGGCTTTCCGGGTCTGAGGCCTTCCTTCCGAACCATGCGGTTCCTCTGCCGCGTCGGCATTGGCGTGCTTCAGTCCACCTGGATTCTCTTCAGTTTCGCCCCACGCTGGATCGTGGCAACGGGAGGTTATGTCAGCGCTCCCATCATGCTGGCGGCGATCATCCTTCGGGCCTTGCGCATCGCCCCAACCAAGATTTTCCTGCATGAACAGAACAGCATCCCCGGGCAACTCAATGCCGTACTGGGAAGATGGGCCGACGGGGTGCTCCTCACCTTTCCGCAGACCCTGAGCTTTTTTCCGA
>CAZURN010000287.1:0-1357 GCA_964623165.1 uncultured Syntrophobacteraceae bacterium
CTCTTGGTGTCCCAGTTGATGTTGGCCTGGTTGAGGATCTTCTGTGCTGTGGGTCGCCCAATTCCGTAAATATAGGTGAGGGCAATCTCAATGCGCTTGTTCTTGGGTAGGTCAATGCCTGCAATGCGTGCCAATGCCCATTCCTCCAATCAACCTTGTCGTTGCTTGTGTCTAGGATTCTCGCAGATGACGCGCACCATGCCGTGCCGCCTGATGATCTTGCATTTGCGGCAGATGCGCTTGACCGAAGCTCGCACTTTCATACTCTCTGCTCCCTCTAAGAACCGGCAACCACGGCCTAGGCCTTGGACCGGTACGTGATGCGGCCCCGGGTAAGGTCATACGGAGACAGCTCCACGGTGACCTTGTCGCCGGGTAGAATCCTGATGAAATGCATCCTCATCTTACCGGAAATGTGTGCCAGGATCTTGTGACCGTTGGGCAACTCAACGCGGAACATGGCGTTGGGAAGAGTCTCTACGACAGTGCCTTCAACCTCGATGACATCCTCTTTGGCCATGCTATTGACTATCTCCTTGGACGTGAGTTGAGCTCACTTAAAACGTTCATTATAGTCCCCATTCGGTTTTTGTAAACAGGCCCATTCAATTCCGGGTCAGAATGTCGGGACCATTGCGCGTCACTGCGATGGTGTGCTCGAAATGAGCCGAACGCCTCCGGTCGACGGTGACAGCTGTCCACTGGTCCTCAAGGATCTCCACCTCCGGGCGCCCCTCGTTGATCATGGGTTCGAGGGCAAACACCATACCCTCCTTCAGCTTGACCCCCTTACCCGGGGGACCGTAGTTCGGAATCTGCGGGCTCTCGTGAAGCTGTTGTCCAATCCCGTGCCCTACAAACTCACGCACCACCGAGAAGCCACGCGCCTCCACATACTCTTGGATCGCATGGGAGATGTCCGACAACCGGTTCCCCAAGGTCGCCCTCCGAATCCCCTCGTAAAGCGATTCCTCGGTGACTTTGCACAGCCGCATCGCGCCATCGTCAATCTTCCCCACAGCAACAGTCAAGGCGGCATCCCCGTAGTAGCCTTCTGACACGACACCGAAGTCCAGGCTGATGATGTCGCCTTCTTTCAGATGGCGTCGCTTCGAGGGCATCCCATGGACTACCTCTTCGTTCACGGAAGTGCACAAGGCAAAGGGATAACCATGATACCCCTTGAACGCGGGCTCGACCTTATTCTTACGCGCCAACTCCTCGCTCAGGGCATTCAAATCCCATGTGGTGACTCCGGGGCTCACCTGCTCGCAAAGACGTTCAAGAATCTCAGTCACAATGAGACACGCTTTTCGTATCTTCTCGATTTCCCGCTGAGATCTCAAAACGATCAAGA
>CAZURN010000287.1:1457-4126 GCA_964623165.1 uncultured Syntrophobacteraceae bacterium
AGACACGCTTTTCGTATCTTCTCGATTTCCCGCTGAGATCTCAAAACGATCAAGAGTGGACCCTCTAGCCGAGAATTGCCTTGATGCGCCCGAAGATATCGGCCATGCTCCCTACCCCGTCGACGGGTCGTATCTTGGCCTGCTTGGTGTAGTAATCAATGAGGGGCTTTGTCTGATCCTCATAGACCTTGAGTCGTGACGTGACCGTCGCCTCGTTGTCATCATCCCTCTGGTAAAGCTCGCCCCCACACTTGTCACATACAGATTCCTTCTTGGGAGGATCGAACATCACGTGAAAGCCAGCTCCACAACTCCTGCAGGTCCTCCGACCGGTTAGCCGCCCGATGAGTTCCTTGCTCGGCACCTCAATGCTCACAACATGGTCGATCTTCTGCTTCAGTTCTCCGAGCATACTGTCCAAAGCCTCAGCCTGGCTCACATTGCGGGGAAAACCGTCGAGCATGTATCCCTTCGCACAGTCATCCTTGAGAATCCGCTCCTTTACCAGGCCTATCACAACACTGTCAGGAACCAGCGCTCCCTGGTCCATGTATTTCTTGGCCTCGAGGCCCAATGGAGTGCCTTCCTTGAGAGCCGCTCGGAGCATGTCGCCGGTAGATATCTGAGGAATCCCGTACTCGTCGATCAATCGCTTGGCCTGGGTTCCCTTGCCAGCTCCCGGTGGTCCCAACAGAATGATGTTCATGACCTCCTCCTCCCTTTCCAGTTGGATGTTCAAGTGAAGTTCAGTTCTTGACAATCCAGCATATGACGCTCAAGGCAAGCGCTCATCCCTTTCAGCCGTCAACGTCTGCCCCGGATGCGCCCGCTCTTGAGAAATCCCTCGTAATGGCGAGAAAGCATGTGGGCTTCGATCTGCCCCAGAGTGTCCATGGCCACACCCACCACGATGAGAAGGGCGGTTCCACCGAAGTAGAAGGGAACGTTGAACCGTTGGATGAGCACAGTAGGGAGCACACACACGGCAGAAACGTAAATGGCGCCCCCCAGCGTCACCCTCTCCAGCACCTTCTCAATATACTCCGCCGTGGGCCTTCCAGGACGAATTCCCGGGATGAACCCGCCATACTTCTTCATGTTGTCTGCCACGTCGAGGGGATTGAAGACGATGGCGGTGTAGAAGAAACAAAAGAAAATGATGAAACCGACGTAAAGAACGAGATAAATCCAGTGCCCCGGGGACATGGCTGTGGCAATGTACTGCAGCCACGGAATATCCTTGAAGAAATTGGCCACCGTTGCCGGAAACATGATCAGCGAAGAGGCAAAGATGGGTGGTATGACCCCGGAGGTATTGATCTTGAGGGGGATGTGCGTATTCTGACCGCCGTAAACTCTGCGGCCAACGACCCTCTTGGCATATTGAACGGGTATCCGTCTTTGCCCACGTTCCACAAAGATGATGAAGCCTACGACGGCCACCATCATGACGATGAGGAACACGACAGTGAAAAGGCTCATCTCCCCGGACTTGAACAAGCGTACCGAGCTTTCCAGGGCATTGGGAATTCCCGCCACAATTCCTGCAAAAATGATCAAGGAGATGCCGTTCCCAATACCCCGTTCGGTTATCTGCTCGCCCAACCACATGATGAAAGCAGTCCCGGAAGTGAGAGTGATCACCGTGATGAAGCGGAACCCCCACCCAGGATGCAGGACCACCATCTCTCCACCGGGGCCCGTCATTCCTTCCAAGCCGATAGCGATGCCGAATCCCTGGATGATGCTGAGCACCACTGTTCCATAGCGCGTGTACTGCGTGATCTTCCTTCTTCCGGCTTCACCCTCCTTGCTCAAACGCTCCAACTGAGGGATCACGACCGTCAGAAGCTGAAGAATGATGGATGCACTGATGTAAGGCATGATCCCGAGGGCAAACACTGAAAGCTGACTCAGCGCACCACCGGAGAACATGTCGAAAAGGCCCAGAAGCGTCCCTTCCGCGGCCTTGAAGAATGCAGCCAGGGCCTGGTTGTTGATACCGGGCGTCGGGATGTGTGCCCCTATCCGGTAGACGGCAAGGAGCGCCAGGGTCATCCCTATCCGCCGTTTGAGCTCGGGGATCTTCCCAATATTCTGAAAGCCTGTTAGCACCCGTCAGTTCCTCTCAGGCATAGCAATCAGCTCAACGCGGCCACCCGCATCCTGTATCTTCTTCATGGCCGACTCACTTGCCTTGTGAACATGAATCACTATTGGGCGGGAGATCTCGCCCTCCCCAAGGAGCTTCACACCGTCATAAAATTTCTTCACCATTTTGGACTGCACAAGAACCTGCAGATCGATCTCATCCACCCCTACGAGACGAGCCAAATCGCCCACATTCACCACGGCATAGCGTTTCTTGAAATTGTTCGTGAAACCCCTCTTGGGAATTCGTCTCTGGAGGGGCATCTGTCCACCCTCGAACCAGGGAGGCGTTCCGCCGCCCGACCGTGACTTTTGGCCCTTGGTTCCATACCCCGCCGTCTGCCCAAGGCCGGAACCCGATCCCCTCCCCACTCGCTTCTTGCCCTTTTTTGCTCCGGGATTCGGAGCCAGATCTTCAAGCTTCATCATGATATCCATACTCTTCCGAAAGATGGTCCACCCTACTGCTCTGACACCTCTACCATGTGAATCACTTTCCGAATGGCCCCAAGAATGCT
>CAZURN010000288.1:0-4113 GCA_964623165.1 uncultured Syntrophobacteraceae bacterium
ATGGCCGCGGTTGAAGCCAGTCAGAGCTACGTGCGGGAGGTGCTGCGCCCCAAGATGTATGAAATCCTGGGGGAGGACGCTTTTGTTTTGGAAGCCATGTCCACCTCCTATGTATCGCGTGCCGTGATGGACCGCTTCCATCAGGCCATGCCCGAATACCGCTACCGGCGGGTGGCGGTCGACGCTCGCAACCCCGCTTTCGAGGCGGATCCCACTGAAGTCGAGGTGATCCAGTCCTTTCAATCCAACCCCGAAAGGCAGGAACAGCAAAAGATTATCCGCAGCGAAGATGACACCATGTTCATGGTGTACCGGCCCGTCTATTTCACCTCCTCCTGCATGCACTGCCATGGAGATCCGGCCGAAGCCCCGGCATCCCTGGTGGAGCAGTATGGAAGCAGCAAGGGGTTCTGGCGCAAGAACGATGACCTGGCTGGAGTCATGGCAGTTGGTATTCCCGTGAGCGGTGCCCTGGCAACGGTCAAGGAGAAATCCCTGTCGGTCCTGGTTGGTATGCTGCTGGTTACCGGGGTCCTTTTTCTGACCTTGGGCGTTTTCTTCAACCGGGTGGTGGTGAGTGATCTGCGCAATGTTCTGGAAGTATTTCGGGCCGGACTGCGGGACGATGAAGAGGAGCGGTTTTTCCATGAGATTCACCGTCACGATGAGATAACCGCATTGGAATCGGCTGCCCGGGCCATGGCGCTGCACTTGAGAGACACCCGCAGACAGCTGGAGGAGAATGCGCTGCACCTCGAGCAGACCGTAGCTGAACGGACCCGGGAGCTGAGTGAATCGGAACAACGCCTCCGGGATAAGGTGACGGCCCGCAACCGGGAGCTCAAGACGCTGAATATCCTTGCGGAACTGACAACCCAGGGGGAATGCCTGAGCGACGTTTTCCCTCAGGTCCTCGATCACACTTTGAACCTCATCTCGGCTGACGGGGCCGGTCTGTTCCTCATCCAGGAGGATAGCTCCACGCTTGATCTCCTCTGCCAGAAGCGCGCTTCCAACCTGGTCGATTCGGTGCCCCTGGATAGAGCGAACTGCCAGCCGGAAGCCTCGCAGGAAATTGGTGAGGACATGCGGGCCGCGCTCTCTGAGGCCGCCTGTGGGCACATCAGCTTGTTCAAGGATCCCGACGCTGGTGACGGATTGAACGTTCCACTCTGTTGTCGGGGGCGTGTGCTCGGCGTAATCACCTTTGTGGGAGTGGACCTGGAACAACTCACACCAGAATTCCAGGAGCTTCTCTTTTCCGTGGGGCGCCAGGTGGGGATCGCCATCGAAAGTCTGCAGACCATGCGCAAGCTCCTGCAAAGCAAGGAACTGCTCCAGTCGGTCTTCGACGGGATCTCCGACATGGTCATCCTGTTGGACAAGGACTTGCATATCAAGATGTTCAATAAGGCCTACCTCAAGCGCTACGGATCAATGGGACAGGGACTTTTGGGGAGGCTGTGCCCGGAGATTCATGCCGGTGATGCCTGCACCTATCCTGAATGTGGCGCGCGCAAAGCGTGTCAATCCAAAACGGCCGAAGTGGAAGAAGTGGTCAGCAGCAGCGGCGAGATCTTTTTCACGCATTTCTATCCGGTGCTGGATGAACAGGGGGAAGTGGCGAGCATAGTGCGTTATACACGAGACATCACCGATCAGAGGCAGGTCGAACAACAGATTCAGAAGACTGAACAGCTGGCTTCCATCGGCCAGCTTGCGGCGGGGATCGCCCATGAAATCAACAACCCGCTGGGGGTAATCCTCTGCTACACGGACCTGCTGAAGCGCCAGTTTGCGGATCAGTCCCAGAGTCTAAACGACATCACCACCATTGAAAAACATGCTCTCACCTGTAAACGAATCGTATCCGATCTCCTCAAATTCGCCCGCAGCGACTCAGGCAGCAAGCAGCTCACCTCCATCAACCACACCATCGAGGAAGCAGCGGCCATGGTGGCCCGCCAGTTAAGCCAGAAAAACATCGACATCGAGCTGGATTTCGAGGCCCATCTGCCGCTCCTGAACATTGACGCGGCAAAGATGAAACAGGTCTTTCTGAATCTTCTCATGAATTCGCAGCAGGCGATGGATGGTGGAGGTGTGATCCGCGTCAGCACTTCGATTGTGGAAGACTCAGGCCGGGTGCAGTTGCTCTTTTGGGACAACGGCAAGGGCATTTCGGCTCAGGTGCTCAACAAGGTTTTCGATCCCTTTTTCAGTACCAAGGCTGAAGGAGAAGGAACGGGACTTGGGCTTTCGGTAAGCTACGGCATCGTCAGGGACCACGGCGGAGAAATCCACGTGGCCAGCGAGCCGGGTAAATGGACTCAGTTCACCATTGTTCTGCCAGCGAGTGACAACCAATGAAGGGTCGATCCAGCCACGAGGAATTCCCCTGCGAGAGGTTTGTCAAGGCACAGCCCAGCAAAGAGCGATTGCTCATCATCGATGATGAGGTGGATATGCTGGAAGGTCTCAGGCGGGTCCTTGCCTATGACCTGCAGGGGATCGAGGTCCTGACCACGGCAAAGCCCCGGGAGGCGCTCGACTGGGTTCGAAAGGAACCCGTGGATGTGGTGCTGCTCGACATTCGCATGCCTGAGATGGACGGACTAAAGCTGCTCGAGGAACTGCTGAAAGTGGATCGGTCCCTCACTGTGGTCATGATGACCGCCTACGGGAGCATCGAAACGGCGGTGCAGGCCATCAAGTCCGGGGCCTACGATTTCATTACCAAGCCACTCGAGAAGGAGCCCCTGCTGAGGGTCATCCAGAAGGGTTTCGAACGCAACCGATTGTTGCGGGAAAACCAGCAATTGCGGCAGAGGGTGTGCGAGCGGGGCGGTTTCGAAGGGTTCGTGGGCCAGTCGCTGCCCATGCGCAGGCTCTATGACCAGCTCCACGCCATCGCTCGCACCAATTACACCGTGCTCATTCGCGGGCAAAGCGGCACAGGAAAGGAACTGGCGGGACGGGCAATCCATGCCTTGAGCGCACGGCGCAACCGGCCATTTGTGACCGTCAACTGCCCGGCCATTCCCGAGCATCTTTTGGAAAGCGAGCTGTTCGGCCACAAGAAGGGCGCTTTCACAGGCGCTGACGCCGATCTGGTCGGGCTTTTCGATGAAGCGGACGGGGGCAGCCTGCTGCTGGACGAAGTTGCGGACATCCCGGTAAACATTCAGACCAAGCTGCTGCGCGTGCTGCAGGAAAGGGAGATCAAGCCCCTCGGGATTAATAAGACGCACAAAGTGGATGTGCGGATCATCGCCTCCACCAATCAGGACCTCGAGGAGAAAATCCGCGACAGAAGCTTTCGTGAGGACCTGTTTTACCGTCTCAATGTGGTGAACATCCGAACGCCTCCCCTGGTCGAGATTCGAGAAGACATTCCACTGCTGGTGAGCCATTTTGCCCGGATGACCTGCAAGGAGCTGAAAATCGCCCCAAAGCGCTTCTCCACCAAAGCCCTCGAGGAATGCATGGGCTACTCGTGGCCCGGTAACGTGAGGGAGCTGCAGAGTTTCGTGCGCCGGGTGGTCATGTTCTGTCCGGACAGTCACATCAGGCCGGAGGACCTGCAGATGGCGGGAAAAACGTATGTGTCCAGCGCCCTGGACAACGACCCGGAGGTCGAGCTGGAAGGGGTGGAAAGTGCCGGCCTCGAGCCATACCGGGAAGCCAAGGAGCGGGTGCTGAAGAAATTCACTCTGGAATATGTCTCCGAACTGTTGCAGAAAACCGGTGGCAATGTGACGCGCGCCGCGGAAATGAGCGGCATGCGGCGCTCAGCCCTGCAGAAGATCATGCGCCGCCTGGATTTCAAAGGCAACCTGTGATTCGGCAATCGCACCCGACGGGGCGCCGTTCAAGCAACTGCGGAACGGCTACACTGGTGATGATCTCACCCTTATGGACCTTGGGGCGCCCCTGCGGGCGGCGGTAGGGGGAAAGCAGATGATGCTCCCGCATGAGCCGAAGCACTCTCTTGCGCGAAATACGCAGACCCTGGCCAAATTTAAGCCTTCCCCACACCTTGCGATGTCCCTCACCGTGAAAAGGCGACTCCTCCAAATCCCTGCGGATATGCTCCAGCAGGTCGAGATCGGA
>CAZURN010000289.1:0-4102 GCA_964623165.1 uncultured Syntrophobacteraceae bacterium
TGGCTTTGTTTCTGGTGCAGAAAGGCTACGTGAGTGATTGGCTGAAGAAGGCGAGGGCTCCCAAGCAAGAGGCCGTGCAAGTGCCAGTTCCGGCCCCTGCCGCCACCCCGGCCCCGGCTCCAGCCCCGGCACCAGGTGCACCTCCTGCTCCCGCCCCTGCAGCGGTTCCAACTCCGGCACCCGCACCAGCCCCGACACCTGCAGTACCGCCGGCCCCGGCTCCCGCACCTGCCCCGGCCAAGGGTCAATAGCGGCGCGCTGGTCAACACTTCCCCCCACCCTCCGGAACCTCATGGCGGGGCTTGCGGAGGATGGGGTTCTCCTTGAACATGGTTCGGATCAATCCCTAAAAACCACCGCCGGTGCGGAACTCTCCACCGCCGAACTCTCCCCTCCCCTCTCCAGGCTCTTCCGAACCGCCTCCCCAACCGCCTCCCCAACCGCCTCCGTGTCGGCCCCTGTGGTGGTGGCGGCCCAGTTCCCGCCAGACCGTGTCCGAATTCATGAGGCCTCCCAGCATTTGGCCCAGCAGGACAGCCAGGGAAAAACCGCCGGGAAAGGATGAATCATACCTGTCATAGCCATTGTCGCGGTAGCGGCGGCGCAGTTCCTCGAGCTCCGCCATGTTCTTTTGCTGTTGCTGAAGAAAATTACTGACGGACTGGATCTCCGCACCAATCTGATTCTGCCGCTGTTGGATCTGCTGGAGTTGGGCGACGACGGCATCGTCTTCGGGTCGTGGGGTGGTGCGGGCCTCCCGCAGAAGTTCGGCGAGTTCCTTCCGCTGCAACTCGGCCACTTGCAGCTCTATGACCTGCTTCGACAAGGGATCCGTTGCCGTATTGAGTGCGGCCAGATCCTGAAAAAGCTGTCGATTTCGGGTCACTTCGGCTTCCATCTCGGCATCGTGTTGCTTGAGCTGTTTTTCCGCTTCCTGCAGCCTGGCCTGAAGATCAAGGAAGCCGTCTGCTTCGACGGCTTGCCGTTCCATGGTCTGCAGAGCCTGGGCCTCCAACTCTGCCGTCTGCTGCGCCTTGGTGGCATGCTCACGAAGTCGGCGGGGCAGCTCCTGGAGCATATGATAGTTGAGCCGATTGCGACGAAAGTCGATGAGGTTTGCGACCCAACCATCCAGTTGACGGGCGAGCCAGCCACCCTGGTAATCCGGCGTCAGGTAACGCCTTTTCCATAAATACATGAACAGGGCGTCCGCTTCGTAGGGCTTGCTCTTCTCAATCTGGTCCTGCTCCGTCTGCGAAGCTTTTTCTTCAGCCCGCTTGGCCACTGCCGCGGATTGCTGAACCCGTTCCTGCTGTTGGCGATACGCGTCTGTCTCCATGACCCTTTTGCGCGTCTCTTCCACTTGGCGTTGCATCGCCTGGCCTACCTCGTCCCGCCTGAGTTCAAGTTCCTTTCTTTGCTCTTCGAGTTGCTGCTGCCGAGACGTGCTAGCCTTGATTCGTTCTTGCAAGTCCTGGCGGGCCTGTTTGAGTCTTTCAAGGAGGTTGACGATGGCCCGGTCGCTTTCGTCCAGCCTGGAAGTCAGCTGGCCCGCCTGGATATTGTCCAGTCGAAGCCTGGCCAACTGCCGGTAACGTTCACCGGCTTCCATGTGCAGGGCATTGAGTTGTCGATGCAGCTCCTCCAGGCGCAGTCCGGCCTCCTGATGCTCCATTTGCACCTGATGGATGTGCTGGTTGATCAATTGCAGATTGTCTCTTCCGCTGTTCATGGTGACGCTCTCTTACCACTGGGTAATGGCACCGCCCGTGGTCGGCATCAGGTACCGGGGGGTCAGAGTGCCGCGAGTCTTGACAGCAAAGCGGTTGTTTTGAATGATACCGTCATCGGCCTTGTCGCGGCGAATTTTCTCAAAGAGACTGCCATCCACTCGAAGCCCCCATTGCGACACATTGCGTGTGGCCCCATCCTCCTCGCTGGTTATGGGCATGGTCAGTCGCTCTCCCTTTGGCGTGACAGCCTCAACGATCACGTAATAGTTGCGCGCTCCAGACCTATTGGGAGGCTCCCGCCACACACCGCTTTGGGCGCCGGGCCTGGATACGATCCGCAATTCGTACTCCTGAATCACTCGTCCGTACAATTCCTGGAGGACAGACGATCCCTTGCGGGCTCCCTGGACATCGCCGCTGTTCAAAGCTGCCAGCGCATCGGCGTACAGCTTTTCCGCCTGTTCGCGGGCTGCGTCTTCCCGGCTTTCGGCCAGCAAGCTCCGAAGCTGCCCGGCAAGCTTCTCGCGCAGCATGGTGAGTGCGCTCAAATCGGCCACGGCCCCTTCGGCCTTGTCCAAATGAGCTTGCACATCGTTGAGCATCCCCGCTCTTTGCTCCAATCGGTGCCGGATGGCCTCGGCCTCAATGACGAGGCTTTCAGGGGTCACGTCGGGTTTCAGCGGCAGCTTGTCGAGAGCCTGAAGCGTGGTGTCAGCTCCGGTCAGCTGGAGGGCGGCCTCGGAAAGGAGTCGTTTGGCGGCCACTTCCGAAGACCGGGAGACCTCGTCGACATTGCTCTTCACAGTCTGGTTCAGGTTGGCCAGGCGTTGTCGGGCTATGGTGAGCTGGTCCTGCTGCTGGCTGATCCGGGTGTTGATGTCCTGGGCCGCTTTCACCCGTTGCCGCGCTTCGGGTTCCACGAAGGCAAACCGGTGGACCAACACAACCGCCGCCAGGGATAGCACCACTAATCCAGCCGCCTTTGCCCATCGCCGACGGTTGACGTAAAGCCTGGCCAGCCACAACGTTCCCCTGGGTGGGGGCGGCCGGTAGGCGAACCTTTCCTCGCGAAGGGCGGCCACTCCCTCGGCGATGATTTCATCCGTGACTTCCAGGCCCTGTGAAGCGTACATGCGCTTCAGTTTCTCAAACAAAGCCTGGTCCCGTTCGTCGGATGCCAATTCCCTCTCTACGAGCTGCTGTTCGTGGCGCAGAGTGTCCACCACGTCCATGGCGAGCATCACTTCATCGAGGTCGATCTTCTCCGGTTTGTCTGTATCACCCATGTGTCAAGGTTTCTCCTGCCCTGGTCAATTCCACCAGTCGTCGCTTGCCTGCTTCCACTGCCTGGCGGATCTCTTCCTCGTTTTGAGCGCTCAGCTGCCGCAATTCGGCGATGAGAATTCGGGACTTTTCCTGAAAATTGATCACGGAATCCAGCAGCTTCTTGACGCTTTGGGCTTTCAACGTAGGGCCATAGCCGGCCCGCAGGGCATCTTCCTGTACCTTTCCCCCCACCTCGGCCAGTGTCTCGAGACTTTGGTTGATTCCCTCTTTCATGACCTCTAGGGTGCGGGTTCCCTCATGAAGTCCTTGAAGGCTTGTAAAGGAGGCGTTGAGAGCGGTGAAGACCGTCTCATTGGTGCCGAAGAACGTCACTGCCTGAGAATATACCCGCTCCTTCACTTCGTTGGACTGGAGCAATCGGGCCATGATCACTTCCGTTGTGTTGTAGTTGATGGACAGGTTTTCAGCCAGATCCTTGGCCACCTGATAGCGCTTGTCCTCCTCCTGCAGTTCACGCAAGCGTTCGTCGCGAGCCAATTCGAGCTTGGCAATTGCCACCTGGTCGGTGTCGGTGTTGGTTTCCAGGGCCTTCGAAGCCTCCTCGAGACGGGCCTTGGCCTCCTGTAGCCGGCTTTCAGCCTTCTTAAGGATCTCGTAAGCCATCACCTGAGCTTCTTTCAGTGCGCCGCGAAAGTCCCGGTAACTGTCCAGGATGGTGAGTTCTCGATCGATTTGGTCCCGGCTGTCGCGGGTCACCTCGTTGTATGTCTTCTTGATCTTGTCGAAACGGCTGGGGATGTCTCCCCGGGTGACCTTCATCCAGAAGTTTCCCATGCGTTCCAGTGTGTCGATCTTTCCGTCTTCGAGCTGCTTGACCATGCTTTGAGCGTCATCACGGATGCTGTTAAAAGCCGCAGCTATTTGCTCGTAGCGTTCCCCCACCTTCATGGCCGAAACCTGTTCACGCACCACCTCGTTGAAAATAGTGGTGTGATTCAGGGTCCGGGCAATGGCTACCGCTCTCTCCTCGTCCAGATCGCTGATCTTCTGGATCATGGCCACAACCGGCGTTTCGTCCGGCT
>CAZURN010000290.1:0-4097 GCA_964623165.1 uncultured Syntrophobacteraceae bacterium
TCACCGTGTTCACCGAGATGGTGCTGCGCTTGGACCACCTGAGGTTCTCCATGGACGTCAGGCCGGTGCTGTCAACTGCCTGCCCGATGGCAGAAATGACAGCGTCCACCTTCAGATCGTGGTCGCTGTCCTTGATAGGGACCGGACGCCTCCTGCCCTGTTCGTCAGGTTGCCCCAGTTCGGCCCGAAGGCAGTGGAGGGCCGTGACCTTCCCATCGGTCCCCTTGATCTCCACGGGAACGGTCAGAAAAAAGAACTTGACTCCCTCTTCCTCGGCCTGTTCCACTTCTTCCTCATGGGCGGGCATTTCAGCACGGGTCCTGCGGTAAGCGATGATCACCTCCTCACAGCCCAGCCGAATGCAGGTGCGCGCGGCGTCGATGGCTACGTTGCCGCCCCCTATGATGACGACTCTCCGGCCCGGCATGTGCCGGTCTCCGAGGGACACTCGCCTGAGGAGATCGATGGCATTGATGACCTGGGGGAAGTCCTCCTCACCGGGAATGAGCAGCTTCAAAGCGCTGTGCGCTCCTATTGAAACCAGGAAAGCCTCGAAGCCTTCTTCTCTCAGTTGCTCCAAAGTTACATCTTTGCCCAAGCGCGTGTTATGGCGAAATTCCACTCCCAGGCTTTCGATCATGCCGCTCTCACGGTCGATGACTTCCCGCGGGAGCCGATACCTCGGTATTCCCACCATCATCATGCCCCCCGGAACTGGAAGCGCCTCAATGATGGTCACCCTGTACCCTTTCAAAGCCAAGTAGTACGCGGCGGTCATTCCTGCCGGGCCTGCCCCGATGATGCAGACTTTCCTCCCGTTGTCTGCTGCCCGCTCAGGATTCCTATAGCGCATTTCGGACATGGCCCGCTCAGCCGCAAACCCTTTCAAGTGCTTGATCGAAATGGGATTGTCCATGCGCCCTCGGACACACATGAACTCACAGGGGTTCGTGCAAACAAGGCCGCAGACCCATGGAAAGGGGTTGTCCTGCCGGATGATTTCGACGGCTTCGGCATCACGCCCCAGCCCAATGAGGGTCAGATAGCTGGGAACATCGATTCCCGCTGGGCAGGCCATCTGGCAGGGTGCGGGAGCAAGTTTGACGCACTCCCCCGTGGGGCAGATCTGTGTGTCAATGTGGCTGGTGAAGGCCTCCCTGTGCTCAGCGAGTGCAACAAGGACCTTTCGCCCGGTTTCGACAGAGGCTTCATCAGCCCCTTCCTCCACGAGCGCCCTTGCCCCGCGCTCCAAGGCATCCCAGTGCCCCTGACCACCTCGGCCCCAGCACACGTCGGCCAGGAGTTTCACCAGTTCCTCCGCCCTTTGCCTGCTTCGCGGATGGACGAGGCGCCCGGAGGAGACTCTCTCGGAGAGGAAAGTGAAAGTGCTGTTGACCTCGCAAATCGGAGCGGTCATGCATGGTTCCCTTTTGCGATCAGTGGTTGCGGGATTTATGAACTCCTCTACTCGAAAGAGATCATGGCCTTGGCATATCGTTCCCGCCTGATCGGCGGGACGGTGTCCGGTGCCCCAAAGTGAAGGCAATGCGTCGTGCAGACCGTCACGCACGCGGGCTTCAGGCCCTCATCCACACGGTCCATGCAGTAGTCGCACTTGACCACCTTTCCTGTCTCCGGGTTCCACTGGGGAGCCCCCCAAGGGCATGCGGACATGCAGGTCTTGCAACCGACACAAAGGCTTTGATCCACAAAGACAATGCCGTCCCTTTCTCTCTTCTGCATGGCGCCGGTGGGACAGGCGGCCACACACCAGGGGTTCTCACAGTGGAAGCAGGGCATGAAGGTGTAAGCGGTCTTCGGCAAGTTTCCGATAAGTTTGGGCCCTTGGGTGATGATCTCACAGATCTTTGGCCCCATCGGCAACCCCTTGTTGCTCTTGCAGGCAACTTCGCAACTGTGACATCCTATGCAGTTCTTGGCATCTTGGAATAAGTAATACTTGCTCATATTATTCGTCTCCCTGCCCTTGAACAATAAGCAGCCCCAGAACCCGCTTCAGCCATGCGAGCTCGTCGGACAAGGTCGGGCTTGCCCCAAAATATGCATGACATTCCAACCATGACCCTGGTCAAACGGATCATCGCACACATGATCCGGGATGCTGATGCTTGATGCATGAAGGTCTTCCATCTTGTCAACCCAGGGAACGACCTCCTGGCACGTGTGTGTTTGGCGGAATGTCCTTCCTGACTGAATGGTCAATACGTTGACAGCCATGGGCGGCCTGAAGCCCTGTTCCGAACTCTCCTCGGTGCCTCTCCAATTTTTCACCGACATCCGGACCGTGCAACTCTTTGGTTGCCCTTCTTACAGAGTACGGATCAAAGGTTTGGAAGAAAACTCCAGTGTGCATGGAGTCTTCCTTTACGGTTGTCCCGACTCCCTGGCCTCTCTCATGTCTCCGGGCGGGGAGACGAAGCGGAGGTTCCCAGCCGCATTGACGACATGCTGAACCTTGCCATCCCGAAAAAGGATGTTTGACAGATGGTAAAACCAAAAATTTCCCTGGATGCTAGTGGGTGTTCCTTGAACGGCAAGCACTTCATTCTGACTGGACCCAATTGTGAAATAGTTCTGTGGGGCAGTGGCCCCTGTGGCTTCCGACGGAAGAACGCGGACCTTCAGATTCCCAAAATAGTTATCATAGTCCTCAACCGCGCCACCCCTGAATCGAACTTCGCTGAAGCCGTAGTACCACCGGTTGCCCTCGATTCGCGTGGGGGTTCCCTGAACGCGCAAGACCTCATCTTTGGTCGATCCCACTGTAAAGAACTCAGGTTCGTTCCCTGAAGCCATGACGGATGGCAGCACCCTGACTCTGAGCGACTGGTCAAAATTGTTGTAGCGCCACACACGCCCTTCACGGAAATGGACCTCAGAAAGGCCATAAGTCCAAACCTGACCATGCACCCGGGTAGGTGGTCCCTGGATCCGGAGGACTTCGGCTTCGGTGGAGCCCAGGGTGAAATGGGGTGCTTCCTCTCCTGCGCCTGAAACCTTTGGGGGGCTGAGCCCTTTCGCTTGGTTGGAAGGCAAGGACATGCCACTACCTTCCGGATTCGGCAAGGACCCCTGAGGTTCCACTTTCGGTTGGGCGCGATGCAGATGTCCATCCGGATGGGCGGGACTCAGCCTGCCCACTGCAGCGCCTGTTGGAATGTGAGAGTTGTCCGATTCCTGCAGCAGGAAAAGGACAAGCGCCAATAGCATTAGGCTCACGGAAATGAATATGGATCCATTCAGGGCCGCAGAAAGAGGGCGTTTCAAACGGATCGGGATGAAACCCCATTTACTCTGCCCTGGTTCTTGAGGAGTGGCCCCCGGCGAACTCCTGCCGGTTCGCGTTCGGACTCCCTCCTCGAATTCCTGGCAGGACCGCTGCTCTTGACGCCGTTGTGGATTAGAGCCGAAAGGGGTGCCTTTCCCGGAAATCTTCAATCCTCTGGAGATTCGCCGATATGCAATGGTGATTTCTTTGAAACGTTCCTCGGCATTCTTTTTCTCGTGGTACGTTCGCTGCTGATGGCGGTCCGGATGCCAGCGTTTGGCCAAATCCCGATAGGCTCTTTTCACTTCGTGGATTGGTGCTTCGGGTTTGAGCCCAAGGGCCCGGAAGTCTTCAGCTGTGGGTTTCTCTGCTGAGTCTGGCATGATCTCTGTATGTCAAAATGTTGGGCAGGTTTTAGGCACATTCCCGACGACGATATGCTTGATTGTTGCCGGGGTGCAGATACTTACACCTTTTTAAGACAAACCACACCATTTGCAGAGTGGAACGGGTTCCTCAGGGTCTTGGACCGGCTTTGGCCCATTTCCCCCAAGTGCCAACTTTCTGCTTTCCGTGTTCTTGGGCCGGTATGTTCGCTCGCATGAAAACATAGCGGTTTGACAAATATTATTCAAGTTTCACGGAAAGCTTCTCGATAGAAGAGGCGAGGCAGCGACTGCTACATTCCATGACACCATAGGAGTTTCATAATGTCTTCACCATCTTCTCCACCTCCGTTCAAAGAAGTGTTGGAAGCAGCCAAGAAGTTGCCCCCTTTTCCGGATGTCGTTTGGAAGGTCATGCCTCT
>CAZURN010000291.1:0-4089 GCA_964623165.1 uncultured Syntrophobacteraceae bacterium
ACAGAGAGGTCATAGTCTCCCGGGGCCAGCTGGTGGAAATCGGCGGATCGTTTCGAATTCCCGATGTCATGAGGGCCAGCGGGGCCTTTCTCAGGGAGGTGGGATGCACTAATCGAACGCACCTGCATGATTATGCCGCCGTCATCAATGAACGAACGGCGCTCATCATGAAAGTGCACACAAGCAATTACCGCATGATCGGATTCACTTCCGAAGTCCCTCTGGAAGGCCTTGTGGCCCTCGGTAAAGAAAAGGGAATACCGGTTGTGGAGGATCTGGGGAGCGGGTCATTGCTGGATTTCGAACCATATGGACTCAGGGGTGAACCCACGGTGCAGAAAGCCGTTCGGTCGGGTGCCGACGTGGTCACATTCAGCGGCGACAAACTTCTGGGAGGCCCCCAGGCCGGCATCATCGTTGGCAGGAAGGACTTGGTGGCCCGCTGCAGGAAGAACCCCCTGACACGGGCATTGCGGGTGGACAAGATGACTCTTGCAGCCCTCGAGGCCACACTTCACCTCTACCGTGATGAACGGGAAGCCCTGAAACAAGTGCCGACCCTGCGCATGATCGCGATCTCTCCGGAATCTCTGCGGGATAGGGCGGAGGGACTTGCGGCATTGTTGAGGCGGGTGGATCCAGGGAAGGGCTTTGAAATTGTTGTTCAGCCCTGCCTTTCACAGGTGGGAGGAGGATCGCTCCCTGGTCAGGATCTCGACTCGTTTGCCGTGACACTTTGGTCGCCGCGGTTCAGCGTGCGCGAAATTGAGCTGGCGCTCAGAAACAACAAGCCGCCCATCATTGCCCGCATCGAGTCCGATCGGGTCCTCATGGACGTGCGCACCCTTCAGGAGCAGGATTACAAGGTCATCCAAGAGGCACTGGAAGGATTGGATACGCGTATGAACGGGACCTGATCTGCGACGATCTAATGGACGCTGAGTTGAAGGTACAGATCCCCACGGTACTGTGAATGGGCCGCGAGAGGCATCCCCATGTCTTTTAGCCGCAACTTGGTGCCTTCCTTGACTCCGGGAGGAATCCTCACGGAGACACGCCTGCCTTCACCGAGATGAGGCAGTTGCAGTTCCACGACGGTACCCATGGTGGCTTCCCTGGGAGAGATGGAGAGATGGTAGGTGATGTCGGTCTTGTCACCTTCTGCGTTATTTGCCGGCCCGGTTTCCAGATCTGAGAACCCGAGCAGTCGACCGGCCTTGCGCAGCAGGTAGCGTCCCACTTTCTTCCCTGCCTTAAGGACCAATGAAAGGGGGCCGCCAAGCAAGCTGGGCAGTTCAGAATCGGGCATCGTGGGCCGCCTCTTTTCGCCGTCGCCATCGACGCTTGTCCTGGTGGAGGGTCTGGCGCTTCCGTATTTGAAGACCCGCACTCGAACCGGACCGTTCCAGAAGGCACTGTTGAAATAGATACTGTCACCCCCAAAAAAGATCCGGTTAAAGAAACGGTCATCGAAGCGGAAGCCCATTCGTTGGAACTCCCGCTGCATGTCGGCGAAAATGTCCTGGGCATGGCGGCTCGCGAAAAAATCCCGGAGGATTTCCTCCTGAGAGTACCCGAACCCCTGCTGTGTTGCTCCCTCTGACTGCTGATGATACCCAAACCGGCGATACTGGTCATACTGGGCACGTTTTTGAACGTCGCTCAACACTCCATAGGCCTCGTTGATCCTCTTGAAACGCTCCTCTGCGCTGGAGTCCCCGGGGTTGCGATCAGGGTGTGTTTCCAGAGCGAGCTTTCGGTACATCTTCTTGATCTCCTCCGGTGAAGCCTCCGGAGACACACCAAGGGTTTGATAATAATCGAGCCCAGACATCGTTCTTCGCATCTCCTTCAAACAGAATCCGGATCGTGACCCGGCTCAAGGTTTGCCACTTTTTATGATGATCTCGATACAGTATTCTAATTCACGGTTCTCGCGAGTGCAATCACATGGCACTCAACCGGGGCAGACTCCACAGCGGCTGCAGTCTGTCTCGGGGCGACACGGGGGGCTTGTCTTCCCTTCCATCGCCCGCCAGTATTCCTCCCAGAGAAATGCCCGTTTGATCCCATGATCGAGGATTTCCCACGGGAAAAATTCGTCCCTGCCTCTCTCACGCATGACCCAAAAATCCGAATTGATGGGGGCATCGCGCAGAGCCTGCTGCCAGGAGAGGCCTCCCAACGCGACCTTCTCCAGGAAGAAAGCGACTCTGCGGTCACCCCGTGCAAGCAGCGCCTGCACGTAGGACCACTTGGGCAAGTCGAAATGTATGCGGACATTGGGGACCTTCCTGAGGGCGTTCTGGATCCACCGGACCCGCTCCTTGAGGGCTCTGACACCAGCGAAGGAAACCCACTGAAAGGGTGTGAACGCCTTGGGCACGAACGCATTGCCACTAAGGACGATGCTCCCCAAACGGCTCTTCCCCCCACTCATTTTCAGCACTTGGTGTTTGATCCGCTTGGCCATGTCTACGATGGCCTCCAGGTCGTCCATGGTCTCCGTGGGAAGGCCCACCATGAAGTAGAGTTTAAGCTGAAGGATGCCGGCTTCAGTGATCTGCTCGGCCGCATGGATAATCTGCTCTTCGGTGATGTTCTTGTTGATGACGCGCCGCAGTCTTTCTGACCCGGCCTCGGGGGCCATGGCGACAGAGCGGTGCCCGCTTGCAGTGAGTGCCGAAAGCACGGCGGGAGAAAGCGTGTCCGCCCTCAGAGAGGAAAAGGAGAGAGAGACACCACGTCCGAGCAAGGTTTCGCAGATTTCCGAGATTTCCGGATGGTCCGAGACAGCCGCGCTCACGAGCCCAACTCTCTTCTCCATATCCGGCATGGGGATGTCTGTGTTCAGTACGGCGTCGCTGCAGTGGAACCGGACGGGTCGGTAGACAAATCCCGCTGCGCAGAAGCGGCATCCCCTGCCGCATCCCCGTCCAATTTCGATCAAGGTGGAGTCGCTGAATTCGGTATTGGCCGTGGTGATGAGGGTGTGGCACGGCGGCGCTTGGGAGAGATTGGCTCTCCGATAGACAACCCGCTCAGGGACTCCCTCCTCCTGCACCGGCAACACAGCTTCCAGGGTCCCTTCATGCCCATACGTCACCCTGTAAAGGGACGGGACATAGATTCCCCGGACCTGGCGGGCAAGTTCGAGGAGAAGTTCTCTCCGGGGCATGCCGCTGTGCTTCCACTCACGCCACCCGGCCCAGAAATCCGGGAGGATGGCTTCCGCCTCCCCGATGAAGAAGAAATCCATGAAAGGGGCCATGGGTTCGGGGTTCAAGAAAACTGCAATGCCTCCGGAAGCGACAAGAGGCTGCCTTTCTCCCCGTTGTTCCGCCAGTGCCGGAATCCCGGCGAAAGAAAGCATCTCCACCGCATGGGCGTAATCATTTTCGAAGGGAAGGGAGAAGGCAAGGATGTGGAAATCGCTGATAGGGCGTTGGGATTCGACGGAGAGCAACTGACCCGGATTGCGACGAATCAGTTCGAGATCTTCGGGTTCGGGGTAAAAGACCCTTTCGCAAAGGACGTCTGGAAACCCATTGAGCATTCCGTAGACTGACTGGAAGCCCAAGTTGGACATGCCCACAGCGTACCGGTTGGGAAAAGCGAGGGCGATGCGCAGCTTTCCACCCCAGCCCTTGTGGATTGTCCCCTTTTCCTCGGCCAGCCACGCCAATTGGCGTTGCTTCAATTTCCAGAGCATAAACACATCGAGGGGTGGGGCAGGGAGTATTCAATCCCCGCCCCGCAAACTTTTGGCAGGGACTCAATCTGCCTGACGGCGTATGAAAGTCGGTATACTGAGGTCTTCGTCATCGGGGGCGGCCCCTGTCAGCTTCTGAAGCAGGGTGCGTCTCCTGGTCGGTTCCGGCGCAGCCACTTCCTTCATGGTGCGATGGCGCACCACCGTGGGAATTTCAAGGTAATTGTAGTTGATGTCCGGTGCCACACCGTCCGGCTTGAGGCGCTTCGGGCGCATGGGCACTTCCGTCCTGGGCTGCTGCACATCCACCCTGCCAATGCCAGTGGCGATCACGGTGACACGCATTTCCTCGCCCATATCCGGGTCGATGGCCATGC
>CAZURN010000292.1:0-4089 GCA_964623165.1 uncultured Syntrophobacteraceae bacterium
CGTAACTGACGAAGGGGAGAGTGATCCCGACCACGGGAAGGAGTCCGATGACCATGCCGATGTTGATGATGACCTGCCAGAGGATGAGGGCAGTCATTCCCACAACCAGCAGCGAACCATACCTGTCCTTGGATCTCCTTGCCACACGAAGACTCAACAGAATCAGCAGGGCGAAGAGCACAAGGAGCCCCGCGCACCCGACAAAGCCCCATTCCTCGGCCCAGACAGAGAAAATGAAGTCTGTATGCTTTTCCGGCAGAAAGTGAAGCTTGTTCTGGGTTCCGTTCAAGAACCCCTTTCCCCAGAACATCCCGGAACCGATGGCTATTTTGGACTGGCGGATATGGTAGCCCGCTCCGAGGGGATCCAGATCAGGCCGGATGAGGATGAGTATGCGCCGCTTCTGATAAGGCTTGAGCACCTTCTCCCAGATTGGGAAAATGAGGGGAATCAGAACGATCAGAGACGTAAGGATGTATCTCCATCGAATGCCCATGAAAAAGAACATGGTGGCTGCAATGGCTCCAAATGAGATCGCCGTACCAAGATCCGGCTCGGCAAGGATGAGGGCCATGGGCACTAAGACCATCAATGCCGGGAGGAGCATGCGTCGCAAGCTGGGAAAAACTGTGATGTCCTGAGATGAGAAGCAATGCGCCAACTGAAGGATGATAGCGATTTTCATGAACTCCGACGGCTGAAACTGAAATCCTCCGATTTCCAGCCAGCGCTTGGCCCCGTTCACTTCCTTGCCGATGACAAGAACGGCCAGGAGGAGTAAAACACCCACCAGGTAGATCCAGATGCTCGCCGTCTTCAGTTTCTGGTAATCCAGGAGAAGACAGCAAAACAGCACTGCGAAGCCCACGGAGAGCCACACCAGCTGCTTAATGAACAGATTGTGGGTCGGGTTCGCCCGAATCTGAGGGTAGAGTGCACTGTAGACACTCAGAAGGCCAATCGAAATGATGCTGAGCATCACCCAGATGATTGGCCAGTCAAAGTTTTCTATGAGCCTGCGATCCATCATGACCCGGGTCGCCTCCGATTTTCAGGTGGGTGCTCGTCTCCAAGCGCATTCATAGGGATGCCAACCGCATTTTGCAAGCCATCCCTCTTGGGTCTCGGCGATGGGCGCGGCCCGATGCATCCGACTGATACCGAGGGACAAGTCGCCAATGCGCTCAGTTTCCCGATGTCGCCACCTGACCCGTTTCCCCCTTGAGGTATGCCGAAATGATCTTCTGCACCAATGGTGCAGCAGCAGACGAACCATGCCCCCCATGCTCCACAAGCACCCCTACGGCAATCTGGGGATCGTTGGCGGGGGCATATCCCACGAACCAGGCATGATCCCGCTGGTCGAACCTGGCAGTCTTCTGCAGAAGCTTGCGGTTGGCACTCTCTCCAAGGTGAACCACCTGGGCAGTTCCAGTCTTCCCTGCTGTGGTGTAAGATTTCTCCTTGATCCCGTGGGCTGTGCCTCTCGGATCCTCAACCACTCCCATCAGCCCCTTCTGGACAACATCAAAATACCGCTGATCGATGGGCACCTTGCGCTTCAGCTTCCCCTTCATCTCGCTCATTTCCTCCACGCTGTTCCCCTCGATCCGCCGAACGACAAACGGTTGCCACAGCTTGCCGCCGTTGCCAATCGTCGCGAAAGCGAGGGTCATCTGCAGGGGGGTTGCGAGGTCGAACCCCTGGCCTATGGCCACCGAAAGGGTCTCGCCCCGGTGCCAGGGAACGCCGATGGTCTGTTTCTTCCACCAGGAGGTGGGGATCAGTCCGCCATGCTCGCCCGCCAGGCCAACCCCCGTCTTTTCTCCCAGGCCGAACATGTTCGAATACTGGGCTATACGGTCCACACCGAGTCTCATGCCCACATTGTAATAATATACGTCGCAGGATTGGATAAGTGATCGCAGGAGCTCCACCGACCCGTGGCCGTGCTCCCTCCAGCAACGAAACCGCCTGTTGCCGAACTCCAAATACCCTGGACAGTTGAACTGGGTATCCGCGGTGATGAGCCCTTCCTTGAGTGCACCCAGAGCGACAAAAGGCTTGAAGGTGGATCCCGGGGGATATGCAGCCCCCACACACCGGTTGAGGAGCGGGTGTTTCGGATCCTTGCTCAGCTTCAGCCACTCCTCCTTCTTGAGCCCCCTTATGAACTTCTCCTGGTCAAAAGTTGGACTCGTGGCCATGGCCAGAATAGCTCCGCTTTTGGGGTCCATGGCAACAGCAGCACCCGTGTATCCCTCAAGGCAGGACTCGGCAACCTTCTGAAGTTCCATGTCTACAGTGAGCCACAAATTCCTTCCGGGAATGGGGAGAACTTCGTCCAGCATGCGCATGCGACGGCCAATGGCGTCGACCTCCACCTGCCTTCCCCCCCGCTTTCCATGGAGGAATTTCTCAAAGGCCGCCTCCACACCGAACCGACCGATGTCCTCCCCGGCGAAATACCCCCGGTACGTCTCCCCCTTGAGTTCGGACTCGGTTATTTCACTGAGGTAGCCGACCAGGTGGGCGGCCCGCTGGTTCCACCTGTACTCGCGTTTGGGTTCGAGCTGAATGAAAACACCCGGGAGCCTTATCCGCTTGGCCTCGATCCTGGCGAGACACTCCCTGTCAACATCGCTGATCAGTTTCAGTGGAACGAACTTGGGAACCTGCCTGTTGGCCTCAAGGTTTGCGAAAAGCTCTTCAGGGGACTTCTCGCAGAGGGCGGCAACCTCCCTGATCGTATGGTCCATGTCCTGGACGTCTTCCCGGATGATCTGCAGGTGGTAGGCGGGCCGGTTCTCCACCAGCGGCACACCGTTCTTGTCGTAGATGATGCCGCGGGGAGCGGGGATGTCTTCCAGGCGGATCCGGTTGTTTTCCGAATGGTACCGGTACTTGGAACCCTGCATGACCTGCAGATGCCACATGCGAAGGAGGTAGATCAAAAGGAACAGCAACAGAATCCCGGCCAAGAGGAAATACTGCCGGTTGAACCCTGTGACTTCTGCACTCTCCCAGTTCATCAGTTGGAGAGTATCATCTCGTTTGTTCTTGTATTTCATGGTGGCGGCAACAGTGATCGAACTGCGTCGGGTTAAGGAAAAGGGCCGGGATGGCCATGCCGGTCATGCCTCAGGGACCTCTCTCTCCACTGTAAACGGGATAGATGACCAAAGGGGCCAACAAAGTGGTCAGCGCGCACCTGAACAAAGGATTCAGCCAAGTTGCCACACCTCCGTATGCGTCCATGGAATCGAAGAACAAAAACACCCACAGGGCGAAAGATTGGGCAAGGGCACAAATCCCCACGAACGCCATCTGGTAAAGCGGATTCTGAAGCTCCAGTCGCTCTGCTCCAACTTTGACCAGGCATACAGCCAGAACATAGGACCCTACGTGGAATCCATAGAATTTTCCAGACAATGCATCCAGTGCGTAGCCCCACACGAGAGCCCACACCAGGCTCATGATGGCCGAGCATTCCGCCGCGACGCCAAACATGAGTGGCAGCAGGACATCGGCCCTCAGTCCAGGGTGCGGCAAACGGGCAATCCATTGAGCCTGGAGGACGACAAGGGCGATGGTATAGATGAAGATCTTTACAGCTGACGACCAGTGCACTGAATCTCGAGACTATCCGTAGATGACAGGCATTCGGTTGATTAACGGGAATCCGGTAAGTGCCGGCGAAACAACCCAGTCAGTTGCCTACCATCTTCTCCGGCACATTGGCTTCTTTCTTGAGAACCAGCAACTCCTCAAGAGCTCCCAGCCTTACAAGTGGCTTCACCTCAATCCTCTGAAACAGATCCACAGGATCCTTGATGATGCCCTGAATTACTCCCAGGCGCAGTCCCTTGGGAAACACCCCATCCTTCCCGGATGTGATGATCAAGTCCCCCACCTGAACATCCAGGTTGCCCCGCACATACTTTAAAACACAAGAGGTCCCATCCTTACCGCTCAGCACGCCTCGGACCCGATTCCGCTGCACAATGGCGTCGACGGAACTCCCGGGATCCGTGATGAGAAGAACACGGGAATAGCGATCGGACACATCAAGAACGCGCCCGACGATTC
>CAZURN010000293.1:0-4075 GCA_964623165.1 uncultured Syntrophobacteraceae bacterium
TCGACTTCCGAATGGAAGCGCTATCGCTACGACATCCAGTCTCTCAAGGATCTGAGTGATGAAGAGATCACTGATGAGGCGTTCGCTCAGATTCGTCGATACTTGAGGTGCCCGAGCCAGCGCATGAGGGGGAGTGAGCCGGGTGATTTCTTCAAGATCTGCCTCCAGGATCATGTGATCCGCAAAGCCACCGAGAGGGATCCCCACATCCTTTTCCTTCCACTCACCACCTACATCGTCACTCACGAGTTGATCCACGTCGTGCGGTTCGCCAGGTTCCTGCATCGCTTCGAGAGTTCCCGGGCGGAACAGGAGGCGGAGGAGCGGCTGGTCCACGGTGTGACATACCAGCTCCTCGGTGAGAGCGGGATCGGGGGGCTCAGTGAAGTGCTTGATGCCTACAGGGATTGCCGTACCATGGAGACCTTCCTGGGCTATGACCCCGGGAGGTAGAGATTGTCCGGTGGTACCGGATGTGCTAATGATAGCCCTCTCAAGAAGGAAGGAGTGGCCCGGAAGATGTTGGAAAAAATCACCAGGGAAGAAGTTCGGCACGTGGCAATGCTTGCTCGCCTCGACCTCACGGAAACTGAAGAGCTGCGCATGACTGATCAGCTCAATCAGATCCTGAGCTATATGGAAAAACTGAACGAGCTCGACACGGCTGAAATCCCCGCCACGACCCACGCCATACAATTGCAGAACGTCTTTCGACCCGACAAAGTCGTCGATTCGCTGCAGCGCGAAAAGACCCTCATGAACGCTCCGGAGACCGACGGGGCAAGCTTTGTCGTCCCCAAGGTCATCTGAGACTCGAATTGCAGCCAATCAAGCGGCAGCTTGAAGAAGAACGTCCCAGGGAAGGTTTCGAATCATGGTTCTTCACGAACTCACCATTCATGAACTGCATGCACTGTTGCGTAGGCGAGAGGCGAGTGTCACCGAAGCTGTCAAGGCTTGTCTGGATCGGATTGAGCTCCTTAATCCCCGGTTGAACGCCTACCTGGCGGTACTCCGGGAAGAGGCCCTGCGGGAAGCGCTGGAGTTTGACGAAGGGAGGAGGGATATTGAACTTTCTCCTCTGGCCGGGACCCCTATTGCCGTGAAAGATGTGATCTGCATGAGCGGGGTTCGCACCACGTGCGGCTCCCGCATCCTCGAGACCTTTGTCCCCCCTTACGACGGTTCCGTCATCGAATCCATGAGAGCCGCCGGGGCCATCTTTCTTGGCAAGACAAACTTGGATGAATTCGCTATGGGATCTTCGACGGAGAACTCGGCTTATGGTGTGACACGCAACCCGTGGAATGTGGGGTGCGTTCCGGGAGGTTCGAGCGGGGGGTCGGCCGCTGCCGTTGCCGCGGATCTTTGCGCCGGTGCCGTGGGGACGGACACGGGAGGGTCCATCCGTCAGCCTGCATCCTACTGCGGTGTCGTGGGGTTGAAACCCACCTATGGAAGAGTGTCTCGATTCGGGCTGGTCGCTTTTGCATCGTCCCTGGACCAGATCGGTCCCATCACAAAGGATGTGAGAGATGCAGCCCTCCTGCTCCAAGTGCTTGCCGGGTATGACCGGCGGGACTCCACATCGGTGGACAAGCCTGTTCCGGACTATGTGGCCGAGTTGGACAGGCCCATGAAGGGGCTCAGGCTTGGAATCCCAAGGGAATATTTCGTCGAAGGCATGCACCCTGATGTGGCGAATGCGGTGCGCCAAGCCATCTTCCAGTGCCGGGAAATGGGGGCGGAAGTGGTGGATGTGTCGTTGCCCCATACGGAATACGGGGTGGCGGCCTACTACATCATCGCACCCGCCGAGGCAAGCTCCAACCTCGCCCGTTACGACGGAGTCAAGTACGGGCTCCGCATACCCGAGTCCAGGGATCTCATCACCATGTACCGCAAGAGCCGCTCCCTGGGTTTTGGCGCCGAAGTGAAACGGCGCATCATGCTCGGTACATACGTGCTCTCGGCTGGTTATTACGACGCCTATTACAAGAAAGCCTCACAGGTGAGGACCCTCATCAGGCAGGACTTCCTTGATGCCTTCGGGCACTGCGATGCTTTGTTGGCTCCCGTTGCCCCGATTCCGGCATTCAAGGTCGGTGAAAAGAGCGATGATCCCCTGCAGATGTACCTGAGCGATGTGCTCACCCTTCCGGCCAGCCTGGCTGGCATCCCAGGCATTTCAGTGCCTTGCGGCTTGACCGGCGAGGGGCTTCCCATCGGCCTGCAAATCCTGGGGCCCCATTTTAGGGAGGAACTCATCCTGCGCATCGCCTACCAGTATGAGCAGTCAACGCCTCACCTGCGCGGAAAACCCAAGGGAATCTGATCTGCTGACTCGGTATTGCGGAGAAGCCCCTCATTGATCTGGGGATGGTAGGTATAAGCCTTAAGATGTTCTCCGTATGCGAAAGCCATCGTTTTCCAACACGATCAATGCCCCTCGAATGGTGGATATTTCAAACTGCTTCAGAAAATAATCGAGGGCCTGTGTGACGTCGGCAAGCAGCGGCGGATGGATACGGATTCTGGCGATTCCCCAATGCGTGCCGGGGGATAGAGCACAAGATCGGCGAAATGCTTGTCGAAAGTGATCAGTGTTCTTTCTTCCTGAATGGCCAAGCACAAGATCTGGTCATCGGAAGCACCGAGCAGTCCGGATTCTTTGACACGGTTGACATCGAAGTTCATGCTCCGCAAAAAGACTCCAATGGCAAAAGGCACATTTTCGTCCAGCAGGAACTTGGCCATCAGGCAGATCTCTCAAACGGCACGTACTCGGCATCACGTATCAAGGTGGCTGCGTAGTGCAGGCACGCCTCGATATCTTCTCGATCAAGTTGTGGATAATATTCTTGTATGATCTTTTCCTGGTCAAGTCCTGCTTCCAGGAGTTCCAGGATCTGGTACACCATGATCCTGGTGCCCTTGACGCACGGCTGACCGTGACAAACATGCGGGTCAACGGAAATGTGCTCCATTAGTCGTTTCATGGGATGTCCTCAATTATCCCTAACCTGGAGAGCCCCCATTCTTTCAGTCTGATTCTTTTAGCCGGTGTGCATGAGCTTCTATTCTGTAATAGAGACTAGGCTCTCTGGCAACAGTTTGATGAGATCAAATTAGAGCCCCCTGTGAGTTCATCACCGAGGTTTAGATCAATGAACTACAAGCCTTTTTGTGGATTGGACGGTCTTGGTCTATGAACCATCCCTGAACAGCAGGGTTGCAGACAGTAGGTAGTTCCATGGATTGTTGGTCTTCAGCATGATTTGGAGCTTACCGGGGGAGATTCTCTTAAGACTTGCCCCGAAAACAAAGCACTCCATGTCCCAGCAGACCTCGATTCCTTTATAGCTGTTTGAGAGATCCTTGTTCTCATCATCAGCATTGCCGAGGTATCTGTAGTTGAGCACAACAGCATAGTCCACCCCGGCCGCAACTCTGTCAGGGATTGTTATCCCCTCCAGAACATAGTTGTCCGCGGCCCGCCCCATCGAGGCAGCCAAAGCTGAAACGGTGAGATAGACAACTGCCAGCAGAGAAACACAGACACCGAAGCATCTGTTGATGGTTCCCCTCCTTTCTTGATCCCAAGACAAAATGGTGCTTCATATCCGACTGTCGTCCCAGAGATTCGGCCCTCAAGACTTTCCGCGGGATTTCCACCGAAACCAATCGAAGGTGCAATGGATTCCTCTGGCACTCGGTTGGGACCTCGTTACTGGCGTGCATTTGGAAGCTCAGGGTATCGCTGCCCTCTCATTGTGCCGACTGCAGAATGTCACGGGGCCCCCGGTCTCCAGTCTCCCTTGAAATGGCCCTTGGGCACCACCACGATTCCGCGTGGGGTCACATGGAATTGCTTCCTGTCCTCGTTGGGGTCGATCCCAATTTGTGTGTCGGGGGGAATGACATTGTGTTTGTCGATGATGGCCTTTTTGATCCGGCAGTTGCGCCCCACTTCCACGTTGTCCATGATGACCGACTCGTCCACCTCGGCCCAACTTCGTACCATCACGTTGTAGGAAAGGACTGAGCTGCGGACGGTGGCGCCGCTGATGATGCA
>CAZURN010000294.1:0-4074 GCA_964623165.1 uncultured Syntrophobacteraceae bacterium
GCGTCTCTTTTGTGCTGTTGTTCGTCGTCTATGGCACCTTCATGGACGTGGCTGGAGCAGGCAATTTCTGGCTGGACCTGTCGCTTTCGACCATGGGGCGGACTTCAGCCAGCGCCGGCCGTGGCGCTCTCATCACCACTGCGCTTCTGGGGGGGCCACAGGCGAGCGGAGTCGCCACCACCATCTCAGTGACTCCCATCATGTGGCCAATTCTCAAAAGCGCGGGCTACTCTGAAAATATGGCCGCCGGCCTGATTGCGGCGGGAGGCATTGGTGCTGTGATCTCGCCGCCGCTCATGGGTGCGGCGGCCTTCCTCATCATGCAATTCCTCAATGTCGCATTCCTCGATGTGGTCGTGATGGTGCTCGTTCCCACACTTCTCTACTACCTAGGGACCTTCTTCGTGCTCGAGATGGAAGCCCGGAAGTTCAACTTCGCCCCTCCTGAGGCTGAAGTGAAGACGGTGGGTTATGTCATGAGGACCAAGGGATACCACCTGATCTCACTGGTGGTCCTTGTTGTGCTCTTGGCTGTCTACAACAAGTCCCCCGAATACTCTGCCATAGGGGCTCTCGTCACGACAGTGCTCACGAGCTTTCTCAGTAAAGATCGAAGCGAATGGCTGACCCCCAGAAGAATAGGCGAAGCAATGATTGAGGGGGGCAGGAACGTCCTCCCCGTTGCCATACTTCTGGCCGCCGCTGGATTGATCGTAGGGACATTCACACTCACCGGCCTGGGTCTCAAGATCTCGGGACTGATCATGTCGTTAAGCAGCGGCTCAAGGGTCCTGGCCATCCTGCTCTCCACAGTGGCGTCTATGATCATTGGACTGAGCTTGCCCATTACGGCAACATATATCATGACTGTGGTGATGGTCGCACCGGCTCTGGTGAAAGTGGGCGTTTCGGTCCACGTGGCACACCTGCTCGCGTTCTATTTCGCAGTGCTCTCCGAGGTCTCACCGCCTGTCGGTCTTTCACCGTCAGCGGCTGCTGCCATCACAGGCGGCAATCCTTTCGGCTCGATGATGCAGGCTTGGAAGTATTCACTGCCTGCCTTCCTGGTGCCATTCTTCTTTTCAGTCACGCCTCAGGGAGCCAATCTGCTCATCCTTGAGGCTACCCTGCCTGGCTTCGTCATGGCTTTTTCCACGAGCGTGCTCGCCCTGTTCTTCCTTTCACTGGGCATCGTGGGCTTCTTTGCAGAGGCCTTGAATGCATTGGAGCGGGCAGTCCTGATCACTGTGGCAGCGATCATGGCCATCTTCCCCCTTGCCCCCTCGCCGCAGGGCACTGGCCCGCTGGTCGCCGGTGGGCTCGTCGTCCTGCGCAATCTGTGGGTGAGCCGCAGGAAAGTGCGATGTGGTGAGGAGAGGACGGTATCGAGGTAGCATCCATGTCCTTTGGCCGATTTTTGGGATATGTTAGTTGAAGAGCAGATATTTGTCCCGGATGGGTAGTCCTGTCACAGTTTCCCACAGACGATTCAGCCAAGGAGGATCACCATGAGAAATCCAGGATTCAGGACCGTTCTCTGCACCATTGCCTTAGCTGCCCTCGTCGTCGTGGGCGTGTGTGCGGCACATGCCCAGGACAAGCTCTCGTTCAGCATCGCCACTGGCGGTACCGGAGGGGTCTGGTATCCGCTGGGTGGAGCCATTGGAGGACTGATCGGCTCGAAAGTCCCGAACACGGAGGCGACTTCTGAGGCCACCACCGCTGCCATCGACAATCTTAAACTCCTGACTGCGGGCCGCGCGGGAATGGCTTTCTGCTATGACTACCACGTGGTCTGGGCTAATGAGGGCAAGGTCCCAGGCCTCTCGGGACAGCATAAGGTCCGACTGGTCCTGGGTTTCTATGAACAGCCTTTGCACATCGTCACGAAAGAGGGAACTGGCATCAAGAGCATCATGGACCTCAAGGGCCAACGGGTCTCCACCGGCGCCCCCAACAGCGGCACTGAAGAACAGGCCGACTATGTTTTGAAAGCCCTCGGGCTGGACTGGAACAAGGACTTCAGCCGTGAAAAGCTTGGTGCAACCGAATCAGTGGCCGCTCTGAAGGATGGGAAGATCCAGGCATTCTTTTGGAGTGGGGCAGTTCCCACCTCATCCATCATTGATCTCGCTTCCACACCCGGTTTGAAGATGGTGCTGCTGCCTGTGGACGCTGAAGTTCGCGACAAGATCATGAAAGCGAACCCCGGCGTCTTCCACCCGACTACCTACAAGAAGGGTGTATATTCAAGCCTGGAAAGCGACGTCCCAGCCATTGCCATCACCGCCGTACTGACGGCCATGGATTCATTTCCCGCAGACTCCATGTATGAGGTCGTGAAAGCCATCTTCTCAGGAACGCAGGAACTCTCCGCGGTGTGGAAAGACGCAACCAAGATGTCGCCTGAGACGGCGATTGGCCAGGTGACTCCCGACTCACTCAAATTCCTTCATCCTGGCGCCCGGAAATTTTTCCAGGAAAAGAACTTGCTGAAATAGGGCTTTGAGGGGCCCCCATCTGTATGCGTTATGGCATCAGGGTTCCAACGAGAACATCCGGTCTTGGCTTGCTGCTCATTGCCTTAGCGTTAGTCTCGCAGACCAAGGCATGCAATCTCACCCAGGTCGACTTCACGGAAGGAGGGACCGGAAGGCGGGTATTTTCTGCTCTGCTGAGGGAGGGCGAGCAGGCCGTGATGCAATGGAAAAACTCGCTTTTCGGGCTTGATGTGCTGGAGGTGTTTCAGGCCAGACAAGGCCAGCTGGTTTTGGCTCAAGTCACCTTCTCTGATCCCCTGGGAAAGCCTCCCCCGGAGGTGACTCCGGCGGACGTCGAGGATCTCTATCACACTGGAGGCCCATTCACCGCCCACGGGATGGAAAAACCCTTCAGCCGGGTGATCTACCGGGTGGGAGAAATTGGCAATCCACGAATGAGAATCGGGAACTGCATCATTTCGTTCGCGCAGGAGGTGGGTTTCGGAGGCACTGTCATCCTCACCACCTCTTCGCCAACCTGGTGGGAAGTTGTTCGACACACCTGGGTGTACTGACCCAATTGAGCTCCTCGGCAGTCCCTCTTCACCATGCGGCAACCTGTCCATCGGCGCGCGGGTCGCTCCCCCCCGCCAACACACCGACCTCATTACGCCAGATGATCTGGCCGCGGCCGAAATTGCGATCGCCGACTGCACCGCGTTTCACGTCGTGTCCCAAGCGCAGCAGGGCTTCCCCTAGATGTTCAGGAAAATGGGGTTCCAGTTCCACCGTTCTGCCTCCGATCCACCGGAATCGTGGAGCATCGAGGGCGGCCTGCGGATTGAGCTCGAAGTCAACGGTGTTCATGACCAGCATCACGTGGCCCTGTGGCTGGATGAAGGCACCCATCACGCCGAATGGCCCAACAGGTTCGCCGTCCCTGGTCAGGAACCCTGGGATGATGGTGTGATAGGGCTTCTTGCCTGCCTCAAGACAATTGTCGTGTTCGGGATCGGGCACAAAGCAAGCACCCCGGTTGTGAAGAGCAATTCCGGTTTCCGGAACAACCATGCCGGACCCAAACCCTTGGTAGTTGCTCTGAATGTAGGAAACCATGTTTCCTTCGGCGTCGGCGGTGGCGAGATAGACCGTGCCCCCGCCGTGTGGCTTTCCGGGAGGCGGAGCGGTCGCCCTGTCGCCGATCAGAGTCGCTCTGTCCATGGCATAGGCATCTGACAGCAGATCCGCGACCTTCACCTTCATGCTGCGGATGTCGGCGATGTATTTGAGCCCGTCGGCGAAGGCCAATTTGATTGCCTCAATTTGACGATGATAGGTTGCAGCGGCATCCTTCACATGGAATTCAGAATGCTTCAGAATGTTCAGCGCCATGAGTGCAACCATCCCCTGCCCGTTAGGAGGAATCTCCCACACATCAACCCCCCGATAGGTCACCTTAACCGGGGTGACCCATTCGGGCGTGAATGCGGCGAGGTCGCTCTCATCAAGGAATCCCGAATGTCGATACAGAAAGGCGCTGATCTTTTCCGCCAGGTGACCACGATAGAAAACCTCGGCATTCGTTTCGGCAATT
>CAZURN010000295.1:0-4069 GCA_964623165.1 uncultured Syntrophobacteraceae bacterium
TTTCCAAGGCGGTCCTCCTGGAACCGCTCCAGGAACCCGAGTTGAGCGTCACGCGCTCGGCCCTTGTGGTGGGGGGCGGTGTTGCAGGCATGGTGGCGGCCAAGTCATTGGCGGATCAAGGCTACCCGGTCCACCTGGTGGAGAGGTCTGATCGGCTGGGTGGTCAGGCATTGAACCTTTTCCAGACGTGGAGAGGCGACGACATCCGTTCCTATGTGGAGAACCTGGCCAAGACCGTTCAGAGCCACCCTCAGATCACAGTGCATCTCTCTACGAACCTCGCCAATGTGGAAGGGTTCGTCGGGAACTTCAAGTCGCTCCTGCAAAATGGCGCCGAGGCTCAGACCGTTGAGCACGGCGTCGCCATCATCGCCACGGGCGGCAAGGAGTGGAAGCCCGATGAATACCTCTATGGGGGGCACCCTCAGATTGTGACTCATCTCGAATTGGACCAGAAATTCGCAAAGAAGGACCCGGGGCTCAAGGACGTCCAGAGTGCCGTGTTCATCCAATGCGTGGGATCCCGGGAGCCCCATCGTCCTTACTGCAGTCGCGTCTGCTGCACTCACACTGTGGAGAGTGCCCTGGAACTCAAGAAGATCAATCCAGACTGCGACATCTACGTGCTCTATCGGGACATGAGGACTTATGGAGAGCGCGAGAACCTTTACCTGGAAGCGAGGAAGGCGGGAGTGGTGTTCATCCGCTACAGCCTGGAGCAGAAACCCAAGGTGGAGATGGTGGATGGGAAGGTCCAGGTGACTTTCCTGGACAATGTGCTGCAGAGGCCTGTCGCCTTGAGGCCTGACCTGCTGAGCCTTGCCACGGCCATCCTGCCCAATGAGACTGACGCGCTGTCCCAGTTTTTCAAGGTGCCGGTGAATGCGGAAGGCTTCTTCATCGAAGCCCACGCCAAGCTCCGCCCAGTGGAATTTGCCACCGATGGTGTGTTCCTTTGCGGTCTTGCGCACTATCCCAAGGCCATCGATGAGAGCATCTCGCAGGCACAGGCGGCGGCATCGCGTGCCGCGACCTTCCTGGCCCTGGACACCATCATGTTCAGTGGGACGGTCGCCATGACCAATCCGGCCATGTGCAGCAGTTGCGGAACCTGTGTGAGCATCTGCCCGTTCAACGCGCCCAGCTTCATGGAGACCGGAAGGGATGCGGGCAAGGCGGAGATCAATCCGGCCATCTGCAAGGGATGCGGACTGTGCGTCGCGTCGTGCCGTTCGGGAGCCATTCGCCTGAAGGGCTTCGATGATGCGCAGATCTTCGCCATGATCGATAACGTGTAAACGCCCTGCTCACGGAGCGACGGAGTAGTCCAAGGGGGGCTCCAGCGCGCCTGTGGAAGATGACATATGAAGGAGAATGTTCATGTCAGACTGGGAACCTAAAATCATCGCCTTCCTGTGCAACTGGTGCTCCTATGGGGCCGCCGACCTCGCCGGGGTCAGCCGTATGCAGTACCCGGCAAACTTCCGGATCATCAGGGTCCCATGCACGGGCCGGATGAACCCCAAGTTCGTCCTCTCTGCGCTGCGCCACGGGGCGGACGGGGTGTGGGTGTCCGGGTGCCATCCGGGAGACTGCCACTACATCGAGGGCAATCTCTATGCGCGCCGCAAGTTTGCGCTCCTCAAGAGCCTCCTCGAGCACACGGGGATCGAGCCGGAACGGTTGCATTTCTCCTGGATTTCATCGGCAGAGGCGACCAAGTTTGCGGATGTCGCCAAGACCGTCATCGCCACGGTCAAATCCATTGGGCCGGCCCGTCATTTCATCAAGAAGCTAGCTGAGGTGGCATAGATGCAAGCGTACACTGATAAGATCCGGGAGGCGGCCAAACGCCTTCTGACCGAAAAGCGCGTGGACGTGGTGATTGGCTTCCGGAAGGGGACCATCCCCTTCATGAACGAGCCCTTCCTGGTCAAGAGCCCCGACCAGGCGGATCAGCTCTATTGGGATGGCAATTGCGGGATCAATCTGGCCAACTACGTTTCCAAGAGAACAGACAAGGTCGCCGTGGTGGCCAAGGGCTGCGACTCCAGAAACCTGGTGGTCCACCTCCTGGAGTTCCAGATCAAGCGTGACCAGCTCTACATCCTGGGTGCACCATGCAAGGGAATGATCGATCGGCGGCGCCTCAATCGGGAACTGGCTGGCAAGGACGCCACTCACTCCGAGGAACGCGATGGACAGGTAGTGGTCAGCGGCAACGGGTTTGAGGTGACTTTCAACCGCCAGGACGTGCTGCAAGAAAACTGCACCATTTGCACCCACAGGAACCCCGTGATCTACGATGAGCTCCTCGGTGATCTTGTGGAGGAGCAGCAGAACGTGGACCGCTACCCCGATGTCAGGCAAATTGAGGCCATGATCCCGGAGGAGCGGTGGCAGTATTTCGAGAAGCTCATCGAGCCTTGCGTGAGATGCTATGCCTGCAGGAACGCTTGCCCTCTCTGCTACTGTCCCACGTGCTTCGTGGACGAAGCCAGGCCCCAGTGGGTGGGCAAAACCATCGATCCCACAGACACCCGCACCTTTCATTTCCTGCGGGCCTACCATGTGGCCGGTCGATGCACGGATTGCGGTTCCTGTGAGAGAGCGTGTCCCGTGGGAATCAAGGTGCGACAGTTCACCAAGAAGATGGAAAAGGAAATCAAGGAGCTATACGGCTATGAGGCGGGTCTGGACACGGAGCTCAGACCACCCCTCGACACCTACCGCCCGGATGATCCGCAGCAGTTCATCAAGTAGATGCCGGTGCAGCGTCGCTGCCGCGGTGGGCAATGGTCTGCAGGTTCTCCCATTCAGGGTGCTGCCACGGAGTGAAGCGCAGGCCAGGAGTGCCGGAAATATCACGAACACCGAAAAGGGAAACATCATGTCGGAAATCTACATTGCCAAGGAGAAGCTCACCGGAGCCCTGAGCAAGAGCATGGAAAAGTTCAGGGTCATCGGACCCGTGTTCACGGGGCAGTTTCATGAGTTTGTGGTAGTGGCAAACCCTGAAGAGGTGGATCTCGCATACCAGAACACGCGGCTCTCCCCAAAAGGGCTTTTCCATCCTCAGGCAGAGAGGATGTTTGATTACTCACTGTCCAAGGACAATCCCGAAGCCGGCATTCTGAAGGAGGCGCCCAAGGACTACTCGCCCCGCGTGGTGTTCGGGATTCGTCCGTGTGATGCCAAGGCCTTCCAGTTGGACGACTGCAACTTCGACACGAGCACCATCAAGGATCCCTGGTGGGTGAAGCGGCGCGAGACGACCACCTTGGTTGGACTTGGATGCAATGCACCGTGCGCCACCTGTTTTTGCACTTCGGTGGGAACGGGCCCTTTTGATGCATCGGGTCTGGATGCGCTCATGACGGATGTGGGAGACGGTTTCGTGCTCCAGGCAGTCAACGGGAAGGGAGAGGCTTTCATTGCTGCCATGGGTGGCGGGGAGGGCGTTTCCCCGGCGGTGAAGGAGAGGACCGAATCCCTCAAGAAGAACGCTGAAGGGAGTATGGGGACCCAGTTCAGCGTGGAGTCCATCAAACAGAATGGGACGCTGGATCTCTTCAATGCGTCTTTCTGGGATGAGGTGCAATTCGCGTGCATCAATTGCGGTACCTGCACGTTTGTGTGCCCCACCTGCTGGTGCTTCGACATTCAGGATGAAGTGCACCAGGACGAAGGGTGCCGGGTGAGACTCTGGGATTCGTGCATGTTTCCGCTCTTCACGTTCCACGGGTCGGGCCACAACCCCAGAAGTCAGAAACTGCAGCGGGTCCGGCAGCGCTTCATGCACAAGCTCAAGTATTACCCGGACAAATATGGCAACGGGGCGGCATGCGTCGGGTGTGGACGATGCGTCAAATCGTGCCCCGTGAACATTGACATTCGGCACGTGGCACGACTCATGTCCGCATCGTGCATCTGCCCGACATAACATTTCCGTTCCCGCCCGACCGGGTTGGAACCTCGGGTGGGAAGAACCCCCAAAGTGATCCACGAGGGGGATGCATGCTCAACATGGAGGGATGAAGGTGAACAACCCTTACTTGCCATATCCGGT
>CAZURN010000296.1:0-4026 GCA_964623165.1 uncultured Syntrophobacteraceae bacterium
CTAGTTCCCGTGAGCCGCCCGGTGCTAACCCGCATGCCGTGTGGTGTGGTGACTGGGGGTCCTCCCAGTCACTCGATTGAACAACGTGACAGCGACACTGGGTCAGGGCACTTCCCAAGAAAATGAAAAAACCAACCATCCCCGCCCCGTCTGCTGGATCTTTTCGTTTGACCCTTGGCTATGGCGCGAACATCTCCTGCAAAATTGCCAAAGCATGCGCAAGGGTAGATGGGGTGAGTCTTCCAAGTCGCCGTACAAGGCGATCACGATCAACAGTGCGAACCTGGTCAAGAACTATGTGGCCGCAATGGCCCTGGAATTTGCAGGCCGCACGAAAGGGGTAGGGATGCCCTCCGGTCGTCAGAGGGGCTGCAATGAAGGTTCGCAAGTTGGCATTGAGTTCATCCGGTGAAACGATAACGCAAGGACTGGTCTTCTGGATCTCATCCCCACCAGTGGGGTCGAGGCTGATCAGGAATACATCACCCCTGCGAATTTCTGCACCCGCTACCATTCCCATTCCTATTCTTCAAATCGGGTCGAACCAGGAGGTTCAAGCAGTTGATCTTCATCCTGTTCGTGCATTTCTTTGGCAGCTTGAGCCCACCCAGTCCGTGGTATGGAAGCGCGCTCGATCACTATGGTTCCATCCCTTACATGCAACTCTACCTCGTCTGTCAATCCAGCTTGAACAATGAGTGGCTTTGGCAGTCGGATGCCACGGGAATTTCCAATACGAACTAAACGGGTCTTCATCGGATGATCCTCCTGATGAAATGTAATTACATTAAAAGCCCGTATTGGACGTCGTGTCAACGCGGAATTCAGCAGCGAGGCACCGGTAGGTGTGTTAAGCTTCAGACGGAATTGGAATTTCCCTTCGTATGCGTTAACTACTGACGACGGAGGAAAATCGGATGAGCAGGAAACGCAAGAATTACAGTGGCGAGGAAAAGGTTGCCATTTCGATTTCCTGAAAGCATGGCTGACAGAGAGGGTCGACTCCACGCGGACAAGTCCAAACCAACCCTGGAGTAGCTTACTGTCAACATGGAAAGTTCTATTTGCCGTTGAACCAAGACAGATTTTGATTTGACCTGTTTAATGGACCGGCCTTTCAGGTGGTCTGCAGACAATGAAAGTAATTTTTTGGAGAGTAAGGTGCATCTGGAAAAACCGCAACCATGAGCCGCAACCAGATCCTGATGATGACCCGTGAACTGGTCGGGGCGAGAGGATTTGAACCTCAAGCCCCAATTTTTTCTCCTGGAATATTCAATACTTGTACCTTGAATGCCAGCAAAGGGTACACGGATGGTACACCAGTTTTCAAGGTGCGGGTGTGCAAATCAAGGCAAAATGTCTCCAGAAGTGTGATGCGGCGCCTGATCTGATCCTTGTCCTTGGAAGGCGTCACAGGCCTGAAATATCTATTTCTCCATCAACGCAGGTCACAACCTACGGACCACAACACGCTATTTGGGGGTCCGGACGGCTGGATTCGAACCAGCCGTAGGCCTTCTCACCAGCAACTGTCCCTACATGTTGTGGAACACAAGTGGAACACATGATCAGGAAGGCATATGCAATGTGCTTCGCATACCCCTTCTTCATTTCCGTTCAGACGCGCGGGGGTGCCCCTCTGGGAAACCCGTAGATCCTTGCCCACTTTGAATTCTTTTTCAAGCTGGATTGCAGATGGGTAACTCACAGTGTTTGATGGAGTCGAATAATTTCAAATTCAGCCCACTGCTCCTATGGTAGCGAACCCCGAATCGAGATGCAGCTCATTCCGCGTATGTGTTATAGTCGGGTAGACGAGGGCAGGTAACTACCCCCGTCTACTCAACTATCTTGAATCTCTTTGAAGACACTCACTACCTCGGGTACACTGACTTTAATCTTCATGAGCGCTTCTCCTTTTTATTGGGGTGTTCTGGACAAACCCTCCATCAAAGGAAAGGGCCTTTTTGCGGGTCATCTGGGTAATGAGTACCCAGTGCCCGTGATGCACTGGAATGACAGTGCATACGAGCTCATCGCCGATTAACACAATTCAAATTTTCCCTTCGATCGAACAGCCCGCTCACCCAGAGCTGGGGCTGTTCAGGCGAAGGGTAAAATTTGACCCCGGAGTGGAATGGACACAAGTCATTCAATACCAATCACTTACGGCAGGTACTCATTTGCCGGAAGAACCTTTTTTGCCACCTTTTCAGAATTTACACAAAAGCTCTTACACCACGGTATATTCCAATGGCAGCACAAAAAGAGAAACGCCCTCATTTTCCTGTCTCATAGGAATATTCTTATCATAGAGGAATGCTGGTTGGTATGATCATACCCCGTTGTGCTGTTCGTCGTCTCAAATCATCACATTAGAGACTCATTTCAGCCTATCGTTGGGCAAGAAACTCACTTTGCGTCGCAAGATCGTCGCTTGCTGGAATGAAACCGCTCCATCGCCTCATATCCTCTTGCTTCCTCATGATTTCCCTCTGCTACCCTGGAACATACAAGGAGTCTTTTGAGTGTATTGAAAAAGAAATGAATTGACCACATTCTAGGATACCCTTGCACGAGCGCGTCACTCGATCCACTTTGGCCCGGCATGTGCTAAACTTGAGGAGTTTGCAATTCCACGCGAGCATGAGTTCACTCGATGCACTCCCCACTGGGAGCCGACTTGCGTTGAGCACTCACATCAAGACCCCAATCATGGCGGCAGTTTGTTGTGAGGTTTGTGGGGAGTTTTGATTGAAGGAGTCTTCCAATAGATCTCTTCCTTCGATCTGGATGACATCGTACTTGAGGACATGGATATCCAGAACCAAGGACAAGCGTTTGATGCATCTGGTTTCAAGGGGTGAAGGGATACGATCTGTCATGAAAATAACTGGTTCTGCCACCTGGAAGTTCCCCAATCTTCTGGCAAAGACTATCGGTACGCTGAGTGCAGTTACAGTCTTTCACGTGCTTGTCTCTGCAGTTGGATTCTGCGCCCCTGACGGTGCGAGGGACTCATTTGCCAAAATCAACTCTCCCAGAATGTCTGGCATTGAAAGCCTCCATGCAATAGGGAGAGCCATCTTGATCATTGATAGTGCCGAGAATGCCCTGCTGGCAACGGATTTGGACGACAAGAAGCGCCAGATCATTTACTCACGATTTGATGCGGCCAACAGAATCCTCACTGAATCACTAGAAGCATGCGGAAGCTTGCCTTGGTCTCCAGAGAAAGCGCGCATATGGGATGACTTCGGTCGGGCCCTACAACGGTGGAGCGATGACCATGAGCGATTCATGGAGCTGGCCAGAGCGCATGAGAAGAGCAGAACTGTGGAGACTTACAAGAGCATGTCTGTACAGGCACTCGAGGTGAACCCGGTAAGCCTTTCGGGAGCTGTGATTCTGCTGGATGCAGCCATTGAGGTAAGTTATGAGCGGCAGGAGGAAAGAAGTGATATGGCAGAGACGGATGTTTCCTCTTACCAGGAACACATCATTCGAGCCACTGTATTGGGGGTGAGCCTCTCGGCTGCGGCAATGATAGTGCTGCTCGTCCGCCGGGCAAGGCGCCATCGCAGGCTTTTCCGGATGGGGGACCGCAGATTAAGTCTGGATGTGGATAGATACAGGAACTTGTTTTCTTATGTGCACTCTCCAAAGAATGGTGAAGAATCCGAGTAAGGTCAGCCAAATTTCTGCCGGTGGCTCGATCCGAAGGTCGTGTATCATGCGTGCAGGTTGAGTATCACGGGTTTCAGTCTTATGTGATCCCACAACCCACAATTCGCTTTGGAGTAAATGTCGGTTGGTTAATCTGGGCTAGAGATGAAAGTCGCCAGCCGCTTCAGGCTGGTAGAGGATCTCCTCGACTTTCATTCTTTTCTGCCCTCCAGGAGCTTCCCACTCCACAGTATCGCTGACTCTGAAGCCGATGAGAGCCGTACCAACAGGTGCAAGGACGGAGATCTTGTTCTGATTGATGTCCGCATCGCCTGGAAACACCAGTTGGTAGATCGC
>CAZURN010000297.1:0-4013 GCA_964623165.1 uncultured Syntrophobacteraceae bacterium
TCCGATCTTCCTCCGTCCTCAGTAGCTAACGCATACGAAGGAAAATTCCAATTCCTTCTGAAGCTTAACACTCTGAGTTGGAGCTCTCAGAAATCGCTCTTCATATCAAGGCGTCTGCCGCAACGGCTGAAGGCTTGGACATCCCCGAAGGGACCCTTCTGTGAGACAATTCTGATTCTTTGTTCCCCTGTATTTCCACTAGAGTCCAACACCCATTTTCACCTCTATTCCACTCGGAATTCTTGATGTAATTTCGCATGAAGTGATGCAACTGAGAAAACTGTTTCTTTGAAAGCTTACCGAATTTCACACCACAGCGTCTCACCCTTAGGTTGCCACCAGGGATCTCCAGCACTTCACGGTCATACACCACTTGGGTGGGTATATTGCCTATGTAGATCAACGGGTGACACGAGCCGAAAATGTCCATGTGGGTTGGTGGTCTTGTCTCACCGGCGTGGGCGAAATATCTAAGGCCCAGCCCTTTCTCACTTATGTCAATAATTCGACCAACCCGAAGAAAATCGTCTGGCTCAGTTGGAAAGAACGCTCCGATTGCCCCCTCTTTTGTGAGGTATCGCTCGGTCCTCCGAAGTTCTCTTCTCATCCCCTCCCCCTCCTCATCTTTCCGGCTTTGTCAGGTCCGGCACAGCAGAATTTTTCCCTCCCGTCAATTTTCGGACACCACCTCCCACGAATCCATGTTCCACCACACGAGTCGTAATCCAGCATCATCACCCACCTTCCAATGTCCAAGGCGGATGGAACCCTAGGCTTTCCCCCAGTTGTGTTCCCTCAATCGCTTCCCTCCATATTTCAATGACTTGCACTTATTGTTAGCAAACTACATGCCAACTATGGTTACGCAGTTCCCGTAGGATCCATCCCCAAGTGAGCGACTTTCATTTTCCATTCCTCGCCCGTCATTCCTCCGAAAACATGAATCCAGGAAAGGCCAGTCCTAGAACGGACACCAGCTTTTGCCGGCCATGGCTTCAGGAGGAGTTCAGGGAATCGGCAGGACGATTACGGAGAGAGTAGTGCTCAATGAGCCCATGCAGGCTGTCACTGCGGACATCGACGCAGAAGTGGGAGAGGACGCATCAAGAGAAATGGGCCAGTGGGGTCGGTTGAGTTTCATCCCACCGGATATGGCCAATAGAGAGGGGCAAGCATGCTGTGAAAACGACGGCGGACCACTTTGGCCAATTGGATGTGGTCGCATACAACAATTTGCACATGATCAGAAAGATGGTTTATGCTTTATCGGCTGTACATTGAGTGGATTGAAACAAAACCTTACGCGGAATCAAGACTTCAGAGATTTCGGCAGGGAAGATTTTTGCCTCTTGCTGCAATCTCGCCACTCTTCTCAGGCCGTTGACCACCAGAGGCTTGGCAAGACTGACTTCTCTTGCAATTTCGAGTGCCTCGGCCATCGAAACCAACTCATTCTCGAAGAGGGCTGGAAACACCCGGTGTCCCCAGTCATCACCTTCCTCTGTATCTTGCACAGAATTCCTCGGTGACCTGCAAAAGGTCTGGCGTCAGGCACTCCTTGACCTTCACGCTGATCTCTTCAGGAACACCTCGGTAGAAAGCTTCAGCTATCCCGCCAGTTATGCATGCGAGCGTGTCACTATCTCCACCAAGGGAGACCGCATTACGCACTGCGTCCTCATAAGACGTTGAATCCAGAAAGGCAATAATCGCCTCCGGCACGGTTCCCTGACAGGAAATGTCGAAGAAGTATGTGGGCCGAATATCGTCCACGGTTCGATTGAGATCATAGCCAAACCGCTGGCTGATATGCGCTCTAATCTCCTCTTTGGTACGGCCAATTCGTGCGAGAAACACCGCTAGAGCTGTGGCCTGTGCTCCCTTCACCCCTTCCGGATGGTTGTGCGAGATGCTGGCTGTCTTTTCGGCCTCCCCAAGCACTTCGTCCTCCGAATCGAAGGCAAAGCCGACGGGGCTGACGCGCATGGCAGAACCGTTGCCCCAACTGTTATAGGGCCGCGGCTGGTCGGAGAAGAGCCAGGCGACAAAAGACCCTCCATATCCTGCTCTCGGATGGCGTCGACCGATCTCGCGGATCACCCGCTCGTAAGGAGCGCCGGAAAGGATTGCCTTGGCTACTGCAACCGTTAGGACGGTGTCGTCGGTGAATCTACAGCTGTACTGGAACAGTGGGAAGTGCTTCGTCTTGATTGGGTGCCGCTCATAGACTGAGCCGATGATGTCTCCGGCAATCGCGCCCAGCATGTCTTGCCCCCTTTTTTCGTGATGGGCAGTGGACATCCCCATGTGTCCCGGGGAAACCTCGAATGTGCCTCTCATGGTCAGTCAGATAATGGGAGCAATAGAGGATCAAGCAGAAGAATACCCGGCATGCTTTTTCGCTGCCCATGTCTTGATACAGTGACTGAACTCTGTTTTGGCGCCTTTCTGCGACTGCAACGAGCGAGATGGATCCCCAGGGGCACACTTCCCCCATGATACCTGGTTGGGCGAGTGTGAGCCAGTTCACCAGCCAGCGTTCTTCACGCATCCTTTCGAGAATCGCTCAGATTTGGACCTCCTGAAGCACGATCAAACACAGTGTCTGAGAGATCCCGTCATGCAATTGAGTGAGCAGGCGGAACGAGACAGCGGACCCTGGAAGGCACAGGAGCACGTCGGTTCGGGCATCCCAGGTCGTTGTCAGGCCCAATCGTTGATTCCGTGTTCTCTGGTGCAGGAATGGGCAGAACCCTATTGGGATCACAAGTTCTACTTCCCTGATTGGTATGGATCCCAGTCACATCCCCAAAGCTCGCTATTGAGCGGCACTTTGTACTCCCTCCTCTCCGCGTAGGCAGGATATCTTCGATGAACGCCTTCTCCAGGAAGCATGCTGACAGGGAATCTCGGTGCAAGCAACCCATGCTTCCGTGCTTCGCGTTCCAGCCATTCCCGGTCATCGGGATGCGCTATGGAAATCAAAGCGCTGGCCCTCTCATAACCGCTCAACCCCCTCAGGTTTACGATGCCATACTCGGTGCACACATAATTTGCAAACTGAGCGGGAACGTCCACGGTCGATCCCTCCGGTAGGAAGGGCACGATCCTGGAAGTCCCGAGATTGCTCCTCGAGGTCATGGACGCCACTCCCCTGCCACCCTTGGACATGGCACAGAAACTGACAAACTGAAAGTAACCACCGGTGCTCGAAATCGGCCGTTTCTGGTAGAAACCCGCACATTGCTGTCCCAAAAGGTCCACGGCCACGCAGTTGTCAATGGCAATCATGTTGTCGATTCTGCTCAGTATTTGGAAGTTGTTTGTATAACCGACATCGTACACTGCCAGATGCTGGTTTCTATGAACCGTGTCGTAGTACCATTGCACATCCACAGGAAAGGCGAAAGTCCACACGCTCTTGCCCCGGTCAATTGTCTTATAGGCATTGGTAACCTGACCCGATTCGATCATGGAGATGAGACCGTGGTTCAGCATTTCAGTGTGGATTCCAAGGTCTTTGAACCCCGCATCGGTCATGGCGGTGACACATGCCGAGGGGAGAGCGCCAATGCCAAGCTGCACCACATCACGGTCCCTCATGATGCTCATGATGTTCTTGGCAATGGCCTGTTCTGCCGGCTTTGGCTCTATGTTTTTCTCGTCGATCTGGGGCCATTTGTACTTTTCACAGTCGACCTCCACCCAATAGTCGATTTCATCGATGTGAATGGTGTTGAAACGCCCCCCCTCTGCCCACGGATAATCAGAGCGCACCTCGAAGACGATCTTCTTGGCTGTCTGCCTGAACACGCTTGCGTTGTTGGTGCCGTAGGACATGTTGAAGTAACCGTGATTGTCGGGAGCCGTCGCCGCATTGAACCACCAGTCCATCCCCCGGTTCTCCCGTGTGGCATGTATGAATCGGTAATGGTGGGCCCACATGCCATAAGCCCATCCCCATTGGGCCCAGTCACTCACCCTGTTCGTGTCTCTGGCCTTTCGGTTCCAGG
>CAZURN010000298.1:0-4000 GCA_964623165.1 uncultured Syntrophobacteraceae bacterium
TGCTCCCCACCTCGGTGGGCCGAACCGAGCGGCAGATCAAGATCATGCAGGACTTTCGCACCACGGTCCTCTGTTCCACCCCCTCCTATGCCCTCGTCATGGCCGACGGGGTGGAGTCCATGAAGATCGACCCCAAGACCCTGTCCCTCCGCTTTTGCATCTGCGCCGGAGAACCGTGGACCGACGCCATGCGCCGCGAAATCGAGGAGCGCCTCTTCGTCAAGGCCACGGACAACTATGGCATCAGTGAGATCATTGGCCCCGGGGTGGCTGGCGAATGCCTGGAGCAGAGCGGCATGCACCTGCAGGAGGACCACTTTTTCCCGGAAATCGTTCATCCGGAAACGGGGCAGGCACTGGAGCCCGGCCAAGAGGGGGAACTCGTGATCACCACCCTCACCAAGGAGGCCTTCCCGGTCATCCGCTACCGGACAGGGGACCTGTGCCGCATTATGGAGGACCCTTGCCGCTGCGGGAGAACCCTGCGCCGCATCAGCCGCATCCGGGGAAGGTGCGACAACGTGGTGGTCATCAAGGGCATCAACATCATCCCCGAGCGCATCGGGGACATCCTGGAGGAGATCGGCGGGGAGCGCCCGGTGTACCAGCTGGTGGCCACCCGCAGGCAGCATCAGGACCAGCTGGAGATCTGGGTCGAGGTGTCCGAGCGCTTCTTTTATGACAAGATGCGGGAGCAGCGGGCTCTCGTGGAGACGATGGGAAAGAAGATCTCCAACTTCATTGGCATCACCCCGCGGGTGAAGCTCGTGGAACGTGGCTCCCTGAGGCGGGAAAACGGCAAGGTTGCCCTCTTCGTGGACCTCCGAAAGGAGTGACGGCCATATCGTTCCCTCCGCGGATTTTGCACAGCTGAGCAACAGCCTCCGCAGACACAAATGATTGCGGGTCGCGCTTTTTACCCTGTAGCCCAGGGCCTTGTGCCCGTCCCTCCTCCGCTTTTCCGCAGGAAGCCCTTGCACTCCCAAAGGATTCATGTTTTAAACCTCCGAATTCCGGCGCTTCGTTGATTGGCGCGAGAAACCAGGCATCCCTCGCGTGAACCCGTGAGGGCTAAGACTCATTTTGAAAATTCATGATCGGGTCGCCGTCAGCGTGTCGGCAATCCGCCATGGCTAGGAATTCCCAGACCCAGGGAGGTCGCCACTTGGGTCCTGTCTCCCGTTGGCGAGGCACGCACTGAACGAGACGCGACCTCCCAGCCATGGAATGATCCGCAACGACGCCATTTCGCATTCTTTTTCTGGAGGCACATCATGCAAGAACTGCTGCTGCCCGGCGGTGGCGAAAAGCATCTGCTCCTGGGCAACGAAGCCGTCGTCCGAGGAGCCCTGGAGGGGAACGTCCGGTTCGTGGCCGCCTATCCCGGAACCCCGTCTTCCGAGATCGTCGACCGTTTTTCCCGGATAGGCCCTGAGGCCGGCGTTTACGTGGAGTACTCGGTGAACGAGAAGGTCTCCATGGAAGTGGCCGGAGCCGCTGCCGTCTCCGGAGTGAGGAGCCTCTGCTCCATGAAGCACGTGGGGCTCAACGTGGCGGCGGATGCCTTCATGACCCTCGCTTACGTGGGTGTGAAGGCAGGCATGGTCATGGTGGTGGCCGACGACCCCTTCCTGCACTCCAGCCAGAACGAGCAGGACAACCGGTACTTCGCCAAGATGGGGAACATCCCCATGCTCGAGCCTTCCACCCCAGAAGAGGCCAAGACCATGACTCTCGCGGCACTGGAGATCTCTGAGAAATACGAGATCCCGTGCATGCTTCGCACGACCACCCGCGTGAATCATTGCCGGGGCCCCGTGTCCTACGGGGATCTGCCCAAAGAAGCCCCCAAGGGACAGTTCAAGAAGGACCCCTTCAACTTGGTGGTGGTCCCCATGGTGGGACGGAAACTGCGGCTCGCCCTCCTGGAAAAACTGACCAAACTCCAGGCGGAAGCCGAGGCAAGCCCGTTCAACCGCGTTGTGGGAAACGGCAGGTGGGGAATCATCACCAGCGGTGTCTCGGCCCTGTACGTGGCCGACGCTGTCCGGGAACTCGGCATCCAGGACCAGGTGAAGGTCCTGACCCTCGGATTCACGTTCCCGCATCCACGGGCGATCATCGCGACCTTCCTGAAGGGCCTGGAAAGGGTCCTCATCGTGGAGGAACTCGAACCTTTCCTGGAGGAGGCTGTCAAGGTCGTGGCCCAGGAGGAGGGCCTCCCCGTAAAGATCGCAGGCAAGGGGAAAGATCTCATCCCCAGGGCCTTCGAACTGGATGCGGTGAAGGTCAAGAAGGCTCTGAGCAGCTACTTCCAGGTGTCCTACGCTCCACCCACCCCCATGGCCGCTCCCGAGCTTCCCCAGCGCCCTCCCAACCTGTGCCCCGGCTGTCCCCACCGGGCCACCTACTACTCGGTGCGCAAAGTCTTTGGAGACGAGGCCGTGTATCCCACGGACATCGGCTGCTACACCCTGGGCGTCCTTCCACCCCTTCGCATGGCGGATTTTCTGGTCTGCATGGGGTCGGGCATCTCGACTGCCGGCGGGTTCAGCAAGGTCCTGGATCAGCCGGTGGTGGCGTTCATCGGCGACTCCACGTTCTTCCACAGCGGCATCACCGGGCTCATCAACGGGGTTTCCCACGACCACCGTTTCCTCCTGGTGATCCTGGACAACGGCACGACCGCCATGACCGGCCACCAGCCCCACCCAGGCATTGAGCTCACCCCCCAGGGCAAAATAACGCCCAAGGTGAGCATCGAAGCGGTGGTCCGGGGGTGCGGCGTCCATCGCGTGGCCACGGTGAACCCCCTGCAAGTGAAGAAGACACAGGAGATCCTCCAGGAGCTTCGCGAGCAAATGGAGGAGCCCGGGGTCTCCGTCCTCATTTCCAAGAGCCCCTGCCCCCTTTATGAAAACCGCATGCTCAAGAAGCAGCAGAAGGTGGTCTTTGAGGTGGACGCGTCCTCATGCGACCTGTGCAATAGCTGCCTCAATGAACTGGGATGCCCTGCCTTTTCATCGGTTGAATCGGCGGCGGGGGAGACCTGCGTCACAATCAACAAGGCCCTGTGCAACGGGTGCAGCGTCTGCGCTCAAGTGTGCAAGTCCATCAAACCCAGGCGAATCGATGATCTTGCGGGAGGGATAACATCATGAACGCAAGCAGAGGGTCTTTCGAGGCCTTGCGCATATTCTTCACGGGAGTTGGAGGGCAGGGGACCCTTCTCGCAACGCGCCTCGTGGGCGAAGCAGCCATGGAACAAGGGCTCCCGGTGACACTGAGTGAAATCCACGGCATGGCCCAGCGCGGAGGCGTTGTGGAATCCTCCGTGGTCGTGGGAAAGGCCCTGAGCCCGACCATCGCTGACGGGGAAGCGGACATCCTCATGGCCTTCGAACCCATGGAGGCCGCGCGAGCCCTGCCCAAATGCAACGAGGAGAGCCTCATCATCGCCAACACGAGGCCCATCGTCCCATTCACCGTGGCCATCGGACAGAGCGCCTACCCGGAGATCGAAACGCTCCACCAAGCCGTCCAGAGCAAGGTGAAGCGCCTCCTGTGGTTGGACACCGTGGAACTGGCGCGAAAAGCCGGTTCCGAGCGGGCGTCCAACATGGTGATGGTGGGAATCCTTGCGGGGATCGGCCAGTTGCCAATCTCAGAGGAAAACTGGCAGAAAGCCCTGGCCAAGACCCTCTCCGCCCGCATCCTCCAGGTCAACCAGTTGGCCTTTCATGAGGGCTTCAAAGTGGGACGTGGGTTTGCCGGTTGAGGGAAGGGTTGGCAAAAGACTCAGAATGAGGATTCGCAGTTACTCTCTTACAACTCCGGCAGCATGCCGTGCAACTGGGCGTTGGAGAAGACGGGGCCATCCACGCACACGTACTTGCTGCCGATGTTGCACCGGCCGCAGATCCCGATGCCGCACTTCATGCGCCGCTCCAGGGTCGTGATGATCTGGTCGTCCTTGTACCGGAGTTCCTTGAGGCCGAAA
>CAZURN010000299.1:0-3993 GCA_964623165.1 uncultured Syntrophobacteraceae bacterium
ATTCCTCGGTCACAAACCGCTGGATTTCGCTCTCCCTCTCGCAGATGAGGCGAAGGGCCACGGACTGGACCCGCCCTGCGCTCAAACCTGGTTTGACCTTCTGCCAGAGGATGGGAGAAATCAGATAGCCCACCAGACGATCCAGAATTCTCCGGGCCTGCTGCGCATCGTAGAGATCCTTGTTGAGTTTGGCCGGATTGTGGAGGGCTTCCCGAATGGCTGACTGGGTCAGTTCATAAAAAAGCACCCGGTAGAAGGGTTTTTCCTTCTCTTTGATCTCTTCCGCGATGTGCCAGGCAATGGCCTCGCCTTCCCGGTCAGGGTCGGGTCCGAGATAGATGGCATCAGCCTTGGCAGCCGCCTGGTTCAGTTCGGAAAGCACCTTCCTCTTGGTGCTCATGACTTGGTAGGCCGCTTCGAAGCCGTGCTCCACATCAATTCCCAAGCGGTTCTTGGGAAGGTCTTTCACGTGGCCTACCGATGCCTTGACCACGAAGTCTTTCCCGAGATACTTCCCGAGCGTCTTGGCCTTGGTCGGCGATTCTACAATCAGAAGAGATTTTGACATTCAGAAGTGACCTTCATGGTTATGAGTTGGACTTATCCCCTGCCACTTGAAATCAATAACAATGATCATGAGGCAAATCAAATGCTGTCCACTGCAACGAAGTGCTTGCCCGGCAACTGTCGTGCGACGCCTTTCAGCTCCAGAGAAAGGAGCACCGCCATGACCCGGGATGCCGGCCACCGAAGAGATCGGCAGAGGTCATCGATATGTTGAGGGTTTTGGTCCAGGAGTACCGCAACCTCCGCCTCTTCGCCCGCAAGTTCCGCCCTTGGCGGCATAGACTGTCTCATCCAGCCAAAGTCCCCTGAGGGGCGCACGATCGGACGAATCTCTTCAAGCACATCCTCGGCTCTCTCCACAAGCTTGGCACCCTGTTTGAGCAGCATGTGGGGCCCCACACTCCGATGATGCGTGGGCATGCCGGGCACGGCAAACACCTCCCTTCCCTGTTCCAGGGCAAGGCGCGCGGTGATCAGCGATCCGCTGCGCTGGGCAGCTTCCACAATGACCACTCCCAGGGCCAGTCCGCTGATGATTCGATTCCTCATGGGAAAATGGCCTGGTGCCGGGGGAGTTCCAAGTGGGAATTCGCTGAGGAGAGCCCCTCTTTCGGCAATGGCACCCCTCAGTTTGGAGTTCCCGGAGGGGTAGTCAACATCAAGGCCACAGCCCAGAACCGCGAGGGTCCTTCCTTTGGCCCTCAGTGCGCCGCGATGGGCGGCGCTGTCGATGCCTACCGCAAAACCGCTCACAATGGTGACTCCATGCACAGCAAGTTCGGAACAGAGTTTCTCAGTAAAGGCCAGTCCAATGGGTGATGCCACCCTGGACCCGACCACCGCAATGGAAACCAGATCCCTGGGCTCGACCGTTCCTTGCAGGAAGAGCACCGCCGGGGGGTCCGGAATTTCCGCAAGATTGGCCGGATAGTCTGGATCTCCGAGGCAGAGCAGCCGTATCCCCTTCCCCTGCAGCTTCTCCCATTCGACCTCGGGGGACCGGACCGTCTTCCTGACGAGGACCGAGAGGCGTACCTGTTCGCGCAACTTTGGCACACTGGCAAGTTGTTCTGCCCCTGCCTTGAGGACATCCTCGGGTGATCCAAAATGCTTCACCAGATGCAGGAGAGAGCGATTTCCCAATTCCGGGATCATCTTGAGGGTCAGCCACGCAAGACGGTTTCGATCATGGTTCGATGGGCTTTGAGACTCCATACCTGCTCTGTCCTCCAATCGAAATGAGACATGTGCCACAACGCCCATCCGTTCCTCTCTTGCTCTTACCCGTTGGGCAATGATAAGTACAGACGCGCGCCGACTTTGTCAAATCTCTGCTGTCATCATAGGGAGAAGGAAGCGTTGGATCCCTCGGCAACCGTGTGGAAAGGGTTTTCCATATTGAGCCCGGTTAGCGTGATTTCCCCCGACCATAGCGACACTCCCGGAGCCCTCACAAGACCTGAACTGCTGGCTCCCGGAGGAAGTTACGAGAAGGTCGCCATTGCCTATACGTATGGGGCCGATGCAGTTTATGTGGGAGGCAAGGACTTCAGCCTCCGGTCCCAAGCAAGGAATCTCAATACCGAAGAGCTTGCCGGCGCGTGTTTCCTCGCACACCGTTTGGGAAAGAAGCTCTATGTGGCTCTCAACATATTCGCCCGGGAGAGCGACCTCCGTGTTATCCCACCCATTCTCGACTACCTTCAAGAAATCGGTCCCGACGGTCTTATTGTCACCGATCCCGGGGTGCTCACCCTGGCACGCAGGCACGCCCCGGGAATCCCGCTCCACCTCAGCACGCAAATGAATTCCACCAACAGCCTCAGCGCCCTCTTCTGGGCAGACCACGGCGTCAAACGGATCAATGTGGCAAGGGAGGTGACTCTGGACGAACTTCGGAGCATTCGGGACGCGTGTCCATTGGAACTCGAGGTTTTTGTCCACGGAGCCATGTGCATTTCCTATTCCGGTCGTTGTCTCCTGAGCGCCTTTCTAAATGAACGCAGCGCCAACCGGGGTCTCTGCTCCCAGCCATGCCGCTGGACGTACAGCCTCGTTGAGGAAAAGAGGGCTGGAGAGTTCTTTCCCATCCATGAAGATGATCGCGGGACTTATCTCCTCAATTCCAAGGATCTTTGTCTCTTGGAGGAACTGGGGACACTCATGGATCTGGGGATCGATGCGTTCAAAATAGAGGGGCGGATGAAAGGGGCTCTCTACCTCGCTGGTGCCGTGCGCGCCTACAGACAGGCCATCGATCACGGTTGGTCAAACAGGAATACATTCCGGGTGAAAGCGGACTGGCTGTCGGACCTGGATTGCGTGAGCCATCGCCCCTATACAAAAGGCCTTCTTTTCAAGGGGGAGGACGTACGCCCCACTGACACCGACCCATCGACGTCCTGCTTGCAGACACACACACTGGCAGGCATCGTCAGAAATCCGGAAGGGGACTGGGGCACTGACCCCCTGGAGAATCTCGCCATTGTCCAGGTGAGGAGCAGACTTGTTCCAGGGTCGGTCCTGGAATTCATGAACCGCGATGGGTCAACCCACGTCCACCTCCTTTGGGACTTCCACGATCTGATGGGAGGACGCCTTTCCGTAGCTCATCCCAACACTTGGATTCAGTTCGAGGTGCCCTTTCCCACCTTTCCGCTCCAGGTGATCCGAACACCCGTGATCAGTAGCGTATCCTAGCGGAATTTATTTGGATCACGGGCTCGGTATCTGGAGGGCATCCGCCTTCATGCCAACCTGGATGGAGTCAGCAGGAAAGGTTACGGTCACCCGGCACCCTCCGCTGGGCCGGTTCCTTACATCAATCCCTCCCCTATGCGCTTTCACTATACCGTAGGAAACCGCCAAACCCAATCCAGTACCCATTTCCTTCGTGGTGAAGAACGGGTCGAAGAGCTTGTCCAGGTTTTCCCGGTCTATTCCCGGGCCCGTGTCGAGGAACGAAATGGCGATTTGGGATTGATCCGGCTGCCACTCCGCACGGATTGTAAGAACACCTCCTGTTTTGGCCATGGCCTCGGAGGCGTTGACCACCACATTGAGGAAGACCTGTTTGAGTTGGTCACGGTCGGCCAGAAGTGCAGGCAATGCATCATCCATTTCCCTGACAATCTTGATGTTCTGGAAGGATTCCTGGTTGCCAACCATATTCAGTACTTCGTCCAGAAGCTCCATCACATCCACCAACCTCTTTTCGGGAGCCGTCTGGCGAGAGAATTCCAGCAGACCCTTGACGATCTTTCTGCACCGCATCGTCTCCTGGTAGATGACCTTGAGATCCTGATGTTCGGGGCTTTCCGGTGGAAACTGTTCCATGAGCAGTTGACTGAAGGTAAGCACCCCTGTCAGGGGATTGTTGATTTCATGTGCCACACCGGCGGCCAGCTTGCCCAGGGAGGCCAGCTT
>CAZURN010000300.1:0-3991 GCA_964623165.1 uncultured Syntrophobacteraceae bacterium
GTCAAGACGAAGGGTTTTTCACCCCACCATTTGCCCAGGGAGAGCAGTTTCCCGTGGCTAACTCGCCGTTCGAGATAGCTCTCCAGCGACAAGGGCCCGATAGGGAACTGCACTTCGATAATCGATTTTGGGGACATTTGAGTGAAATTCCAATACTGCAAGGAGGCTTCGGCCTCTCTTGTCATTTGGAGCGGAGTGAGAAATCGGCGAGCGACCTTGCAGGGCTCCCAGATTCCTCCTTTCACTCGGAATGACAAAGTGGATCTTTGCTTTAGGGCTTCAATGCCGTGTTCATCTACGTCTTCGGCTCTGTCTCAAGGGGGGTTGCCCGGCGTCTGTGCGGTCTTTGGCTCACAGGATTGAATGGTCTTGACTTTTTGCCAGTCGGTAGACCGGTGGTATGCCTGCCAGAGGTCATAGTTTTTCTGGAGATTGAGCCACAAATCCGGGGTGGTGTTGAAAGCCCGTGACAGCCTCAGTGCCATGTCCGGAGTGATAGCGCCTCTCTGGTTCACGATCTTGGACACGGTTTTTCTCGATACTCCAAGGATCTCGGCAAATTGAGCGTTGGAGATGGCCAGAGTATCCAGATAGAGCCTCTTCAAGATGCCCCCGGGATGGGATGGCCTCTTCTTTCTTTCCCTCATGATGACACCTCAGTGGTAGTCCTCATAGTTCACATCATGGGCGTTGCCATTGCTGAACTTAAACGTGATCCGCCAGTTCCCGGAAACCTTTACCGCCCATTCCCCTTTTCTCGTTCCTTTGAGAGGATGGAGGCAGGAGCCGGGGAAATTCACATCTTCAACGGCAGCCGCAGCATCCAGCAAGTCTAGAATATCACTTATTTTCTGCGCATGCTTTGGTTGAATGCCTTTCTTGACCTCATCATAGAAAAAATCTTCCAGTCCCTTATGGGAGAAAGTTTCGATCATCGCAAGTACCGTAACCCCTCAAGTTACGTATGTCAAAACAATAGACCCGTTCATGATCGATTCAGGATTCCAACTCCGTGTCGAGCGGGTTGGCCAACGTCTGCGATTTCATCCAACCGGCGGTCTTTTCTCTTGCCCACAAGGAGAGCTGCACGCCCGGCGACGGCGTGATCTCAGGACTTTTTTTTTGCCTTGGGCTGGCTTTCTCGGCCCTGGTTTCTACGGATTCCGAAAGGGCGTGGAACAGAGCCCGCCGCCACCCGGAGCCGGTGCGCTGCCCAGGAGCGGATGCTTTGGCAAAAAGCCACCAGCGCTCTTCGCGGGCAAGCTCGCGCCAACCGTGGAGAATTGCTTCCAGGTGAGCTTCGGCACCTTCTTCCATGAACACCCACAGCAGTACCGCCAATTCACGCCCAATCAGCGGACTCAAGCGGCTCGTCCCAGTCTTGAGTCGGGGGGAAGTTCTCGAACGCTCGGTTTCACCCATCCCCAAGGCGAGCTCCCGCACCACCCGCACACTGACCTTGCGCCACATGGCGGTGGGAATAGCCACAAGTTCTTGGCGGCGCGGCCCGCGCTCGGTTTGGACCACGGCCTCAAGACGACAGATTGCTCCCTGTCCCAAAACGTAGTGGAACTCGAAGAAGTCACCATTCGGTTCCACAAGACCAAAATCATGAGGAGCAAGCCCGGTCATTGGGTAATCAATCCCGGATCGAGCTTGGTGCCGGTGTCCACTTGCCATTGCTGCAGCACTTTACCTGAGGGGAAATGGAGCTGGTCCATGCGCAGCGACCATTCCCCGTCGGTCACTTCTTTGTCCAGGAACTGAAAAGCTTCCAAGACCCGCAGCGCCTGCAATAAAGTCTTCCGGTCCCAGGCAAGGGTAACGGTGTTGTCGGTGGCCGCGAGCGTCACCTTGGCCTGGACCATCTGCAAACGACAATCCATGGGGAGAGTGCTCAAGAACTTGTAGGTTTCGGAGCGGGTGACGAGCTTGAAATTGCGAGCGTTCACCGTAGCCGATTTGTCCGGGTCGACAGATGGGCCGTCACCATCAGTTGGCTTTGACCAGGGTACCGCAATGGATACTTCCTTGGTGACGCCGGTCTTTTCAGCGTACAGACGGATGGTGGCGCCCTCCGGGGCTTCTATTCCAGGGTCCGCATAAGGTTTGCCGTTGTTGGCCGGATCGGAGCCATCCGAGGTGCAGAGCAACGCACATGAGGGCGGGACCACCTTGACCTTCAGCACCTTGTGACCTTGGTTCGGTGATGGGAGGAAGTCATACAAGAGGTCGATGGTGTTTTCGATGCGATAGGGTTTACCCTCCTTATTTTTTCCTTTGGAATCCACCGCTTTCAACCCGATGATCATGGCGCTCGAGACTAATGGTGTGTCCGGGCTGGCGGCAATCCACTCGCCGCTGTCCTGACTGACCAACAGCCTGTCGGCATGGACGAGTTTGATGTCGGTAGTGGTGATCACCCCGGTTTCTTTGTCCCGGATGTAATCGATCACGACACCCGTGACCTCTTCGAAAGGGGGCTTTTGAATCTGACCGGCTTCTTCCCGCCACACTCCCGCCGTGATCAGGGCTTCACGCATGCGCTCCAGAGTACCGGGCTCGGTCCAGATCAAGTGGCCCCGGGAGGCTGCCCCATCCTTGATCTGCTCCCAGGTAGTGCGCCCTGTGGGCGGGAAGAGAAACGTCTCCACCCGATTGCGCAACGGCTGGTAGACCTTGACCTTGTCATCGCCGGCAGCAGGGGTGAAGACCTGGAACTTGTTGGCGTCGCGAAGGGTTGCCTCGATCACGAATTCCCCTTTGGAGGCCTCTTCGGGGCGATACTTCACGTGGTGCCCGGTCTTCTCGTCCAGGTAGCTGTCCAAAAGCGGCGCGTGCACAAGGGCGGTCTCCCCTTCGTCATCGATAAGGGGATAATAGAGTTTGTTGAACACCGCCTTGAGGGCGATGAAGAGCTCGGTTTCGTATTCCGGCAACAGCTCGTTCTTGGCCTTGTTGTATTGCTGGTCGTCCGGAGTGAGGTCCTTGACGACCTGGCGGATGGCCCATAGCCGTTCGGCTTTCTTGTTCACATTGAACATACCGGTCAAATCGACGGCAGTGAGGAAGGCCACGCGATTCTTGTATTTTTCAGCGCCAAAGAACTGCTGGATGTCGGTATCCGGCTTGTAGATCACCAGGGTGGTCCGGTCACGTTCCAACTGCACCTTGTCGAGGGCCGGGAGCACCGCCAGTTTCTGGCAGCAGCGCTTGTCACGCGGCTCAAACATCTCGGTGAGTTTCGCTTCGATCTCTCCATCGCGATCGGGATGGCTGCATACCTTGGTATAGCTGTTGACCTGAGCGTTCAGGTTCTTGTGGCGGTGGAAGAAGTAACGCCCCGATTTGGTCTGTTCGATGTACCAGCAGGTGTCGTAGAGCATCTTGAGGGCATTCTGCATGCCGGCAATCGATGCCCCGGGAGCTACCAGATATTCGGCCAACTCGGCGTCCGTGAGACCGCGAGGATGCACTTCGGACAGGGAAGCGGCGTAAATCCACCGGGCGCAGCGGCCGGCCAGACCGTCGGTTTCAAGGTCGAGGCTTTCGGCGTGGGATGTGCCGCTGTTGGCAATGTCGGTCTGCAGAGCATCCTGGAGGGCTTTCTTGATCTCGATATAGCGACTTGAGACATTGGCATCGTTGAGGTCAGCCGACTCCAGGGAGAGGAGACAGTGGCGGTCAAGTTCAGCTTCGTTGCTCCAGAGACTGCGGACGACGGTAGCCAGCAGGCGGATGACGTCGCGGGTCTTCTGAAAGCCCGGATTATCGTTGAACGACGCGATCAGGTGCTTGGTGGAGAAATGAAAGGGGTAGGAGACCTGGATTTCCTCCCGAACCTTCATGGTGGGTCGCTCAATGACGGCGCTCGCCTTCTTCAGCTCAGCGACATAAGCATCCGCTACGGTGTCGATGTCGGAACCCGATGCTTCAATCTCCTTGAAGAGGCGCTTGCGCATGATGGCGTAAAGCTCGTCTTTGGTGTTGT
>CAZURN010000301.1:0-3968 GCA_964623165.1 uncultured Syntrophobacteraceae bacterium
GACGACCGCCGGGTTTCAGCACCCGGAATGCCTCCCTGAAAACCTTATCCTTGTCGGGTGACAGATTGATCACACAATTGGAGATCACCACGTCCACCTGGTTCTCGGAAACCGGCAAATTCTCGATTTCCCCCAATCTGAATTCGACGTTGGCATAGTTTCCGTTCCGGGCATTCTGCTGGGCCTTTTCGACCATCTCCGGGGTCATGTCCACCCCGATGATTTTTCCAGTGTCTCCCACCTTGGAGGCTGCAATGAAGCAATCGAAACCTGCTCCAGATCCAAGATCAAGAACGGTTTCACCCTCCTTGAGGGAAGCAAGTGCCACGGGATTTCCGCAACCCAGGCCAAGGTTGGCTCCTTCAGGTACGGCACTCAATTCCTCCTGGCTATAGCCCACCTTTCTACTGATATCTTCAGCCGGGTTGGCGCTTCCGCAGCAGGAACTGCCGACTCCGCAGCAAGGAATGTTCTCCAGCGCCACTTTGGCATAGCCTGATCGGACGGCCTTCTTGATCTCCTCGGTTTTCATGTCACACAGCTCCTCTCAAAATCCGACAACACTCAGGTCCCACTCATCCCCTTCAGCATGGGACCCAGGAATTCCTTGACACGCCCCGCCAGTGATTCGGCCTTGATCAGTGTGAAGCAGCACAATTCCCCATCCTTCTGCCAACTAATCAGGGCCAGCTTATCTCCAGCACGGATGCCGGCCCTGTCCCGGAGTTCCTTTGGCAACACCATCTGTCCCCGCTCATCCACGGTGACCAGCGACTCAATCCTGCAGCAGCCCCTCTCCTCGGTCTCGGGAGCGCAGCATGGCTCTCTTCGACTTCGTTTCGGCATCATTCAGCCCTCGTGTGGCACAATCGCACCTGAGAAAGTTCGGTATCATCTGATAAAACTGAAAATACTGAAAATTCAAAAACAAGTCAAGCCGGGGGGCGATTCCCTCAGTCACAACAGTTGTTCCCGAGAATGCCTCTTCTTGGGGGGACGTTCAACGACGTTATGATACAATCTTTGGGTGGCACGATACGGGGGGTGTCCGGTGATGAGCCTGCGGTCAATATTCCTGCCAAGGGCGGCGTCTGATCAGTAAATGCCCTAATGCTATCAAATGCCTTTCCCAAAAGGGCAATGGGGATAGCGGCATTCGGGGCAGTCTCTGCACAGGCCTCCATGTCCAAGGAATGCGAGTTGGGCCTTGCCGATTCTTTCCCCCGCCAGCATCCGGGGGAGTATAAGGTCCAGCACCGTGACTTTGTGGTGGAGGGCGCACGCGGGGACCCCGAGAAGTGGAATGTCCCCCAGGTAAGCCGCCACGAACATGGCTCCGGGCAGCACCGCCGAGCCGTAGTGGAACTCATCGGCCCCGGCCAGGCCAATGCCATGACGGGTCACGTCGTCGGGATCTACGCTCATGCCCCCCGTGAGGAGCAGCAGGTCGCATCCGGACTGAATTTGACACTGGATGGCCCTGGCGATTGCTTCGGCGTTGTCGGGAACAAAATCGATGACTGCGACCGTCGATCCAAGGTTTGTCATCTTTTCTGAAAGGATCGGAGCGAAACGGTCCTGGATGAGCCCGGTGTAGACTTCATTTCCCGTGATGAGAATGCCCGCCTTGGCCCGCCTGAGAGTTTTCACGGAGAGGACGGCCCCGTCTTGGCTGGCTATGGCCGCGGCTCGCTCAATGGCGGCCCGCTTCATGACAAGTGGTATGGCGCGGGTTGCCGCCACCAGTTCCCCTTTTTTCACCAAGGTGTGGTTGTGCAATGTGGCGCACATGACTTCGTCGACCATGTTGAACGCGGCAAGGGCCGCCGTGTTCACCCGAAGGAGTCCGTCCACTTCAGCCAGCAGACCGATCTTTCCCTCTCTGGGTTCGTTCTTCCAGGCGATGCCCTCTCCAGCCAGTGCACCGGCGAGGACCGCCGCCGCTTCGTTTTCGTGGATCTCGTCCTCTTCAAGGTCCATCACATAGAGGTGGTTCTTCCCGAGGCGCTGCAAGTGGCACAGGTCTTCATGACATACCTGGTGTCCCTTTCGAAATGCCGGGCCCTTGAATTCGCCGGGGCGGATTTCCGTGATGTCGTGTGCCAGCGTGCAGCCTACGGCATCTTTCAGAGGGATGATCTTCAGCACCGCGGGATCTCCTTTTTCATCGGCGGTATTGAGGATTTCTGGTGATGTGGCTCGCCGGGGGGCAGGAAGGCTCTCATTCAGGTCCTTGCGCTGTTGCCCCGCACCGGTGGTGTGCCTCCAACTCATATGGTACCATGCCACAGGTCGCGATTCCAGAAAATAGGCTCTTCTGGCGCACGGAGCCCAAGAAGGCAGCCCATCAATCATTACTTCGCGCTGATCTCGAACGATCTGCCCGCACCGGGCGCATGCAACCCTGCACCGTGTTGGACCGGGAAGGTCCGAATCCATGAAATCGATTCGGACCTTCGCTGCCTGAAATGGACGCCGCCGGCCATGCGCTTGTAAGCTTCAAGCTGCTGAGCCGCCTTGCCCAGGATTGCCGGCGCGTAGGCGCGTGTAAGGTCCCGGGACTCTTCCGTGGAGACGATGCGATAGGATTCCCCGGTTTCCAGGTTCACGAAGGATGCAGCCATGATGCAGTAGTCCATGAATTTGAGGGACCGCCTCCCCAGCTTGGCTCCCGTCACGTGGGCGATGGCATCGGCGACGCAACGGTCTATCTCGACGAACACCAGGAATTTCTTGACCTGTCCGGGGCAGAGGTGCCCATGTGCCCTTGCCGAGGAGGCAAGCAGCGATTCAAAATCGTGCATTCCCAATTTAAACCCTCACCAGCTTCACTTGGCTCTGATAGAAAACGGCACTGCCTCCCACGGTATCCACAAGCCCGGTGTTTTTCAAGACCGGGTCGACACGCATGGCGGCGTTGGCATGCACTCCGGTTGCGCGGCGCGGGTCTGCCGTCACCGTGATTCCGTCCAGCACGAATTCACCGGCCCCATAGGCCCAGTGGCCATGGCCCAGGGAAAATGCCACGACCCCAGGTCTTATACCTTCGCGGATGTGGATGTGTCCGATCATCTGCTTCTGCCGTCCATGGCCGAGGTCCCAGACACCGGTCTCATTGGAAGCCGAGACCACCTTGACCTTGTCCCCATCGGTGAAACCCAGCCTTGTTGCATCCGTCGGTGAAATCTCGACGGCGTTTTCCGGGTAGAGTGCCTGGAGCCAGTAATTGCCACCGGTGCGGCTCTTTGTCTGGGAGATGGTCTTGTAAGTGATGAGGGTCATGTCAAACCCAAGCGCTTCATCTTCCAATTTTTTGCCCGTGCAGTCGCGAGGCCCTTCTATGAAATCGGCGTGGCCGACATAGGGTTCTCCCGTCATGGAGTGTTTGGTGGTGACGAACTTGTCGAAGTAGATTCCAACAAGTTTGCCATATTTGTTGGAAAGCTGTTTGTCCTTGTAGGCTTGGGCGTAACCCTGGAACCTGCCCCCACGATTGAGCACGGTGACCACATGAGGCCAGAGGTCGTCCCCGATCACGGCCTTCCATCGTTTCGCGTCGAATACACTTGGCGGCAGATGCCTTCGAGCCTGCTCGAAAAATTTGATCTCTTCGGGACTGGCCACCTTCACCTTCTCCGAGCCATCGGGCTTGTCGCCGAAAGCGATGTTTGCCACCATGCGTAGGTACATGTCCTCATCGCGCTTGAGGTGAAGTCCTGGGCCAAAAGCGTTGTCCCCGAAGCCCGGAAGCTTCATTTGCTCTGCGATTCCAAGGATAAGGGATTCCAGGGAAAGGGGCATCTTTTCACCAAAGACCGTCACTTCCTCGGTCAAAGGTTTGGCCGCGGGCTGCCGGAACGGAGCCACCTTCGGCGTCACGGAAGGATGGGACCCGGAAAATTCCCATCTCTCAAGGTACGTGAGATCCGGGAATATGTAGTCCGAGTACATGCTCGTCTCGCCCACCA
>CAZURN010000302.1:0-3966 GCA_964623165.1 uncultured Syntrophobacteraceae bacterium
TTTTGGAAGCAAGTGGAGAGATAAGGAATTTACACAAGACAGTTGACACTACCAGGGATTGTATTATTTGAACTTATCCATTCATGAAAACGATTGCACTGAAATTGCCCGATGAATTGCTGAGGAAGATCGAACGCGCTGCGAACAGAACAGGCGAAACAAGATCGGCAGTCATGCGAGGCGTCCTTGAGGAGTTCCTTGCCGGGCAGTCAAAGGAGACTATGGGTTCCTGCCTCGACCTTGCCCGTGATCTCGCCGGCTGTGTTCAAGGCCCAGAGGATCTTTCCAAGGATTCCACTCATATGGAAAGATACGGAAGGTGAAAGGACAGGTCATCCTGGATACTGGGCCGCTGGTAGCCTTTCTCAATTCTCGGGATAAGTACCACGATTGGGCTGTGACCCAATTCGCACAGATCCAGCCGCCGCTCTTGACTTGCGAAGCCGTGGTTTCGAGGCCCGTTTTCTGCAGCCCAATTCTCACCCTCGACTCAGATTTCAAGATCCACCGCAAACACAAACGCAGAGTCATCCCGCTGTTGCTGCCGACTGCAATGGGTTGATCGTGGAGTCTTCCAGGAAAGGTGAGAAGAGTATCCACCTCTTACAGTCTACCCTGAAGGACTTCCTTCGGAGTGTATCTATCGGCCCATTGAAAATGGTTTACCCCGTTGTCCCGATCAATTTGAACTTGGTAGCTTTTTCCCGATAAGATCCTTGCATTCCGGGAAGGGTCTCGACCGTCACTGTGCCTCGGTTCAGACCGATGTGGATTGTGCCCAGAATGTGCCCGTCAAGGTCCAAATTTTCAAAAGCGGAACCAAACAAGACAGAAAGTTGAGGCCAAAGAACCGAGAGAATCAAATGGTTGGAATTCTCGCTGAAAGGCCCGTGCGGCAGGTTCCGACTGAGAATCTCGTGTCCCCAGCTCGATTCTGGGCCCCGCCACCACTCGTTTACAGACTTACCAAGCCAACTCAAAAGAAAAAAGCCCGGCACAAGCGGGCTTTTGCTTATTGGGCCTTTGTGCAATTCCAGTGTAATCGTGTCTGACAGAGATTGTGGACTCAGCCTTGACAGTGGTGTTTGATGTTGACACCGAGGGCCATGAAGATCACGCTTTCTGCGATGTTGGTGGTCTGGTCGGCGACCCGTTCCAGGCAGCGGGCTGCGATGATGGTCTGCACGGAGCGCTCCACCGCGGGGACTTCTTTCACCATGTAGTCCAGGAGGGTTTTGAGGACGGTCACGTTCAGTTCGTCGGCCCGGTCATCCATGAGACAGACCTCCCTCGCCTGTTCGGCGTTCTGATCGATGAAGGCCCTCACGACGGTTTGAAACATGTCCAGCGCGGTCTCCGCCAGTTGTTCCATCGCCTGGTTTGGTGGGAGGGGCGGGCGGCTGCTCAGAAAAATGGCCCGCTCGGCCACGTTCACCGCCTGGTCGGCAATCCGCTCCAAATCAACCGCCATCCGCATGCACCCCACGATGAACCGCAGGTCGCTTGCCAATGGCTGGTCCAGGGCCAACAGTCGGAGACTGATCCGGTCGACCTCCACCTCCAGCAGATTGATCTCCTGGTCCCCCTCGATGACCTGCTGCGCCAGTTGAGCATTCCTTTGAAAGAAAGCCTTTATGGCCTTGGCGATCGCTCTTTCGGCAAGCGACGCCATCTGCAGCACGGTCATTTTGAGCTGATGCAGTTCCTGGTGGAAATGGCTTTCCATGTGGAGATCTCCTAACCAAAACGGCCGGTGATGTAGTCTTCGGTCTGCTTGAACTTGGGCCTGGTGAAGATGATTTCGGTCTGATCCACTTCCACCACCTTGCCCATGTAGAAGAAGGCCGTGAAGTCGGATATGCGGGCGGCCTGCTGCATGTTATGGGTGACGATGACGATGGTGTAGTTCTTCTTGAGCTCATGGATGAGCTCCTCGATCTTTTGCGTGGCAATGGGGTCTAGGGCCGAGGCAGGCTCGTCCATGAGAAGGACCTCGGGCTGCACGGCGAGAGCCCGGGCAATGCAGAGCCTTTGCTGTTGGCCCCCGGAGAGGCCGAGCGCTGAATGATGAAGGCGGTCCTTGACCTCCTCCCACAGGGCGGCCTGCACCAGGCTCTCTTCCACACGCTCGGCAATGATTGCCTTGTCTTTTAAGCCATCCACCCGCAACCCGTAGGCCACATTCTCGAAGATGGATTTGGGGAACGGGTTGGGCTTCTGAAACACCATCCCCACGCGGCGGCGGAGAGACACCACATCCACCCTGGGCTCATTGATGTTCACCCCGTCGAGGAGCACTTCGCCTTCCACCCGGGCGACGGGGATGAGGTCGTTCATGCGGTTGAGGCACCGCAGGAACGTGCTCTTCCCGCAACCCGAAGGCCCGATGAGCGCCATGACCCTGTTTTTCGCCATGTCGATGGAGATGTCCGAAAGGGCCTGAAAAGCGCCGTAGTAAAAGTTGAGATGCTTCGAAGCCATCTTGATGTCGTTCATGACTGCCTTCACTTCATGTGTGGGGTAAGGGGCTGATTTGATCCCTTCATTCGGGACGGTCCTCCGAAGCTTCCGCGGCCATGGCAAGGGTGAAAGAGAAGGTGGTGCCGTTCGTTGCTCCGGGGTTTGGGCTCTGGAGCCAGATGGCTCCTCCATGGTTTCGGATGATGTGCCGACAGATGGCCAGTCCCAGGCCGGTGCCTCCCGATCGATCCCCCCTGTGCCTCTCCACCCGGTAGAAGCGCTCAAAGATCCTTTGCTGGTCCTGCCTCGGGATCCCAGGTCCTTCGTCCCGGATGGCGAAGACCGCCCTGTCCCCTTGAGTCCTGACTGAAACGTTCAGAACCCCGCCGGGGGGGCTGTGCCTGATGGCATTCTCCAGGAGGTTTCGGAAAACCTGGAAGAGCTGGTCCGCATCGGCGGACACATGGATTCCCGCCTCGGGAAGCTCGTCTTCAAACCGCAGCCCCTTGGCTTCGGCCAATGGGCTCACCGTCTTCCACGCCGCCAACAGGACGTTTCTCGCGTTGACGGGCACAGGCTTGAACGAGGGGTCGTTCTTCTCGAGTCTGGCCAACTGCAGGAGGTCTTCCACCATCTTGATCATCTGGTTCGTGTTCCTGAGGATCACCTGCAGGAAGCTGGCCGTCTTTTCCGATCCCTGGGACACCTCCGAAAGCAGCGTCTCCGTGTAGCCCTTGATGGAGGTGAGGGGAGTCCTCAGCTCATGGGACACATTGGCCACAAAATCCCTGCGGACCCGCTCGAGGCGCTTGAGTTCGGAAATGTCGTGAAAGACGAACACGGCACCCATCCCTCCCTGCTCCCCGGGGAGGCTCACCGCATTGATGTCGTACGTGCGCTCCCCGTCCAGAACCAGCTGGGTGTGGAAGAGCCGGTCTTGATTCCCCTGTTCCCCCGAAGCCAACACCTCGTCGCAGAGCTTCTGCAGCTCCAAGTTCACGATGACTTCCAGGGGACGACGGCCCATGACCTGGGTGACCCCCGGGATGAGGGTCGAAAAGGAACGGTTGGTGTTCTTGATCCTTCCTTTCATGTCGAGCACCATCACCCCCTCCCGCATGGCGTCGAAGATGGCTTCAAGCTGCTGTTTCTGAGCCGAGACCGTTCGCACATGGTCTTCGATGCCCTGGGCCATCTTGTTGATGGTCTGGGTGAGCGGATAGAATTCCTGGCCTGGGCTGGAACGGATCCGCTGCGTGTAGTCCCTGTGGCTTATGGCCTCGGCCGCCTCGATCATGTCCTGAATGGGCCTGTTCAGACGCCTGATGATGATGTAGCTCAAGAAGGTGCTTGCCCCGAGCACCAAGGCCAGAAAAAGCAGGATGCTGTGCTTGAGCCGCTCCAGGGGTTCCTTCACCTTGGAGATGGGAGCCGCTAGGCGGAGAACCCCAGAGGGGACGGAATGATCCATCGTGATCCGCTTGGCCGCATAGATGAGCTCCTTTT
>CAZURN010000303.1:0-3950 GCA_964623165.1 uncultured Syntrophobacteraceae bacterium
TGGCGCTGAGCATCCTTCCCGCACCCATGGAAAAAGCCCGCTCGAAGTGGCGTTGCGCCCCGGGCAGATCTCCTCCGATGGCAGTCGGCTTGGCTGCAAGGAGCACGCCCATCAGGAGATGCGGCCCCCCTGAATAATAGGACCCATCGAGCTCCAGGGCCCTCTTGACAGTTGCTTCCAGGGCGGGCAAATCCGCCATGGCCTCCACACTGCCGATGTTTCCGCTGATCCAGCCCGCCCAGGCATTGGCAGTCCAGAAAAGAGCCGGGACATCCTTCCTGGTGAACTGTGCCAAAGCGGCGTTCAATTCATCCAGGCTGCCCGCAGCAGCCTTGGAAAAGTCCGATTTATGGGACAACGCGCGGAATCCATACTGCCGTGCCCTCCGGTATAGTCGGGAAGCCCTGTCACTCCCCTCGTCTTCAAGAAAGGAAGATGCGTAGGAGGTATAAGCCTGACATGCAGCAACGAGTAGTTCCGCGTTTTCTGGATACGCCTCCAAAAGCCCGTCCATAAGCATGAGATATGCGGGCGTCCCTTCTTTCACGATGAGAGGATCCGACTGCCTGGCCGCAGCGCTGGCCACATCCTTGAGGGTGAGTGCAACGGCGGCCACCCGGGCAGGTTTCGTTGGCGCACATCCCGCTGTCAGAATGTTCAAGCCGACAAAGCAAACGAAAAGGGACCCGCAGAGCCTTCCTGCACCTTTGGTCATTGGTACCTCGCGCGCCCGGGGCCTCAGCCCCTCATGTTCTAACGGGAACCAGGGACGGGGAAATCGAGACGAATCATGGTCCTTCATAGAATCTGCGGGGGTCGTTGTCAAGCAGGACCAACGGAACCCACAGACCAGTCGTCCGATCTGGTCTTGGAGAGCACCGCAGTCTCAACCCCGGGCATACTGTTCAGACACCTCGCAACTCGGCCTGATATCAGGACTTTTCTTGCATCATCAGGTCATGGCCGTCATGGAAAGGAGGGACGGGGGCTTTGCAGTCCCCTGTCGGTCACGATGTGCCAGCTGTCCGGCGAAACCCGCACACCTGCCTCAAACCCATCGCCATTCAGACGGATGAGCACCTGACCCATTGCCGCAAGCGCAAAGACCTCATCCCGATCACTGCAATCGGGGCAGGTGGAGAAGAAGAGCTCGTGAATGTCGTCCGTGTATCGCTGGTATTTCGAGTGGTAAAGGTTCTCGAACTGAGCCACGCGACCGACGAGACCCTGTCGGAATGCATTCTGGTTTTTCTCCATGAACATGGCGCGCTGCATGGGGGAGAGGGAACGGGTCTTCGGGGCGACCGACTTCCCGGTCCCGCTGGTTGGCAAATCAGTTGGGCCATTTTGGTGCGTCTGGACTGGAGGGACCTGTGGAGACTGCTGCACCGTTGGCTCAACGCCCTGTTTGCCCGTTAGCTTCCCCTGCACCTGCTTGGTGTACGCATGGCCGGTCCATGACTTCAACGGCATCAGGACGATGAAGACTGCCATGGAGAGGGCCGCAGGTTTCAGAGCCAGCCGAAGTGGATTGCCGGGAAAGGGAGCGACGGCCTCCTGCCTGGTTCCGGAAATCCTGTCAGCGAGACTGATCCAGCTCTTGGACCCCAATCGATTGAACAGAGCCAGGGCTAGCGTCAGGGGAGACAGGAAGTGCCCCACCAGCCGCAACAGGCATGGCATGAAAGAAGGCGATTCCCCATCACCGGTTTTCAGAGCGATGCCCATTTGCTCCTGTCCATAGGTTGCCCCGTGGATGACGGGACGTATGACAAGAATATAGGTGAGGAACACGGCGATCAGCAGGGCCCTCATGGCCTGCAAGTTGTTCCGGGCTTCAATGGCGGCCTTGTGCGAATCCAGGGCGGAGGGGGGGTAGGCCAGCCACATGGTGACCAACAGAATGGCCTCGATCAGGACATAGGCCATGAACCAGGTTGAGTATGTGGTAACGCATGCGTAGATCTTCCGCTTCGTGTCCACTGGTGAAGAATCGGCATTGTGGGTGTGGTCAGTCTTCGATTGGACACCCAGCGGCAATGCCCCTGTCGCCCCATCCGGCTGTTTGCGGGGAGCGGCGATCGCCCCAGTCTTCACCTTTTCCACGATGATTCCGCATTTGGGGCATTCGGTCATGCCGGCCCCATCCGGCGAGACCCTTTCAAGTGCATACCCGCACCTGGGACAGGGCCTTTCCTGGGGTGCCGCTTCCAGTGGGGTCGCTTCCCTTTCCATTTCGAGCTGCGATGCGGACTGTTGCGTTGAAGGTTCAACGTCGCGGAGAGCCCCAATGGACTTCAAGGCTTGAGCCACACGTTCGGCCGTGTCGCGCTTCAGATCCCGTTTAACAACCGCAGGAGCTTGCGAAAAGATCCTTTCGAGTGACGCAACGTCCGCCTTGAACAGCTTTCCAAGATCCGCCTTGAACCTCTCCTCATCTCTCCCCGCCTGGATCCCGCGGTACACGACCTGCCATGTCTGCTCATTCATATGCATTTCTTCTCCACTCCCGGCATCACTCCAAGGGGGCATCTTGCTCCCCCATTCCCCTTTCACGTTTCACACCTGCATTATATTCGGAGAGACCGCCGGACTTCTTCACCTCAAGAGACGCTTCAGACCAAGGAGAACGAGAGTTCTTGCCCCTCTCTGGCGAGCCGGATCCGCAGTGTCCTTTCTGGTGAGCTGGACGACGCGCCGGGGGTCTTTTCGCCGACAGGCGTCACAGCTCGTGAGCCGCATTGATCCCATCTGCGCCCAGGGTGATTTGCATCAAGGTAGCACCATGCCATGTGTGCACTTCCCTATGGAAAATCTGACCAGCCTTCCTTAACATCCGTGGTGAAGGATAATGTCATTTTGATTCATTCATTGAGGCATTCCAGAGAACGCGGCTCACCCCTTTCGGCCTCATGAATAACTCCGGCAGGATAGCCTCGATCAAAGCCTTCCATGGCATGTCGCTTGACTATCGGAGCCCTGTGGAAATGGAGCCCTGTCGGCGAAGGAATTGGAGATCCCGCGAGGGGGCATGGACCTGGAGCATACGGAGGATTCACACATGCGTGACAAGAAGATGCATGAAGAGTTGGGGAAGTCGACTCGGGCCATTCACCTCGGCAGATTGGAGCAACCGATTTTCGGTGAGGTTTCGGTACCCATTTTCCAGACCTCGACCTATTCCTTTCCATCGGCTCAAGTGGGCGCAGCTCGCTTCACCGGTGCAGAACCGGGTTACATCTACTCGCGGCTCAACAATCCAACGGTCAACGCGCTGGAGAGGAGTGTCACAGCCATGGAAAACGGATATGGGGGTATGGCCGCCGCATCGGGCATGGCCGCCTTAAGCACCATGTTCCTGGCTTTGCTCAACCAGGGGGATCACGTGGTCGCCACCGATTCTCTGTACGGGGCCACCCGGCTCATTCTCGAGAATGAGCTTCCCCGCTTCGGCGTGGACTCCACATTCGTGGACACCTCTCACATGGAGGCCACGCGGCGCGCCATCAAGCCTGGACGAACGAAGATGGTCTTCATCGAAACCCCCACCAACCCAACAATGATCCTCACGGACATCCGCGGGACTGCAGAGATCGCCCACGCCGCGGGTGCCCTCCTTGTTTCCGACAACACTTTCGCCAGCCCCTGCCTCCAGAGGCCCCTGGAACTGGGAGCCGATGTGGTTGTACACAGTCTCACCAAATACATCAACGGGCACAGCGATGTGGTGGGAGGGATGATCGTCGCATCCAACGCCGACCTGTACAAACGCATCAAGCACACCCTGAACCTTTTTGGGGGCACCATGGACCCACACCAGGCCTGGCTCATCCTGCGCGGGCTTCAAACCCTGCCCCTGCGCATCGAAAAGGCTCAGGATAACGCCCGGCGGCTCGCCGATTACCTGCGCAGCCATCCAAAGGTCACCTGGGTGCGGTATCCCGGACTGG
>CAZURN010000304.1:0-3945 GCA_964623165.1 uncultured Syntrophobacteraceae bacterium
AACCCGGTGCGCTACAAATATTACCGGTGGAATTCCGGTCGCGACCAATTTCTGACAAGGGTCTGGGGGAAGAACATGGAAGCAGCGCAAATTGAGTCAGAGAGCAATCAGTATGTCAAACCTGCTGATGAGGAACTTCGAAAGAGGCTCTCACCCCTGCAGTACAGGGTTACACAGAAGGAGGGCACCGAATCTCCTTTCAAAAACGAGTACTGGGACAATAAGAGGGAAGGAATATATGTGGACATTGTCTCTGGAGAGCCCCTTTTCAGCTCGCTCGACAAGTTCGACTCGGGAACGGGCTGGCCAAGCTTCACCAGACCGCTTGAGCCTGGCAACATCGTAGAAAGAGAGGACCGGAGCTTTTTTTCGGTTCGCACGGAGGTGAGGAGCAAACACGGCGATTCCCACCTGGGGCATGTATTCTCAGACGGACCACCGCCCACGGGCCTAAGATACTGCATGAACTCTGCCTCCTTGAGGTTCATCCCCAAGGAGGATTTGGATAAAGAGGGATACGGCAAGTACGCCGGCACTTTTCCGGGCAGCACTGTCAGTGCTGTCAAATGAAGCTGGAATAAGCCACTTGTGCAGGAAGCGTCTGTCCGATCAGACTCTGCATGAGTGGCTTGATCTCGAGATTTTTTCGTTGGGATAAGCCTTTCGGCTCCACAGGCCAACCCATGCGTGGTGGCTTAGCAACGATCGCCATGATCACACAGGCCCCGTCAACTCGAGGATGCGACTTCATCAGGAACAACCTCAATCTCCAGACGCTCTTGTCCACGAATGATGGTGAGTTTCACGGGGCTACCGATGGGCTTCTCGGCGAGGGACTTGTGGATGTGATCCGCACTGGATACCCCATGCGCATCGATGGCCACGATGACATCCCCTTCCCGGACACCCCCGCGAGAGGCAGGGCCCCCAGCCGCTATCGCCGTCACCTCTACACCGAACTCCGCCTCAAGCCGATAATACCGCACCAGACGTCGTGCAAGCGGACGTTGCTGGCCAACAATCCCCAGGTATCCGCGCCTCACTCTTCCGACCGTGAGTAGCTGAGGCACCACCCACTTTACCGTGTCAGAAGGGATAGAGAAGCCTATCCCTTGAGCCATTGCAATGATGGCAGTGTTGAGCCCAACGACGCGTCCTCTGGAATCGACGAGGGCCCCCCTGAGTTCCCCGGATTGAGAGGCGCTGTATGCTGGATGATGTCTTCAATAAGCCGTCCGTCCCTGCTCCTTAAAGCCCGCCCAACTGCGCTCACGACACCTGTTGAGACGGTTGACTGGAAGCCTAAAGGGTTCCCAATGGCGCGATCACGAGTTGCCCCACACGAAGCGCCGAAGAATCCCCTATCGCTGCATAGGGCAGGGTCGACCCGCCCGCTCTGATCAGTGCAAGATCGGTGGCTGGATCGGTACCGATCATTGCAGCATCTAGGCTTTTCCCTTCGTGGAGCGTTACAGTCAAGCATTCAGCACCCCGAACTACATGATCATTGGTGAGAATGTAGCCATCGGGTGTGAAGATCACCCCAGAGCCTGATCCGACCTGCTCTTGGCGTCCATGTCGCTCAGCATGCGTTGTGGAGATGCCGACAACCGCCGGTCCTACCGCCTCCACTACCGTGATTACAGCCCGTGAATACGCGTCAAGAAGCTCGACATCTTGTCTCCCCTCAGCACCCACTTGGCAGTGGCTGGGCCTTTCTACAGCCTCCCCGCCTCCCTTTATTAAACTCAAAGCGCTCCACAGGTGATCCATTTTCGGTTTATCCCTTTCAAACATATACTTGGCGTCTCTGCCGACTCCCCCGATTCATTCACTGTATTTCTTATGAATGGTTGGGCCAAAGTCAAGGCGCCAAAGCAATCCCCTCAACAGAGGCGTCCATGGATGGAGCAATCGGGGTGGGTATCTGCAATCTAAAATGATCTTGCCACAGACATGAATCCCACGCAGTGTTTCTCCCATAACGCGCATGCTTCTCATATATGAAACGTCAAAAATTACCTGCCTCGTCAGATGGATTCCGAACTGAGTTGAGCAACCCTTCAGCGGCGTTCGCCAACCATTGACCCTGGTCATCAAAAACACATGTCAAGACAAGACTTACATGGTTCTGCGATCATAGGCGTCCATAGGCGACGATAGACGAAGACACTCAAGAAGCGGGGTTACACTGCCCTTGATGCAGTGGACCCCGCCTTTGCTTTTATGGAGTCTTGAGTGGGCTATATGCAAACGGACCTCTCAAATGTCCCGGCTGCCATCGGAGATCGCCTCCGGGCGTTGGCTGCCGGTGACGACTTCCTTGGAGAGCGGGAAGCCGGGGATTCTGCTACCGAAAGGCAGGAGGAGCTCTTGAGTCAGGTCGGATACCAACTGGTGGATCACTACGTTTGCAAGAGGATATGGCTGCAAGGACTGGCCGTATGTCCTCTACAAGCCAATCGGGCCCCACGAGGTGGAAAGGAAACCGAAAGTCTCCCTGGACCAGACCCGAGTGCCTCTTCAATCACGGCCTCCGAAACCCGTAAGAGCGCACCCAGTGTGAATTAATCTTCGAGAATCCGATCGATGTCAACTTGCTGCACGGCCAAGACCAATCGTAATGTGCCTCTCACGAAGAAGAGAGGAGGCATGTGCATGATCGGCGGGATCTACACGCTCGAGCGCTGCAGCATTTGTGAAACCATCATGCGGGACAATGGCAGAAACGCTGTGAGCTGCCCCAAGCACCCGAAACAAAAAGCCAGGGCCCTCATCTTGCGTTTCGGCCGCGAGATCAAGAAGCGGTTCAGCGACTATGAGGAAGCATCGAGGTTTTTAAATGGGCTGAGGTACAAGGTTGATGAGGGCTCCTTTGATGTGAGGGATTACCAGTCGGGAAATCCCCTGGGCTTTTCCGTGCTTGCCGGGAAATACATAACGCACAAGGAAAGGGAGGTTTCCCAGGATAGACTTGCCAAAGGAACTCTTGCGCACATCCGCTACGATCTGAACAAGGCCTCAGAGCACTTTGGAGTGACGAGCGTTCGCGAGATCGGCTATGCCGAAATCGAGGACTTTCTTGATGGCATGGAGGGTCTCAGCTCAAAGACCATTCAGAACGTGAAAGCGAATCTCCATGCCTTCTGGAGATGGCTCTTCAGGAGAAAGGAAATCACAGAGATCCCGGAGTTTCCGGAAGTCAAAGCGGAGCTCGGGTGGAGGAAAACGGTGGACAAGGCCACCCAGGATTTCATTCTGGAAGAGATTAAGAAACTCGCCGAGAAAACCCCGCGAGTCTATCTCGCCTTCCGGTGGCTTTGCACTTACACCGCCATCCGCCCGGGGGAGCTTCGATCGATTCTCGAAAGCGATGTGGACCTGAAGCAAGGGACCGTCACCATCCGGGACCACAAGACGAAGCGGAGCATGAAGGGTCCAAAGATCGTCCCGTTGCTCGACCAGGACATCGAGATCATCAAATCCCTTCCTCGCGGGTTTGCCCAAATGCCATTCTTCAGGCACGACGCGTCCATCAAGGGAATGCCTCAAAACACCCCGTTCGGAAACCGGGTCCTAAGGAAGTTCTGGAATCGGGCCTGCGGAAACCTGGGAATTGAGGGAGTGGACCTCTACGGTGGAACCAGGCACAGCACCCAGCAATTCTACCGGCAGCACCTATCGACCGAGGACTGCATGCGGCTCTCCATGCACACGACGAGCAAGGCCGGACAGAGGTACTTGGAAGTGAGCAGGCAGGAGCTGATCCGAGGCTACGCGCTCTCTCGCGAGGCACAAAAGGGTACACCGAAGGTACACCGGAAAACGGGAAAAATCTCTGCAACTAACCGAAATCACAAATAATTCTGGTCGGGGCGAGAGGATTTGAACCTCCGACCCCCTGCTCCCAAGGCAGGTGCGCTGACCAGTCTGCGCTACGCCCCG
>CAZURN010000305.1:0-3941 GCA_964623165.1 uncultured Syntrophobacteraceae bacterium
CATGAACAAGACCATCACCCAGATCGCCAAGGCCTACATGGACGGGGCGAACATCACGGAAGGGCTCTGTAACAGGGTTGAACACGGGATTAGGCTTTTCGATCCGTGCCTCAGTTGCTCCACCCATGCCGTGGGCCAGATGCCCATGCTCATCCAGGTTTTGGATGTCGAAGGGAATGTGGTTCAGGAGAAATTCAGAGGTTAGTGCTCGTAGGACTTGCCTAGCTGTCCCCCTTCTCGCGGTTTCCCTCCCCCTTGGGGGAGGCGGACAGGGGAGGGGGGCGGCTCGCAGTCACTCAATCACCCTCCCCCAATTCTTCCCACCGGTGGAGGGGATTTTTCATGACTAGTGGTCGACAAGTTTGAGAGCAAAGACAAGGAGCTACACGCTTGCTCTGCTCTCTCGTCGGCCCATTCACGTGGAGCTGCTTGCACGATCGTACTTATGCAGAGTTAGAAGCGCAGCATAGGCGCTCGTGGGCGTGGCAGATGCGACGGGCACAAAGGCCCTATGCTACACCGGCTCGACTGCAACTTCGTATCAGTACTCTGCGATCCTTCCCTCCGCAAGATCTTATTGGAAAGCCTTCCCAATGATCCTCATCGTGGCATACGGAAACAGCCTTCGTCGTGATGACGGTGCGGGGCTGGCTCTGGGTGAAACTCTGGAAGCGGCTTTGCATAGCCGAGGACGTCCTGTGAAGCGGATTTCCCTCCATCAACTGGATCCAGAGGTCTCTCTTGCAATTGCCGAGGAGGGAGTTACCGCGGTGGTTTTTGTGGACACGAGAGTGGATGTTGTGAGCAGTACCGCTTCTCTCTTGCGGGCCGTACGAGTGGCCGGAAGTTCAGCAGAACCCCAAGCAGGCCACCACATGGGCCCTTCGACCGTGATGGCTTATGCAAGGCTCCTCTATGGAAAGGATCCCATCGCTTGGGTGTTGACGGTCCCGGGCGTGGATTTCGACCACGGCGAGGGGTTCAGCGACTTCACGCAATCGGCCCTCGATGGCCTCCATGAGTTCCTCGCTTCCCTCCCCCTTGATTGGCCGGAAAGAGAGAGCCTTTCTTGCTCCAATCACTGAAATGTGTTGTCTTCACTCCCCTGTTACCTGGATGCCCGGATTGCCTCGAGGTAACGGCGTCTCTCGAGCAATGCGTTCAAGGCAGTGGCGCCGTCCTCCGGGGTCAGGTAGGTGCAAATCCCCCTGGACTGGAGATCCTGAAGGCAGGGTCTGATTTCGGGCTCCGAAGCAAGGAGGACAAAGACCAAGGGTTTTCGGGTTTCCTTGTTGAAGGCTTCGAGTTCGGCAATGGGGATGCGCACCACGGGGTTGTAGCTCCAGACCACGAGGTATGCATCAAAGGGTTCTTCCAGGAGTTGCTTCAGCACCCGTGCATAGGTGTGAGGCATAAAACCCGGTCCTGTGAGATCGACGGGATTCTGAAGAATCACGGGAGTATTTTCACCGATGGTCGCCAGGATCCTCTGTTTAGTCCCAGGTTCCAGGTCGGGAATGACCCAGTTAGCCTCCAAGAGGCGATCCATGGCCACGATGGCTGGTCCTGCCGTGTAGGTGAGGATGCAAAGACGGCTTCCTCCAGGTGGAGACAGCATGCTCAGAGCCTTGGAAATCACGGCCGCCTCCTGGGCTGTCCCAGCTTCAATTATTCCTGCCTGCCTGAACATGGCCCTGTACAGGGCATATTCCCCTGTCAGGCTTCCCGTGTGGGTGGCCGTGGAGGCGGAAACCTCCTCCCTCTTGCCCGCCTTGTACGCCACGATCGGCTTGTGTGGCGTGATGGACGCGGCCTCCCGATAGAACTCCCTGGGGTTTTCAAGCCCTTCAATGAACAGGCAGAACGTCTTGACACGCGGATCACCCTTGATGGCGTCCATGAAGTCTACGAAGTGGACAACGCTGCAGTTCCCGACTCCGATGAAATGGCTCAGACCGCATTCCAGATTGCGCAGGTTGTTGGCCAGGGCGAGGCCCACTCCCCCGCTCTGAGAGATGAGAGCCACGTTGCCGGAGAGCGCCTTCAAGTGCCAGAAAATGCCGTGGAGGCCCTCATGGAAGTTTGATATCCCGAGGGTGTTCGGCCCGATCACCGGCATCTCGTATTCCACGGCAATCCTCTTGAGTCGTTCCTCCAGAGCTTTCCCTTCTGCGCCCGTTTCCTTGAAGCCCCCGGTGACAATGACCACAGCCTGCACCCCCAATTTTGCTGCCTTTTCCGTCATCTCCAGAGCCATCCGATGGTTCAGGAGTATGATGGCCAGTTCGGGTGGCGGGGTGACGGATTCGAGGTCAGGAAAGCATTTCCTGCCCAGGACTTGGTCATACTTGGGATTCACCGGGATCACCTCACCTCGGTAGGACGATGCGAGGAGGTTGTAGATGGGTCCCATGCCTACGGGGTGCTCGTGCTGAGTGGCCCCAACAACGGCGATTCTCTTGGCTACGAGAGCTCTTCTGAGCCTCGCCTTCATCAATGGAGTCAAAGGCATTGGATACTCCTGGAAGGCATTGCTTGCCTAAAAGAACGAGACTTCGACTGAGTCATGAATGACATATTGCACAGGAATGGGACAGAGTGTAAATGAAATACCATAATCGAAAGGGAAATCAATGAAATACAGTTTTGGATCGGTTCCAGGAGGGATGAGATGGAGATGAACATTAAGGGGAGAAAGATCGAGCTGATCCAGGGGGACCTGACCGAATTGGCGGTGGATGCCATCGTCAATGCGGCGAATGCACAACTGGTCCTCGGTGGGGGGGTGGCTGGTGCCATCCGTGTCAAGGGTGGGCCAACCATCCAGGAAGAGTGTAACCGAATCGGGGGCACCACGGTGGGGGGAGCGGTGGTCACAAGTGGGGGCAACCTGAAAGCCCGCTATGTGATCCATGCAGTGGGACCACGCCAGGGGGAAGGTGACGAGGATGAAAAACTGAGGCAGGCCACCTTGAACAGCCTAAGGCGTGCCACTGAAAAGGGCATGCAGTCCATTGCCTTTCCCGCGGTCAGCACAGGTATCTTTGGGTTTCCCAAGGACCGCTGCGCCCAAATCATGCTGGGCTCAGTCCGGGAGTTCCTCGCGGAGGAAGAGACGAGCCTTGCGCAGGTTATCTTCTGCCTGTGGTCCAAGGAGGATTTGGATATCTTTGCAGAGGCGCTGGCAGCACTGAATCAGTCGGTATGATTCACAAGCGATTGTCGCGGGACGCTTTGAAAACCTGCCGGATGGCCGCGAGCATTTTCTAAGTCACGCAAGGGCCGGCAATGAAGCCCTTGGCAGGCTGTCCACGGCTTTCTGCCAAATCCCAGTCGGGTGAGTGGCCGCTCGCGACGGGCACTCTCACGACTGGGTCTATGCGCACAAGTTCCTCAACGCATGTTCGACCACCCCTTCCGGGAATGATTGGTCCAGCACTGACGAATCAATTCTCTTTCAGCGGACTGCACTCCCCCTCTTGCACCTGCATCCCCAGGAATTCGACACCCCACTCCTGCAGATCCCTGTATGGCCCATCAATGCTCTGCTCTCCGGTGAACTCACCTCCTCCTCTGTCGATGGCCACGAACCTCACCCCGGCACTTCGCGCTGCATCCAGGTCTCCCTTTCCATCCCCGAAGAAGAGGCAGTCCAAGGGGTCGAGATGAAATTCATCGAGCAGCCTGAGCAAGGACTGAGACTTGGGCCAGTTTCCGCCACCCCGAACGATGTCCAGGTATTCTCGAAGCCCGTGCGCGGAGAGAATCTCCTCAAGCTCGGGCAGTGGCGTGTTTGAAAGGGCTGCCCGCCTGACGTGCCGATCTGCGAGCTCCCTGAGAACCTCCATGGCCCCGGAGGCGACGGGTGCTCTGGCCATGGCCTGACGGGCAAACACCTTGAACCCTTCCCATCTCGCCTCAAATTCGCCGGCCTCAAAAGG
>CAZURN010000306.1:0-3924 GCA_964623165.1 uncultured Syntrophobacteraceae bacterium
GCGATTTCCACCTCGTCCTGGCCGACTCCGACCGTCTCCACCAGGATGACGTCTTTTCCCATGGCGTCCAGGACGTTGATCATGTCATTGGTCGACCGGGTGAGCCCCCCGAAGTGGCCGCGTGTCGCCAGGCTGCGGATGAATACGCCGCTGTCGAGGAAATGCCTTTGCATGCGGATGCGATCCCCTAGGATGGCTCCCCCGGTGAAAGGACTCGTGGGATCCACGGCAAGAATTCCCACCGTCTTCCCATCCTTTCGATAGCGCAGGGCCAGTTGATCCACGAGAGTACTCTTCCCCACCCCTGGAGATCCTGTGAACCCCACCACATAGGCTTTCCCCGTGTGGGGGTAGAGTTCTTTGAGAAATCCCTGCGCCGATGGTATCTGGTCGTCGATGTCACGAAGAAGTCGCGCTGTTGCACGCACCTCCCCTTCAAGAATCAGATCTACAATGTTCATGGATCATGCCTGTTTCTGTCTGCAAAGAACATTAGGACAGGATCGCCTGTCGCGGCTTGATGTTTTGCGTCACCCAGTCGATGATATCCTGAAGCTTGGCCCCCGGCTCGAAGATTTCTTTGATTCCGATGCTTTTAAGCTTGGGGATGTCCTCCAGGGGGAAGATTCCGCCTCCGATGACGGCGATGTCTTCGGCCTTCTCTTCCCTGAGCAGCTCCATAATCCGCGGAAAGGAGTATGTGTGCGCCCCGGAGAGGATGCTGAGGCCTACCATGTCCACATCTTCCTGGATGGCCGTGCTCACGATCTGCTCGGGCGTCTGATGACACCCAGTGTACACCACTTCAAAACCGGCGTCACGAAAAGCCCGCGCAATGACCCGAGCTCCCCGGTCGTGACCGTCCAGTCCTGGTTTCGCTATCAATACACGCAGTTTCCTGTGCTGCTCCATGGAAATCTTCCCTCCTGTCTCCACACTGATTCAGACGCAAGTCACCGGAAGTGACGGCCCCGCCACCCTCAGGGACTGTCTTCGACTGTTAGAATGTTCCCGGATCCGAGTAGGTCCCGAACACCTGCCGGAAAAGGTCGCAGCACTCCTGCTCGGTGGCCCCGGCACGCACCGCATCAATGAGGGCCGGCATCACGTTGTTTTCCCAGCACGGTTTCCCCTCGCACCGCCTCATGAGTTCGTCCATCGCTTTCTGGAACTTGACCTTGTCGCGCTTTTCCTTGAATTGGTTCAGACGCTCAATCTGTCCCTTCTCAAGGGAATCGTCGATCTTCAGAACGAATTCCAACTCAGGCCGGTCGGACGGGTACTTGTTGACGCCAATGATGATCTTCTCGCCCTTTTCCACCTGCTTCTGGAAATGATAGGCGGCGTCGGCGATTTCCATCTGCGGGTAGTCCCGTTCAATGGCAGCCACCATGCCACCCAGTTCATCCAGCTTGCGGATGTACACATTGGCTTCCTCCTCCATCCTGTCCGTAAGAGCCTCCACGAAATAAGAGCCAGCAAGCGGATCGATCACATTGGTCACTCCGCATTCGTCCGCCAGGATCTGCTGAGTGCGCAACGCGATGAGAACGGCCTCCTCACTCGGGATCATGTACACTTCATCGAGGGAGTTCGTGTGGAGGGATTGGGTGCCGCCCAGGATGGCGGCAAGGCCTTCCGTAGTGGTGCGAATGATGTTGTTGTACGGTTCCTGAGCCGTAAGCGAGCAACCGGCCGTCTGGGTGTGGAAGCGCATGAGCATGGACCTGGGGTCCTTGGCCTTGAATCGGTTCTTCATGAGACGGGCCCAGATGCGCCGGCCGGCCCTCATTTTGGCAATCTCCTCAAAGAAATCGATGTGGGAATTCCAGAAGAAGGAGAGCCTCCCTGCAAACTGGTCCACGTCAAGCCCCCGTTTGATCCCCTCCTCCACGTATGTGATGCCGTCGTATATGGTGAATGCCAATTCCTGAACCGCAGTGGAGCCCGCCTCGCGGATATGGTACCCGCTGATGCTGATGGTATTCCAACGGGGAACTTCGCGGGTCCCGAACTCCACCGTGTCTGTCACGAGGCGCAGACTGGGTTCCGGGGGAAGCATGAGGGTCTTCTGGGCGATGAACTCTTTCAGGCAATCGTTCTGGATGGTTCCCCCCAGTTTCTTGCGGTCGAACCCGCGATTCTCGGCGTTGGCGATGTACATGGCCCAAATGATGGAAGCCGGGGGATTGATGGTCATGGACGTGGTGACCTGTTCCAAGTTGATGTTCGCAAAGAGGCGCTCCATATCCTCCAGGGTGTCTATAGCCACACCACACTTGCCGCACTCGCCCCGTGCCAGGCCGGAGTCAGTGTCGTAGCCCATGAGTGTCGGGAAATCGAAAGCAGTGCTGAGACCCGTTTCACCGTGATCGATAAGGTAGTGAAAGCGTCGGTTGGTGTCCTCGGCAGTGCCCAACCCCGCAAACATGCGCATAGTCCAAAGTCGAGCCCTATACATGGTGCTCTGCACACCCCGAGTGTAAGGGAACATGCCAGGCAGCCCGATGTCCTCGAAATAATCCTTCCCCTTGAGGTCGAGGGGGGTATACAGTGGTTTGATCTCAAGGTCTGAAACGGTGGAAAATCGCCCCAACCGCTCGGGCATCTTCTTCAGGGCTTTTTGATACTCCTGCTGCCATTCGTCGACCTCTTTCTGCATCCTTTCAAGCGCCGATTCTGAAAACATTGTGTTTCCCATCCCAACCACCTCCCTGAATTGTGCACTCATGAATCATGCGATGCGAACGACCATGGCCGTGTTCTATCCTTATGAATAATCGTGGTCGAAGTATCCCTAGTGAAACCGCCTTTGAGCGGAAAGGGCGTTCAACCCCCGTCCCATCAACAACTGCATCATTCAACGTGTGTGGAGATCGCTTCCATCGCCACCTGTTGTGCCTGCTTTGCTATACTCCAGGAGGGTCACCTTCTCGGCCAGGTCGATCTGAGCCCTGCGATTCGCCAACCTTAACCCCAAACCACCTTCCATGCCGTGGGAAGATCTTGGTGAAGCGCTCTGAAACTGTACAGCACACCCTTGGAGAAGACACGAGGCCAGGACATGACGGCTGTTGACTGTTGGCAGAAAATGGATCGCAGAGGATTCACCAGTTGAAGGCGCCCCCACCAGACCCTGCCTTTCTGGCTTCATGGGACACCACAGCATGAGGGCGAGTCGCAAATCAGTTAAAACACGTCGTCTGTCCTTGTCAAACTAATTTTTCTTGACCAAAACCGGCTGATTGCGGTACTAGGGGGTTGATTGCGCCGTATGACGCGTGATCTCCCAGATGGACCGGAATTCACTGCTGACCTCTTCCTGTTCGGTTCACCAGACCTCGCTGTTTGTCCGATTGCCAACGTCCATTTGTGATGGTGCCTGCTCTGACCAGGGAGTGTGAGCGGGCCCGCCAGAACGTCGGGTGCATGTGTGTACGCGGAAACGCCCCCAGCCCCGGACTCACTGCGCCGATTAATTCTGTGGACTTGAGTGGTTGGTCCATTTTGCTACACCCATGCTCCCACAGTCCAGTATCAGCGCTCGAAAGCCAATCCCGTACAACAATGGAGGCCTTTCGGTTCGGAGAAGGCAAGTCAAGCCTCTCGCCCCAAGGGGAAGTACGAATCGATGAAAGTCTCGGTAGCACTCTGTATCCTGAATCGTCGACATCGGGCGCACCTCGTCGTTGGAAGGCCTTTTGGCCCTGGAAAGACCGTCCCCTTGCGCACTGTGATTTGTCCTCCTCCATTCGTGACATTCTGGTCTGCTCTTCTTTCTGCTCCAGCCATTCGTCATGCAGGGGATCGCCCCACCCACTTGAGGCCTTGCCGGGACGCGGCCCGGGAGGAATGTGTCCCAAGGCCTTGCGTCCTTGTGAAAGGGAAAGGAGGTGAGGGTCAAATCTGGCTCACGTTCCATGA
>CAZURN010000307.1:0-3922 GCA_964623165.1 uncultured Syntrophobacteraceae bacterium
AGACCTTGTTGACTGTTATGGCTTCCACCTCCCAAGGCATTTTCGCCTGAACAGCCGCCTGCTTGGCTGGGTTCTGGCCGTAGCCGCAAGGCAGGACCATTCCCATGATCACTTCGTTCACCTCTTCTTTTGCGATCCCAGCCCTGCGGAGACTCTCCTCGATGACAAGGGCTCCAAGCCTCGTGGCCTCGATGCCTCCCAAGGACCCGTTGAAATTCCCTATGGGTGTCCTGACGGCACTCACAATGACGGCTTCTCGCATGACTACCTCCTGTGGAAAAGGATATCGTTAGATCTCGGTTGGTTCTTGGGCACGCTTGGGAATGTGCTGGTCCAACAACGCCCAAAGGGGTTCCGGTGCGACATTGCGAACGAGCACCGTCTTGCGCCTGGATTTGCGCCCCTGCACCAACTCCAGGTCCGACTTGGCCACATTGAGGACAGCGGCAAGATAACGGATGCACTCCTTGTTGGCTTCACCCTCCACTGGTGGGGCTGCGAGGTGGATCTTCAACCTCTCTCCCTGGACCCCGGAGATGGCGTTCCTAGCCGATCTAGGCTGCACAGCCAGATCCAGGAGAGTACCTTCGCGGGCACGGCGCATGAAGGGAGGGATGGTCATCTCTTCGGGCATCCTTGGACAGCATGGACCGATTTGAGCGAACTCATTATTAATCCAGCGCGGGTGACTCTATCAAACATTATTTTGCAGCCCGAAACCGGTCGACATGGTTTTTGGGGCTCAGGCCAGGGCCTGACATAAAACATGTCTGAAACGCGCAGCGTTATGTCAGTTTTGATAAATTTACAGGCTCAAAGAAATAAAATATGCTTTCGATACGGCATACGGTTCAATCACATGGAGATCCACGGATGGCTCATGCCATTCGCCCCTTAAGCATCGCGATCAGATAGTTTAGCCCCCGTCGTTCCTGCGGCATACGATGAACACTCTCACAACAAGGAGGCAGCATATGGACAAGATTTTGCGGATTGATATGGGTGCGGAGGGAGGTCCCCGTGTCGCGACCGAGCCTGTAGGGGAGTATGCCGGGTTGGGAGGAAGAGCACTCACATCCATCATGATCTCTAAGGAAGTTCCACCCTTGTGCCATCCGTTGGGGGCTGAGAACAAGCTGGTGATCGCCCCGGGATTGCTGAGCGGGACCACCGGAGCCATGTCCGGTCGACTTTCGGTTGGAACCAAGAGCCCCCTCACTGGAGGTATCAAGGAAGCCAACTCGGGCGGGCAGGCAGCCCAAGTGCTTGCGAGGCTCGGATACGCCGCCATCGTCCTGGAGGGGAAGCCCAGGACTGATGATCTGTACAAAGTCTTCATCAACAAGGACGGAGTGCAAATCACCGCCGACAACTCCCTCAAGATGCTCCCCAATTATGATCTCATCGAGAAGATAAAAGGCCAGTACGGGGAAAAAGTGGCCTGCATCTCCATTGGTCCCGCCGGTGAGATGAAAATGTGTGCCGCGTCCGTGGCCGTAACGGACATGGAACAACGCCCCACCAGGCATGCGGGACGAGGCGGAGTGGGCGCAGTCATGGGGGCCAAGGGGATTAAGGTCATCATCCTGGATGACGAGGGAATGGGAATGCGCCAGGCCCATGACCCCGAAAAGTACAAGGAGGCCAACAAGCGGTTCGTGGAAGGGCTGAGAAAGCACCCGGTCACTGGGCAGGGCCTTCCGGCTTATGGGACCAATGTCCTCACCAACATCCTCAACGAGGCTGGAGGATACCCCACATACAATTTCAAGCAAGGCCGTTTCGACGGGGCTCATCACATCAGTGGAGAGACTCAGGCCGAAACCGAAAACCAGCGAGGTGGCAAGGGCGCAGCGACTCACGGCTGCCACCGGGGCTGTGTCATTCGCTGCTCTGGGACTTACTATGACAAGGACGGCCATTATCTCACCAAGCAACCCGAGTACGAGACCGTGTGGGCCCATGGCGGCAATTGCGGCATCTCTGACCTTGATACCATCGCGAAGCTCGACTTCTTGGATGACAATTTTGGTCTCGACACCATCGAAATGGGTGTCACCCTCGGGGTTGCCATGGACGCAGGGCTCATTAAGTTCGGCGATGCGGAGGGCGCCATACGTCTTCTGGAGGAAGTGGGGAGGGGGACTCCTCTGGGCAGAATCCTCGGAAGCGGTGCCGCGACGACAGGGAAGGTGTTTGGTGTGGAAAGAATCCCGGTGGTGAAGGGCCAGGCACTTCCGGCCTATGACCCTCGAGCCGTACAGGGAATCGGGGTGACTTACGCCACATCGCCCATGGGCGCCGACCACACGGCTGGATACGCGGTCGCCACCAACATTTTGAAGGTTGGGGGCCATGTGGACCCCTTGAAGCCTGAGGGCCAGATCGCTCTGTCCAGGGATCTCCAGATTGCCACGGCAGCCATCGACTCAACCGGAATGTGCCTCTTCATCGCCTTTGCCCTTCTCGACCAGCCCGACACTTTCCAAGCTCTCCTGGACATGCTCAACGCCTTCCTTGGAGTGAACATGACGGGAGACGACGTGGTGGCCCTCGGTAAAAAGATTCTCTCCGCGGAGAGGGAATTCAACATTAAGGCCGGCCTTACCTCGCAACACGACCGCCTGCCCAGGTTCTTTAAGACGGAACCCGTTGCTCCTCACAATGTCACCTTTGACGTCAAAGACGAGGACCTGGACCAGGTTTTCAACTGGTGAGCGGGGTCACCTGAAGCAGTTTAGCTGGGAGAGGGCGACAGTTCCTCTCCCTTTTTTTGTTCAACACCCAAGCCCAGTCCAACGGCCAGGATTTCCACCATTTCACCTGGTTCCCGCATGCCGCCCCCCCCAGAGATGTTGACAGGTCGGGGGGCGTGCAATATAAGGGCATCCAGACGCCTTGGAATGACAGTGGCATCCATCCAGCTCCAGCGTTGCCCTCCTTCGTTCCTCACATTTGGCGGCTGGTTGTCACCTGACGGATGAATTGGTTTTCAAAGAGAAGAGGGAGTGAGATGAGGAGAAGCCGGACTATCGCCATGATCGCCATCGGTTTGACTTTCATTTTGGGGATGGCCCTGAATGCAAGCTTCGCTCTCGGTGGCGAGTTCTCCGCAGACATCGTCATGAAGCCCAAAGGTGAACAGGAACTGCACAGCAAGATCTACATAAAGGATAAGAAGATCCGCCACGAACTCACGGAGGATGGCGAGACTCAGATCATCATCTTCAGGCCTGACAAGGGAGTCGTTTGGACCGTCATACCAGAGGAAAAGATGTACGTGGAAGCTCCCATGGGGGATTCGGAAAAGACTCTCGATGAATGGACGCCTGAAAAGGAAAAGAAGGCCAAGAGCCTTGGCGACGACACGGTTTCCGGATTTTCGTGCAAGAAGTTCGAGTTGATTGAAGATGGAGACAAGGTGACCTACTGGGTTTCCAAGAAATTCCCGTTCCCGATCAAGGTCCAGGATGATGAAGCGGTCATTGAATATCGCAACATCAAGGAAGGGGGCGTTGCCGATTCTCTTTTCGATGTGCCTGCAGGATATGAGAAAATGTCCATGACCGAGACGCCCGGAAGCAAGCCCCCTGGAGACTGAGGAATTGGGGCCATCATCCCGTTTCCGACGCTTGCACTGGAAGCACGCTCTCTATTGCGGGAGCCGATGAACAGAGACCATGCAGGTTTAGCTTCGCCAGCTCCCGTCTCGCTTTTGACGAGAAGAATCCAATCATTCCCCTGTGATCGATTCGCCACTCATCACTTTTCCCCCTGGAACCCTCCAAGGCCGATTCATAAGGCGTGAAAAACGATTCCGAGTCCAGATCGAATCGGAAGGAAACCTCTTCTGGGTTCACTCCAACAACTCAGGAAGCATGATGGGGCTACTGAGGAGAGGGGCACCCGTCATCGTTTCCCC
>CAZURN010000308.1:0-3838 GCA_964623165.1 uncultured Syntrophobacteraceae bacterium
AGGTGCGGGGCAATGACCGCATCGAGTCCGAGGCGGTCAAACTCAACATCAAGACGAAGAAGGGAGAGGTCCTTCGTCCCGAGCAGGTGAGAGAAGACATCAAGGCCGTCTATAAAATGGGATACTTCGAGAAGGTGGATACCGAAGTCACCGATTCCCCCGCAGGGAAAGTGCTGGTTTTCATCGTCCAGGAGAATCCCACGGTGCAGGAAGTGCGAATCAAAGGCAACAAGAAAATCAAGGAAAAGGACATTCTCGCCGCCATTTCCACCAAAGCCTTCACGGTCCTCCAAAAGAACGTGGTGGCGGAGGACGTTCAAAAGATCATCAAGCTTTATCACCAGAAGGGTTATTTCAATGCCGATGTGTCCTACGGCATCGAGTTCCCAAAGGATCCGAGGAAGGCCACCGTCAGTTTTTCCATCCAGGAAAACAAGAAGATCCTCATCGACAAGATAGCGTTCACAGGGAACAAGAGCTATTCGGCCCGGACTCTCCGAGGCGTCATGCAGACCAAGGAGAAGATGTTTCTCGTCTCTCTTGTCACAGAGAGGGGGATCATGCAGAAGGAGATCCTCGACACGGATCTCGACCGCCTCACCATCTTCTACCATGACAGAGGATTCATGGACGCCAAGGTGGGAACCCCTGAGATTGTGCGCAAGGAAGACGGTATGACCATCACGATCCCCATCGAAGAGGGGGAGCGGTACAAGGTCACGGGCGTGAGGATCACTGGAGACACTATCGATGATGTGGAGAAGTTGGAGAAGAAACTCCAGTCGAAGCCGAAGCAGTTTTTCAGCAGGGAAAAGCTGAGAAAGGATATCGATGTTCTCTCCAGGGCTCACATGGACGAGGGGTACGCCCACACCGAAGTGAAACCCGCTGTGAAGCAGGAGCCATCGGATCAGACGACGGACATTACCTACGATGTGAACAAGAAGGATCTGGTGCACATCGGACAGATCTACATATCGGGGAACACCAAGACCCGGGACAAGGTCATTCGCAGGGAAATGAAACTGGCTGAAGGGGATGTGTTCAATGCCACGAAGCTCGAGAAGAGCCTTAATGCATTGAAGAAGCTTGATTTTTTCGAGGAGGTTGAAGTCCTCCCCACTGAGACCGAGCAGTCGGGTATCATGAACCTCCATGTAAAGGTCAAGGAGAAACTGACGGGATCCATCAGTATAGGCGGTGGTTACTCTTCGGACAGCGGGGCGTTTGCGAGTGGCGAAATCATTCAGAGGAACCTCTTCGGACGGGGCCAATACGCGGGAGTAAAGCTCTTTTTTGCCGAGGAGGCTCAGCGGTACATCGTCACCTTCGTGGAACCCCGCCTGTTTGACACCTATCTTTCGGGAGGCATCGATCTTTACAACTGGATTAAGGATTACAACGACTTCCGGAAGGATGCAGTGGGGTTCAGGGTGAAATTTGGGTATCCCTTCGGGAACTACAGCCGGATCCTTGGTTACTATACGTATGAGCAGGCGGACGTGACAGACGTCAAGAGCACCTCATCCGCGTATGTTCGCAGCCAGGAGGGGTATACCGTCAAAGGCAGTTGGACCGTCGGGGTCGAACGAGACACGACGGACCACCCTTTCATGCCCACCAGGGGGAGCTTCACCAGCGTGACGTCGGAATTCGCCGCTGAGGGCTTGGGCAGTGACACGAATTTCGTGAAGGCTGAGTTCCGCTCGGGGACGTACATACCCTTGTTCTGGAAATTCGTTGGCCATCTGCGTGGTGGCTTTGGGTATCTGTACGAAGTGGACGGGGTTGACACCGTCCCTATCTATGAGCGGTTCTTTCTTGGGGGTATTGATTCGCTGAGGGGATTCAGTTGGGGTGATGTCGGTCCAAAGGATCCTGTCACCGGTGACATCTTAGGAGGGTTGACGTATGGGCTGGTGAACGTGGAGTTGCTGTTTCCTCTGCTCGAAAAATTCGGTGTGCGCGGTGTGGTGTTTTTCGATGCAGGCAATGCTTTCATGGATATCGACGAGTTTGATGTGAGTAAGTTTCGAACGGATGTCGGCGCGGGAGTTCGGTGGAATTCACCATTTGGGCCCATTCGCGTCGAGGTGGGCTACAATCTGGACCGGGAGCCGGGAGAGGATAGCTTTAAGTTCCAGTTCTCCGGAGGCGCATTCTTTTAAGGAGTGAGACTGATGATGAAGAATTGTGGACGGTTGATGGTGTTTCTTGTGGTGTTTTCACTCATGCTTGCACCGGCTGCCTGGGCGGCGGGGAAGATAGGCTACTTCGAAATGCAGCGGGTGTTGTCGGAATCCAAGTGGGGCAAGAAGTCGGCCGAGGATTTCAAACGCCAGCAAGAAGTGATCAAGACCGACGTGGAAGCCAAATCCAAGGCATTCAAGGCGGCCAGGGAGGAGTTCGACAGGAAGAAAGATGTGATGGACGACAAGGCCAAGGCCAAGAAGATCAAAGAGTTGACGGACATGCAGGCGGAAGGCGAGAAACTGCTCAACGACGCCAACCAGAAGATCACCAAGCTGTCCCAGGATCTTCGCGGCCCCCTTGTGGACAAGATCGTCGAGATTGTCAAGAAGATCGGCAGGGACGAAAAATATGACATGATTTTTGAGCGGGAAACGGCTGGCCTCGTCCATGTCAATGAAAAGGATGATATAACAAAGCAGGTCATCGACGAAGTCGACAAGGCGGGGCCCAAGAAATAGTCATGGCAGCGCAGGAGTGAGTTGCGTGCATGTTTCCAGGAGGGCGATTTGATTGTCCCTCTGGTGCCATGGATGATGCCGTAATTCTTCAAAATACTCTTGAAATGGTCAAGGGCGGGTGGTTGCACCCGCCCTTTCAGATTTCCGGGGTTGGGCTTCTTCTCACGGTGATGCTGAGTTGCATTCAATGTCCCCAGGGGATACCGCTGCAGGGTGAAAACCAGACGCCAGGGGGCTGCCGGATTCTTGGCCTCCGGCTGATGACGACATCGGTTTTTACTCATGCGGATTCACTTGCATGGAGTGGGGTTTGGTAGACGACGCGACGTGTTTCAATCCGAGGGCATATCGACTGGGGGAACTTGCCGAGCTGATTCAGGCCTCGGTGAAGGGGGACCCCGATGTTCCCATTTCAGGGATCAACACCCTGGAGAACGCTCTTCCCGGCGAGCTCAGCTTTGTGACCAACAGCCGCTACGTGTCCATGGTGCCTCAATGCAGGGCTTCCGCACTCCTCGTCCCTCCTGAATTGGATCAACTTGAAATTCCCCTCCTGGTCAGCCGGCAGCCCTATCTGAGTCTGGCTAGGGCAGCGCAGCTCTTTTGCGGAAGACCCCGTCCGCCTGTCGGGGTCCATGAAACCTCATGGATCGGTGAAGGAGTGCACCTCGGGCACGGTGTGTCCATCGGGCCTCTCGCTCATGTGGGTAATGGTGCATCCATAGGAAACGGCACGGTGGTCCTAGGCGGAGCCTTCATCGGGGATGGCGTCCATATCGGAGAGGATTGCCTCATCCATCCGAGGGCGACAATCCTGGATCGCTGCAGGATTGGAAGCCGAGTCATCCTTCACAGTGGGGTGGTCATAGGCAGCGACGGTTTCGGGTTCGCTCAGGATGAAGAGGACCGCCACGTCAAAATCCCTCAGGTGGGCATCGTCCAAATCGACGACGACGTGGAGATAGGAGCCAACTGCACCATCGATCGGGCCACTTTCGGCCGCACCTGGATTCAACGGGGAACCAAGATAGACAATCTGGTGCAGATCGCCCACAATGTAACGGTGGGGGAACACTCCGTCCTGGTCGCTCAGGTGGGGATCTCAGGGAGTACGCGCATTGGGAAGC
>CAZURN010000309.1:0-3836 GCA_964623165.1 uncultured Syntrophobacteraceae bacterium
ATGGAAAAGGTGTGTTCCCACCTCGACACATCGCCGGGCCGGGCCCTGATCCAGCGGTACAGTGACGGGGAGATTCGCGTGGAATTGGGCGAGAGCGTGCGCGGAAGAGAAGTGTATGTCTTGCAGTCCACGTGCCCCCCGGTGAACGAAAATCTCATGGAGCTTCTCGTGATGCTCCATACCATGAAAAGGGCCTCAGCGCGTTCTGTCACGGCAGTGATTCCGTATTTTGGCTATGGCCGTCAAGAGCAGAAAGACAAGCCACGGGTTCCCATCAGTGCGCGGATGGTCGCCAACCTTCTGACCGTGGCCGGCGCTGATCGCGTGATCACTTTTGACTTCCACGCAGATCAGGTTCAGGGGTTCTTCGATATTCCCGTGGATCGGCTTCTTGGCAATGAGGTGCTCTTGCAGGACATGCAGAGCAACCTTTTGGGTAACGAAGTGATTGTGGCTCCAGATGCCGGCGGGGTTAAGCGGGCAAGATCTTTTGCCACCCGCCTGAGAGTGGAGTTGGCGATCATGGACTACAGGCGGGCGGAGGATGCACCGTATTCTTCCATAGTGGGAGAAGTGAAGGGCCGCAGGGTGGTGATACTGGATGACATCATCGATACAGGGCAGACAATCCTGCGCACTGCGGAAAGCGCCCAGGCTCAGGGGGCGGGCTCCATAGACGTCTATTGCCTATACGGCATCTTCTCGGGGGATGCCATAACGAGGTTGGCGGCCTCGCCAATTCGTTCTCTGAGCGTCACAGACACTGTGCCCCTTTCCGCAGAGGCAAAGGCGTGGGGTAAGGTACGCACGGTGACGGTTGCAAGGATGCTTTCCGACGCGATTCGACGGATTCACTACAACGAGTCGGTCAGCTCCCTTTTCAGCCTTTGGGATTCTTCCGTTTAGTCGGGCAGTGTCCGTCCAGGACGCAGCTGAAATGGACTTTGCGGGGAGTCAGTTTTCGGGCACGTGGAAATCCCTCGCTTCTATGAGAGGCGAGGTATCTTTTTTCATATAATCATTAAGGCATAGTGAAACAGACAGTCTTTGGAGACGGCCGTTTTTGACTTAGGGATTACCCAGCACGTTCCGTTGCTGCATTCCATGAGGAGGAACAAAAGAAAATGGAAGCCGTATTGAACGCTCGGATGAGAGAGCAGACAAACAGGGGGGCGGTGCGCCAGTTGCGCCGCAAAGAAAAAGTGCCGGCCATCCTCTATGGCCCCAAGACGGATCCTCTCAACCTTGCCGTGGAAGCGAGGCAGCTGGAGAAGCTCATTCGTGACATGGGCGAGGAGAGTCACCTGGTTCGCCTTGTCATTGACGGTGGGCAAGGTTCCCAGACCAGACAGGTTCTCATCAGGGAGATCCAGGTCCATCCCGTGAAGCGGCGATTCCTTCACGTGGATTTCTATGAGGTCCCCCTGGATCACGCACTGGAGTTTGATGTCCCCATTGAACTGGTTGGTGAGGCAATAGGGGTAAAGAAGGGCGGCACTCTGGAACTCATTCGGAGACATCTATCTGTGCGATGCCTCCCTGGAGAGATACCAGAGAAAGTCACCATCAACATCGCGGATCTCGACATCGGCACATCGATCCATGTGTCTGACCTCGTCGGCACCGTGCCCTATGAACTTGCTGACGATCCAAGCTATGGGGTTTTGTATATTTCTCATCCTGAAGGCGCTGAAGAGGGCAAGGGGTCCGGGGAATAATTGGGAAGGATCACCGCTACAGTCCTATTGACTCGCTTTGGGATCACCCGTCCATGACCCGGCTCCTGGAGGAACAGGAACAGATCAAGGCTGTCGTGGGACTTGGAAATCCTGGAAGGCAGTACGAAAAAACCCGGCACAATGCCGGATTCTTAGTCTTGGATCTCTTGGCCGAGGAATTGGTGGTCGGCTTCCAGGAGAGGAAATTCAAGGCAAGCTGGTGCAGATGCACTCTTGCCGGCCACAAGCTGCTGCTGTGCAAGCCCCTTACGTACATGAACCGAAGCGGCGACGTGGTGGCTGAAATCCTTGGATATTTCGGGATTGGAGCCTCCCATATCCTGGTGGTCCATGATGATCTGGACCTGCCGTTGGGACGCCTGCGCCTTGTGCACCGTGGGGGAGCGGGCGGCCATCGGGGCGTGATATCCATCATGGACCACTTAAAAACCAGGGAATTCCCTAGGCTTAAACTTGGAATCGGGCGTCCTATCCATGACGAGACGATAGAGACATTCGTACTTCAGGCGCCATCCGGTGAAGAGGTGAAGGTTTTCGATTCGATGATCTCTCAGGGGGTTGAAGCGGTGAAGTCTGCGGTGGTATTCGGATTAGATGCCGCCATGAACCGTCACAACCGTTAGATGCTTTTTTCCTGACACCCCAGGAAACTTGGACACAGTTCCTCCCATAAAGGCAAACCGTTCCAATTCCAGCCCATCTTCAGGGGAGCACGCGAACTGGCGAGGCACAGGGTTCTCTGTCGGCAAAGTGGCTTTCTTCCTTCTGTGGCAATTCAGGATCCACACCGTTTGCATTTGGGTGCCAGATATTCGGTTTGGAGTCGCGGCTGACAGGCTCACTTGCCCGGTTTCCAGAAATAGCGAGCATCTCCGACAGTCCGGGATTATCTTTCTTGGTGAAGTTCCCCGTATCTTTCAGGGATGGTCCGCTGTGTAAGGAGTGCAAGATCAACAGGTAGTTCCCTTCTCCTGACAGATGCTCGATCAGCGAACGAATCCCCATGTTGAGGGCAGGCATGGGTGGGGGTGGCCAAACGGTGATCTATGGATGGTGAATCGGATGGGGCGGACTCCATGGATTCCATGGGTGAGCCTAGAAAAAGGTACTATTTTTGTCGTCCAGAGAGTAGAATGGTATACATCGCTGACTCGCTATTTGGTCGAATTGCTCGCCTGACTTCGCTCACTCCCTTAAGCGGTTCAGACTTTGCTTGCTTGATCGACAGTGGTAAAATTAACTGTATTTGATCAAAACGCTCGATATTCCATGATTACGACAGCGAGCATGGAGGACACGATGTTTAAGGCGGGAGATTTAGCTGTTTATCCAGCTCATGGCGTGGGAAAGATCGAATCCATCGAGATCAAGAGCATCGGGGGGAAGAAGCAGGAATTCTACATCATGCGTATCCTGGAAAACGACATGAAGATCATGATCCCCATACCCAATGCAGAAGCCGTGGGATTAAGGGAACTCATTGACTCGCAGGACATTCCCAGAGTCTACGACATCCTCAGATCCAGGGAGATCTCTGTGAACGGCGGCACATGGAATCGACGCTATCGCGAATACATGGAAAAGATAAAGACTGGATCCATCTATGAATTGGCTGAAGTGCTGCGAGATTTGACTGTCCTCAAAGGAGATAAGGAATTGTCCTTTGGGGAGAGAAAAATGCTGGACACTGCGAGAACCCTTCTCCTGAAGGAGCTCTCCATCGTGATGGAAACCAGTGAAAGCCAGATAGAGAGCGACATTGGAGAAATCCTTCGTCTAGTGCCATAGCCGAGAGATCATCTGTTGGGAGCTTCAGGGTGCCATGGTGAACGGGGCTGGAGAGGCCTGAAGGACCGTGAGGGGGCGGAAGGTCTGGCCCCAAGGGGCGTCCCTATTGATCCGGGCCGTCTTTCCGGCCTACGCGGGCATGGGATGTCATGGTTTGCATAGTAGCTTTATACGAACTGCTTCGTTCGATCTGGTGATAGTGAGAAGGTAAGGTTCGGGACCGGTTACGTGGAGAAGGGGCCATCGAATCGGAGAGGGGGTGATGGCATTGAGGTGGGCCTGGTTGGTACTGAAATTCCTCCTGTTCGC
>CAZURN010000310.1:0-3795 GCA_964623165.1 uncultured Syntrophobacteraceae bacterium
TCCGATCTTCCTCCGTCCTCAGTAGCTAACGCATACGAAGGAAAATTCCAATTCCGTCTGAATCTCAACACGCACTGAATTGGCCCGCGGACCAACTAACCTGGCTCTTATTTGAACTGGTTTGGCTTTACTCGCTCTGAGTTTGGCCTTTTTCCGCCATTTTAACTTCTCTTGATGGTCCGCCTTCGATGCCTCCCTGGGTCTGGGCAGTCTGGCCATGACCTTCGTGCGCCTTTTTGGCTATTGGCGGTCGTCTCGCCTCATCAAGATGCTGGAGACTGGGGCGATCGAAGCGAAGGAACTGACCGCATAATCTTGATCACCTCAGGGCAATGGCCATTCCGGGGCACAATTCCTGGGAATGGGAGCAAGTGATGCACGTGTCGGCATCCACCTGCAGGAAATTCAAATTCATGGAGAGAGCCCAAGTGGGACAGTAATCAATGAAGGAGACAGCCCCTTGGGATCGCCAATGTTGTCATGGCCGCCAGGCCATGAGCACCCCCATGGCTATGGAGCCGGCAATGAGCAGCCCATAGTTCATCCGGTATCTGATCGCAAGCGCTGCGACCACCGCCACGGTCAGGGGCTCCCACCAGGAGTCCAACGCCGGTTGGCTCATGGATACGGCCACGTGCAGAATGATGGCCGCCACCACCGGTAACACGCCGTGCATGATCGCCTGTGTGATCTGGTTACCGCGCACCTTCAAATAAAATCGCTCCAGTAGATACATGGCGAGGAGCGATGGGATGAAAACGGCCACTGTGGCAACGAGCGCCCCGGGAAGTCCCGCCACTTTGTAACCGATGAACGTTGCACTGATCGCTACCGGCCCCGGGGTCACCTGACCCAGCGCGATGGCCGCCGCAAACTGCGCGGGAGTCAGCCAAGGATTCTGTTGCACTGCCACGTTCTGCATAAGGGGGATCATGGCGAAGCCACCACCAAAACCCAAGAGACCCACCTTCAGGAAAGAATGCGCCAGTTCGTAAAGGATGCTCATCCCCATTACGTTATCCAGCCTCATGTTCATCTGAAGTGGAGTTGGTCCGTTTGTGGGAAAAGGTTTCCATGGCCACCTTGAGCGCCCCGGCTAGACCGCCCATCAGGACCAGCCAGATGGGATTGATCGGAAAGGCAAACCCCAGCACGAGCGCACCAACCCCAATGACAAGACAGCACCAATGACAGGGAGTTCTTTTCACAAGATCCCACACTACGGCCAGCAAAAGGCCCACCACTCCTGCCGTCAATCCCTGCAAGGCACCCTTCACCATCGGGTTGTTCTGCCAGGCAAAAAAAAGTCCGGCCAGGAAGATAATGAGGACGAAAGAAGGGAGGATGAGAGCCGTTGTGGCAAGGACCATCGCTTTGACTCCGCCCAGCCTATAGGCGATGCCCGCAAGTAGATTTACAGTCAACGCACCTGGGGCCATTTCCGAGAGTGCCACCATGTTTTGGAAACGTTGTTCTGTCAGCCACTGATGTTTTTCCACCAGTTCTGAATGGATCAAATCCATCACAGCATACCCTCCACCGAATCCCATGGCGCCTATCTTGAGATAAGTCCGGCCGAGTTCCTGCCACCCGGGAGCACTGTTGGGCGACTCCAACTCAATGCCCCTTTCTTCTGTATTCATCCACATTATCCTTCCTGCAAGCTGTCTGTTCTTGACACAGGTTCACTTCTGCAGAAGAGGCAGAATCACCCTGAAAGTGACTCCACGATCGGGGTTGTCCACGATTTCCAGGGAACCATCATGGGCTTCCGCAATCTTCTTCACAATGGCCAGGCCCAGACCGGTCCCCTCTTTTTTGGTGGTGAAGAAAGGGGCGAAGACCAGATCCCTTTGATCTTCAGGAATGCCATCCCCCAGATCCTTCACATCGATGACAATCCTCTTTTGCTCCTGTGAGCAAACAACCGTCACTTCTCCTGCTTCAGGTGATGCATGAATCGCGTTCACCACAAGATTTATGAGGACCTGCTTGATGCGCATGCCGTCCATAGGCACAGGTTTGATCTCACCCAAGAACCGACTTTCAATCCTCACCTGCCTGTCTGCAGCCACAGTCTCGGCAACAGCAAGGCTTTCCTGTATGAGCCGGTCGATTCTCTCATCCGCCAGGCTCAGTTCCAGGGGCCTCGAAAAATCCAGCATGTTCTTGACCATACTCTCCAGCCGCGCAGTTTCCTTGACCACAATGTCCAGTTTCTCATGGCAGGGATCATACGGCTCGATGTGTCTCTTCACCCAGAGAGTGAAACCTCCGATGGCAATGAGAGGGGTTTTCATATCGTGGGCCAGGCTTGACAATGCTCTCCCTATGGCCGCCAGGCTCTCGGAATCCCGCAGGCGCTGCTGGTGTGCCTGTTCTCGATCACGGAGCATTCCCAATATCCCTCCCACGGCATTATAAAGAATTACTCCCATGATCTCATTAAAGTCATTAGAGGAAAAGGATTGCCAGTGTAGAATTAAGAAGGGGGTCAGTATTAGACTGATGACAACGGAAGCCAAAAGACCTCCACGGAGGCCGAACCAAAATGCCGAAAGCATCACCGGCAAAAAAAAGAGTCCCTGATAGAGGATATGATACTTATGTTTACTGATCTCTGTATGATAGTGAAGGATGGAGATGCCCACAACGAGAAAGACGATGAAGAGGGCTCGGGACCTATTGCCTATCTCCGACATGAATAGCTTCTCCTTCCTTAGATCGCTCTGGCCCCTTACCCCGCCAGCGTTCCATTCCGTTTTCCACGTTGAGACGCAGGCATCACGCGTTGTGGAAAATTGAATATCCAGAGTCTGTCTTCCAGTAGACAAGCCATAGCCGCCCCGGAAGTTGTGTCACCGTGGAAGGCGACGCCCCCGTAGCACCCACGCGCGATTGACGGTGCCGCGGCCTTCGACCGCCGCTGGCCGTTGATCGTAGATAAGCCTAATCCCGAGATCCGGGGCTGTCAGGGATGGTCGGAATCCAGCCCTTCCAGGGAGAGGATTCTCCTGGCGAGGGCCGAGTAATCCCCATCGAAGTGATGTCCGCCAGATATTTTCACGATGGTGACCATCTTTGGATCGAGACTGCGGCAGAGACTGTCCGACTCGTCCTCACCCCAAACACATGCTAGCCTCCTGATTTTCATCCTTGCCACCTCCGGCAGGGTTGGTTGAGCATCCTTCGATGTGCCTTCAAACCAGTTGCTCAGGTGAAACTCGAACTGCGCGCTCGTGCTGGGCCCCAGAAGAACGACGAGATCTGCTCGGGCCTGGATGTCCTGAGGGAGCCGGTTCACCAGAAATGGGAGAACGTCCGCACCGAAAGAATACCCGATGAGAAGCACCCGGTCCTTGTGGTACGTTTTCAGATAATGGCCAATGAGGCGGGCGAGGTCCTGTGCCGCCTTTTGCGGTGTTCTCGGGGTCCAGAAGTACTTGAGGCTGTTGAACCCGACCATGGGGATTCCATGAGCAGCGATGACCTCGCCCACTTCGCGGTCCAGCCCGGCCCAGCCCCCGTCTCCCGAAATCATGACCGCCATGAGGCCATTGCCTCCCACTGCCGGCTTTCCTTTCGGCAGAATCTCCACCAGAGGGAGGTCTCTGATTGCATCCACTTCGACGGATGGACCTTCCTCCGATGGGCGTGATAAGCTCTCAAGGGCCTGGACGAGTTGATCCCCCCAGGAGGCGGGTCCGGACCCCTCCCTTTCCCTGGTCATGACCGTCACGTGCGTTATCTGTTTGAGGAATGCATCGGCGCTCGAAAAGCAGCCGGCGTCGTCGG
>CAZURN010000311.1:0-3791 GCA_964623165.1 uncultured Syntrophobacteraceae bacterium
CACAGCGCCGAATCCGGTGAAAACATCCACGTGTATTTTGTTCAAAATGGCCTGGCCAAGGACATTGCGGACATCTTGAACCAGGTGTTCGGACTGGGGGGAACGGGGGGCGGACGATTGGACCAGCAGGTGGTCTCGTCCATACGGCAGCCATCCTCCTCTTGGGGGGCCAGGCCCTTCGGAGGGAGCTCTTTCGGAAGCGGCGGCAGCAGTTTCGGTGGTTCGTCGTCCCGTAGCGCCCGCTCTTCCACAGGGACGGGAACTTTTGGGAGCTCTACCACGGGTTCAACTGGTGTGGGGACTGTTGGCGGTACCACTATGGGAACCGGCACGACTGGCACCACTCGCTCGGATCGCCTCCAACGCCGCGGCACAAGGGCTGGGGTCATCGGGGGAGTCGGGACGGTCGGGGCTGGAGGCACGGCTGGCGGTCCTGCAGCTTTGGGGCTCACGGGAGAGGTCATGATCATTCCCGATGAGGTCAACAACGCCATCATCGTTCGGGCCAACCTCATGGACTGGGCCAAGATCAAGAAAACCGTCGAAACCCTGGACATTATACCCCGAGCCGTCCTCATCGAAGTGACCGTGGCTGAGATCACGCTCACCAAGGATTTTGAATTCGGAGTACAGTGGTTCTTCAGGGATGTGGATGTTGCCAGCGGAGTGATGTCGGGTGCTCAAAGGCAGACCCTGACCACCGACGTGGCCGGCAACGCAGCGAAAGCCATTGGAACCGCAGTCACCGGGGGGCTGGGGTTGGGATGGGTCGCCAACGTCGATGATATCGCGGTCCTCTTGCGGGCTCTTTCCAGCAGGACCAAGGTGAACATCCTCTCGACCCCGACTCTTCTTGCCACTGACAATCAAGAGGCCTCCATCACCGTCGGCGGTCGGGAACCGGTTCCCACAGGAACGGCCATCGGTGCAGCGGGAACGACCGATGCTGTCATCAGTTCCATCCAGTATGAGGAAACAGGTGTCATCCTGAACGTGACGCCACACATCAATGCCGGGGGACTCGTGCGCATGGACCTGGAGCAGACCATCCGGAACGTGGACAACCGCAACGTCACGGTGGGCAACAACAACACGGCCCCGAGCTTTTCCGAGCGCAATATCCGGACCACCCTTCTGGCCCAGGACGGGAGCACCGTCGTCATCGGGGGTATCATCCAGAACAGAGCCACAGAGGGGCTGACAGGGATTCCGGGACTCAAGGATCTGCCGCTCATTGCTCCCCTGTTCAGTACCAAGAACAGTGGCCTCAATCGGACCGAACTGGTGATTGCCATCACGCCTCATGTCATCGACCAGCGTAATAACGGCTCCACCAGGGAATTCCTGAACAGGATGAGGGATCTCCGTAAGCGGGCTGCTATAGGGAAGACACTTTAGGGAGGCATTCCAGGACGGCCACCAGGTCATTTTACCGGAGCCGGGCGGGCTCTGAAGGCTGCATTGTTGGTGAGCACTCGATTCATTGTTGCTGAGCACAGGGCAAGGATCGTTTCACCCACGCCATCAGCGAGGAGACAAGGCCTCCAGACGCTCCAGCAACGTCGCAAAGTCTCCAGCAAGCCCCGCCTCGACGGAAACGGGAACTCCAGTGACGGGATGCGCCAACTTGAGCAGCCAGGCATGGAGCATCTGTCGGTTCGCCTGTTCGAGGAGATCCCGAAGCGGCTTCATTGCAATGCCTTTGGCCCTGCGCTTGCCTCCCCCGTAAGTGGCATCCCCCACAACCGGGTGTCGGATGTGACTCATGTGCACCCGGATCTGATGGGTGCGTCCCGTCTTGATGGTGACCCGCAAGAGCGTCGTTTCTCCGAAGTCCTTCTCCACACGCCATTGGGTGATGGCTCCCCTCCCTCCCTTGGCTACCACCGCCATCTTCTTTCGATCCAAGGGATTTCTCCCCACCAGTGTTTGGATTTCTCCATGGGCCACTGAGAATCGGCCGTAAACGAGAGCGAGGTAGACCTTCTCCACCAGGTGTTCTTTGAACTGCCTGATGAGATCGAGGTAAGCCCGCTCAGTCTTGGCAATCACCATGGCGCCAGAGGTGTGCTGGTCGAGACGGTGGACGATGCCCGGGCGAAGGGGAGCCCCCTGCATTGCCAACATGGGACAGTGAGCGAGCAACCCATGGACAAGGGTCCCCCCAGCATGCCCAGCTCCAGGGTGCACCACCAGCCCCGGTGGTTTATTGATCACCAGGATGTGGTCGTCTTCCAAGAGGATGTCCAGGGCCATGACCTCGGGAGTGACGGTTTCACTCTGGTTCAAGCGGGGAATGTGCACTGAGATCCTGTCTCCCGCGCGCACGGCGTGCCGCGCCTTCACCACGCGTTCACCCGAGACCAGAATCAACCCTGCCTGGATCCAACGCTTGAACTGGTTCCTTGAGAAATCGGGAAGCATCGTAGAGAGACAGACGTCCAGCCGCAATCCATCGTGTTGCGGATGAACCTCGAGGGAATAGTCCTGAGGAAGCGTTCCGACATTCTCGCGAGTCAACGCTGTCATGGTGCTCTTGCTCATCCCTGAACGGTCCAGGCCTGGCCATGTGTCTTCGGGCAATGCGTGCCGCCGCCAAAGGACCGCCAGTGCCGTGGGTTGCACAGCTTGTCACGGGCATGTGCAACTTCAAATCCCGCAATCACACGAACCATCGCATGCCCTGTGGAACACCTGGTCCAAATTCTCTTCATGGTACTCCACTCCCGTCGATGCTCAAAAATCAAAATCCAACGTGATTCATGGAAACTCTGCCCGAATGGGCTCATCGGGGTGTCTGGTCACTGATGCGAAACGCATTGATTCGTCTGTCATCCCCTTTGGGGAGCCTGATTCAGAGTATCGCGCTGCCCTTGATGAAGGTCCATTCGACAACATACCGGGCAAATTCCGCCTGATGGATCCTTCTACCCTGAGTCTCTTGTATCCTGCTTCCCCCCGCAGTTCTACGCATCTTCAAGACTGCTATTTCCTGATCCGGCCACAGGACCCACCCGGCCACGGGACCCATCCGACATGGAATTTTGCCCGAGACCGAATCGATCACTGTTCACGATGTAGCCACGCCCTTCGCTGCGAGGTACTCTGGAAAAGGGCTTTAGGCTGCACCTGCTTGACCGCAACTTTCTATGGATTGGAACCGCAGGACACTTCCCGACCCATGGGATTGTTCGCTGTCGAGGCGATCCATTGGAGCTTTCCGGCATGCATGAGCCCAAGCGGGGGTGTCCGGAGGCAAGACCCATTTCGATGTGCAGGGAACCAGCCACCCGAGGTGTGATTGTCACACCTGAGTTCCATGACTTTATCGAAGACGGGTTTGAACTGTCCCTGCGGCTCTTATCGAGGAAATTGGTGGGGGAGGGAACTGCGCTTATCCTGAGGCCTACTCACAACCGTCATCGTGAACGGAAGTCAAGAAGTCTGGTCGAGCATGATCGGCTTCAGAGGTCAGGGGTTGTCCCGCACAGACTTGATTTTGGAATGATGAATTGACGAAATCCTGAGCCGCTTGTGCCAGGATCAGGCCAGGATTTCAGGATTGAGGCGTCTTCAAAATCAGTGTTGGTGGCGTCCGTGCTCGCCATTCTTCAGAGTCGTAAAGATCAGCCGGCCGGCCGTTGTCTGAAGAATGCTCGTCACCGAGACATCCACCTCTTTCCCAAGATGTCTGCTGGCATTTTCCACGACCACCATCGTTCCGTCCTCAAGATAGGCGATGCCCTGCCCCTGTTCCTTGCCTTCCTTGAGAATCTGCAATCGCAGCACCT
>CAZURN010000312.1:0-3779 GCA_964623165.1 uncultured Syntrophobacteraceae bacterium
ACCATCGTGACCGATGCGGCTCTCATCAACGAGCACACCCTGGACCAATCCCTGCTTTACGCCCATGCGGTGATCGTCCACGAATTCGAGCACAACCAGTGTGGCAGCGAGACCACCATGGAGACCCCCTTCGATGTGTGGCTCAATGAAGCCTATACAGTGGATGTGGAGCGCCAGTTCATGGCCGACCTGTTTGACCCGGCGACCATCCGCCTGAATCAGATGGAGAGCATCCGGAATCCTCTCCTGGGGCCACTCGCCATCGAGGACGGCGGGCACGCCGGTAGAATCGTCCGGGAGGGATTCAACGATCCTGATGAGCTCATTGATGGGGTGACATACATCAAGGCTGCAGAGGTCATCAGGATGCTGCGCCTCATCCTGGGGACTGAAAGATTCATGGAGGGAAAGGCGCTGTATTTTTCCCGATACAGGCATGGCAATGCAAATACCGACCAGTTCTTCCAGTGCTTCGAGGAAGTGTCGAGGATGTCCTTGCGGCAGTTCAAGAGCGGATGGCTCTATAGAATCGGGTATCCGAAGGTGAGCGTGGAGACGTTTCACGATCCGCGAAAAGGACAGTTTCGACTGCATTTCACCCAGGAGTTCCCCCAAGGGGGAGACCCTTTTCATTTGCCCATCGAGCTGGCGCTCGTGGACGGGACCGGCAGGGACATCGAGGGCACGGCCAGGGTCTTTCAGCTTAGGGAGGGCGAAGGGGACTGTATCATTGATGATGTGCCCCAGGCGCCTGCTTTTGTGTCGTTGAACCGGGATTTCTCTTTCTATGGCACCTTGGCCCGACCCAATGTGACCGAGGAGGAACTCATCCTTCAAACACGCCTGGACCCAAACGGTGTCAACCGGGTGGATGCCATGCGACAGTTGACGGATCGGCAGCGTGTCAAACTGCTGCATGACCCTGACTCGGAAGTGGACGATTTCTGGCTGCAGCTACATGGAGAGATCCTTGCTGACGAGACGCTGCCTGCGGCCCTCAAAGCTTACCTCCTGAGAATCGATGAACAGCCGGTCGACCGGAGGTACTCCACCTGGTACCCGGAGCTTGTGGACGCGCGGGAGAGGCTGATGCAGGCCGTCAATGCCCTCCACCGTAAGAAGCTCGTGGAGCGGTTCATGGCTCTGGACACCTATTCTCCGGAGAAGCGAAAGACCCCAAAGGACGGCATCGAAGAGCGCATGCTCAAGCAGGTGCTCCTGGAACTGATCGTGGTCGATGACTCGCCGGAAAGCCACCGGCTGATTCTCGAACATTATCAAGCGGCGACGACTGCCAACGATCGGGTCGGTGCACTGGCGGCCCTCAACCGCTCTTCCTCGGATCGGCGCCGCCCACTGCTCGAGGAAGTCTATCAATCATGGCATGGCCACCTGAGTGGCTATGCCAATTACCTCCGCATCGTGTCGAGCGGCACCTGTGGGGACGTCTTTGAAATGATCGAAATCGAAAAGGCGAGACCCACGTTCGACATCAATCAGCCTACGTGGTGCAGGGCTCTTCTGCTGCCCATGGCCAGCAATAACAAGATGTTGTGGTCTGACCGGGGGATCGCCTGGCTTGCGGATGAGGTCATCGGATTGGCCCCGACCAATGCGACCACCGCAAGCCGTCTCCTCAATGCATTTCAGCACGTGAACCTATTCAAGTCGGAACTGCGGCAAAAGGTCGCGGCTGCCCTCCGGAAGATTGTCAACCGGGTCCCTGGGAGCGTATGTCCAACGATCTTCGGGCAGGCTTCTGCTTACCTGGGAGATCCTGGAGAGCGGGAGTAGGCGACTCAAGCGCCGATCTCTGAAGAAACCTGGTCCATAGGGGGTGATTCCGGCAATAGGCGAGATTCACCTCAGCCTTGGACATGGGGCCTTGTGACTGTCTTATCGGACGCGAGTGGGTGGACTGGGCACCTTGTTATCCGCAGGAGGCCGGGCCGCACCTCCAGGGCGGTCGGTGTTTACCCAGTGCGCGCTGGTGCTTATCTAATGAGCGTAAAGCGGGGAACAACCATCACATGCTGTGAGGTCAGAATATGGACAATAAGGACAAAGAAGAGCCGGAAGGCTGCGTATACATGGGTGTGAGATATTCGCCAGGTGAGGACATCTGCCTCCCCGGCCACTGTGTCGTTTGTCGCCATGACGGCAACTGGGAGGATGTGCCTGCCGCGTGACTTGGTTGAGGTATGGAATAGGGCGGTTTGCCTCGGCAGGCCGCCCGTTTGTTCTTTTGGATGGCAGCCACGACAAGGATGCACGGGCCTTTTCCCATCCGGTGAGGCATGTGCCTAAGGAGGATTGGCGCCGGAATCACTCTCGGGTTGCTGCCCATCGATTGCAGCACCAGTTGGCAGATGGCGGGCGAAAAGGAAGATTCCGAAAGCAATGAAAACGGTGAGCCATGCGATCGTGACAGCGAGTGACTCCCCCTGCCATAACGCGGCAAACCACCGGCAGAACTGGTCCATGAGCACATTCATCTTTCCGCCGATGACTTCAAGGTCATGCCTGTACCTCTTGGAATTCTCAAAATCTCGAATGGCAGAGTCGTGCGCACCGGCTTCCACGCTGAAATGAATCAGGACCGCACTGCCCAAACCTATCAGCAGGATAACGGTGGCAACGACGTAAAGGGCTGTTCGCTCAGTGGCGGGCTTCCATTTCATGCTTCGTTCGATGATTCTCCGCGAGTATAAATCCGGGCGCCGTCTCCAAGGCCCCCATCGAGACCAACCCGGAATCCCCTCTGGTCGACCACGAAGGAGTCTCCCGCCTCGACAGCCTGGTGGATGGAGGCTGAAAAGGCGATGAGAGCGTGTTTCACTGTCATTCCCCTGTGAAGTTTGACCTCAGTGTCATTCACAAAGACGGAAATTTGATCTGGCATGAGTATGCGATCCTCCTCTTCTATCGGTTCAAAAAGATCAGCCGACTTTCAATACCCGGCTCGATGGGAGAGTGCTTTTTCAGGTACTCCAGGAAAGCGTCTCGGATGGTATCCCCAAATGCCAGATTATGTCCGTCCCGAAACGTGGTGAAGTTGTCTCCCCCCGCTGCCAGGAAATCATTTGTGGCGACTCGATACGTCTGTTCCACCTGTAGGGGTTCGTAGCCGTCAAGGAGGACCTGGCCAGCGGTCGCATTTTCCGCCTGTCCAACAGCTTCTCGGGATGCCTCCTTGGGTGGGTGCTTATCCACTCCCTCCTCGGGTCCACTCATTTTCACCTGTGCTCTCGTCACCCTTGAGCCGACAGGCCTGGCCATGTCGTAAGCCACCCTGAGCCCTGACACCTGAAGAATGCGCTGTTCGAGAGCGGCACTCTTTTCCAGCAGTTCGAGGATTTGTCTCCCGGTAAGGTCCATGGCCACGATCACATTGTCGAAGGGCAATGTGGTGTAGACACCGTCCATGCGAATGGGTCCCTTCAAAAGGTCGGCTCGGATTCCCCCACCGTTTTGGAAGGCGATCCGGGCACCGGAGGATTCCAGAATGGCGTCACTTATGGAATTGCCAATATTGGATTCCTGGTAGGGTTCGCGAATGAGGTCGACCTTGGTTTCGCCCACAACCATGGAGAACTGGGCTTTCACCTGGTCATCATACGCAAGAACCACCTTTTGAATCTCCGGGTCGAAGGGATGCTTGGGGCCCGCATAGACGGTCTTGAGCACGTCCTTTGCGGAGTAATCAACGACCCTGTTTGGTGACTCGGGGTCAACCTTCACCTTGAGAGCTCCCACGTAAGCCCCGTAGCAGCCTGCCT
>CAZURN010000313.1:0-3777 GCA_964623165.1 uncultured Syntrophobacteraceae bacterium
TCATCAATGTGAGGGAATAAATGGGAATCGCATCTGAAGCTCTGAAGAATTTCAAAGGGTTTAACCTCAAGAACCTGCCTGAGGTGGAACCCGTTTCACCCGGTCATCGCGCTTGCCAGGGCTGCGGGGAGGTTCTTGCCTTGCGTCTGGCCATGAAAGCCATTGGAACCAACGTGGTCGTCTGCAGCGCCACCGGGTGCATGGAAATCATCACCTCTCCCTTTCCCCAGACAGCTTGGCGTGTGCCCTGGATTCACGTGGCGTTCGAAAATGCTGCGGCCGTGGCAAGCGGTGTGGAGGCGGCATACAAGGCCATGAACCGCAAGGGCATCATCAAGAGCCCCGACACGGTGTTTGTGGCTTACGGCGGTGACGGCGCCACGGCGGACATCGGCATGCAGGCACTCTCGGGAGCCCTGGAGCGCGGCCACAACTTCCTGTACATGTGCTTCGACAACGAAGCCTACATGAACACGGGTATCCAGCGGTCCTCATCGACCCCTTATGGCGCCATGACCACCACGTCTCCTCCGGGCAAGATGAGCATCGGTCAGTCCACCTGGAAGAAGGACATGCCGAGCATTGCCGTGGCTCATGGAGCTCCCTATGTGGCAACGGCGTCGGTGGCTTATCCCATCGACCTCATGAACAAGGCGAAGAAGGCCACTATGGTGCCCGGACCGGCCTACCTGCACATCTACTCGCCCTGCCCCACGGGATGGCGATGTGGGATCGACGAGAGCATTGAAGTTGCCAAGCTGGCCGTGCAGAGCAAGGTATTCCCTCTGTATGAAGTGATCGATGGCGTCTACTATCTCTCCAGAAAAGTGGCCAAGCCCAAGCCGGTGACTGATTACTTCAAACCGCAGCGCCGCTTCCGCCACCTGACCGAGTCGGACATCAAGAAGATCCAGGAAAGGATTGATGCCGATTATGAGGCCCTGCTGAAGAAGTGCGTGGAGCCTGAAAAGAAGGAAAAAGAGCCCAAGGGCACCGAAATGAGTGTGCGGCTCGACGGCGCCTAGGATGCTCTTCAGGGGCTCCCTTGCTTGACGCCTATCACGGCCGTTATGGAGTGAAAGCCGGGATCATCGCTGGAGTCCCCTGAAGAAAACCGTGTTGACAAACGAGGTGCATTCTGTTAGTGAATGCACCTCGTTTTGCGTGTGTTCCCCGGTAGCTCAATCGGCAGAGCGGGTGGCTGTTAACCACTAGGTTGGCGGTTCGAGTCCGTCCCGGGGAGCCAGAAATCAAAAAGGCCGTTTTCCGACGAGGAAGTGGCCTTTTGTTTTTGGTATTCAGTGTTCGTAACTGCCAGTAAATCAAAGGGTTTTCGGTAATTGGGAATGAGCTTCCCATCCTTCCAAATGGAGTTCGAACACACGAAATTTAGCAAACGGCGCTTCTCTGCCATCGATTGTTTTTCATAAAGGATTGCGGCATGTTGGGCGAGTTCGAGTAGGCGAACGCCCTCGTCCAGGTAGGATCTATTGGCATCCTGGTGACTTCCAATTTTCTGCAAGATGTCTTCCTGTTCTCGGCGCCAGTGACTGCTCTTCTTCTCGTAGAACTCCCTGGTGATCTCCCCGTCCAGTTTATCAAGATAGATCGCGTCGAGCTGCTTCTGGAGCTTGTCATACTGCTCCTGCAAAGAGGCGAGGGCTTCGCGATGGTAACTCTCCTCGGATTCATGGCTGCTCTTGAGTGCAACTTTTATCCACTCGAGGACTTGTTCGTCCAATTGGATGGCCCTGATGGCGCTTCCAAACTGTTCAGCGATATCTTCCTCTCGGGCGTATTTCTCTGGGCATTTTCCTCTGTTGCCGGTGCAATGATAGTAAACGTACTGCTCTTTTTTTGAGCTCTGCAACGAGGGCACACCCACAGTGGCCGCAGGACGGAAGCCCCTGGAAAGCCCAGTCATGCTTCTGGTGGCGAGTTCGACGGTTCCCTTTATCGACCATCACCTCCTGAACCCGATTGTAAAGCTCTCTTGAGATAAGTGGTTCGTGTATGCCGCGGTAGCTCTTGCCAGCCCAAACGAAATCACCGTAATAGATGGGATTCTTCAGGATCTTATGCACGACGCTCTTGGGGATCCGAGCCTGAGTCTTGCGGTAGGACAACCCCTCCTCGTGCACTCTCTGGACGATCTCGAGCAGGGAGTAGTTCCCGGTTGCGTACTACTCGAAGAGCTTCATGATGAGAGGAGCGACGATCGGGTCGGGGGCGATGGACCGTTTTCCATTTGACTCGACATTGACATAGCCCAACGGAGCAAATGAGGGATAAATCCCCTGTTCTGCTTTTTCGAGCATCCCCTTCCTTGTCTCCTCGGAAAGATTGCCGATGTAGTTCTTGGCCATTAGGACCTTGATCCCGTGCATGAATTTCTCAGACGAGCGGGATGTCTGGGAGAGGATCACATTCTCCTTGACGAAATGGATCTCGAGATCCAGTTCATCCACCGTAACCCAATCCTTGAGATTGCGATAGAGACGGTCCGTCTTTTCCACGAGAATCACGGGGCGAAGACCCACGGCGCCCCGCACGCTCTTCTTGAGAAAGGCCATCATTTCGGAGAAGCCAGTCCGTCCCGAGCGCTTGGCTGTCTCCACGTCGATGAATTCCTTCTCAATTTGCATGGAGTTGTCTTTTGCGTATGAACCGAGCAGCTTTAGCTGAGCCGGGATGGAATACCCCTCCTTCTCCTGCTCCTTGGATGAAACGCGAGCGTAGATGACGCGGCCTTCCTGCGTTGCAAAACAGTCTTACTCATGCCCCTTCTCCAATCTCGACACGTACTTTGGCTGCGTGCCATTTTACCAAGGATGCTACCCAATACTTCGTTAGGGTGTCAAGTTTGGGAAGATGTCTCTCGTGTGCGGTGTCCTCAATCTCTCGTGGATGACTCCTACTTCTCGATCCGGCTGATCTTCGTGCCCTGCAGACCGAGTCCCGCCATCAGCCCTTTCTGGTCGAACACGAATCCATAGATGTCATCCCGAAGTGTTGTGGTTGTGAGATTTTTTCCCATGCCCTCATCCACGACAACTACCGTCGGGCCCACGCCGATTTCCCAACCGTAGCTCTTATTGAGGTACTCCAAGGCCGAATCGGTCATGATGAACAGGGCGTAGCCGTAGGCCTGAGCGCCTGCCTGCAGACCGTATGAAGCCTGAACGGTCTTGTAGTAGGCCACGGTCTTCCCTTTTATGCGAAGGCTTCCCTCACCGAATTGCCCACCAACAACAAAGCCGGCCTTGACGATGTGGGGGAACACAAGAATGCCTTTCGCTCTCTTTGCCAACATCTTGGCTTCGGGTCTCCTGACGTAGAGCTTCTGCAAGGCGGAGTCGACGTCACGGTTGATTTCTGCTGCTGTTGCCGCGGCAGCCAGGCCTGGATTCATGGGACTTAAGATCATCATCGCAAGGACTCCGATGAAACTTGCCAATCTCAGGACTCCCATCATCACATTTCCTCCTTTTCACGAGTGGACTGGAAAACATCATCACAAACAGGAATAGCCCAGTTGACCCTCAGGCGGACTTCTCAAACGTTATCATCATCAGGCTCTTAGGGATCCTTCTGCGTACTGCGGACCGGAGATATATTCAGTTTATGGGAACTGAGACGGAGAAGATATTGGACCTTGGTCTAATGGGAAGGGCAGGCGATTGAGGAACAGAACGGAAAACCACGGAGCGGCGCACATCCGCTAGCAGCCGTCATTCTGGATGTCGTTGCCTCCGCTTCTTGAACAGTTAGGAGATT
>CAZURN010000314.1:0-3744 GCA_964623165.1 uncultured Syntrophobacteraceae bacterium
GTCACCCGATTTCTCGCTTCCATCAAGCTCACTGTGTTCGTTTTCTTTGTCCTGGCCATCTGCTCCATCATTGGCACGCTGCTTCCCCAGGGTCTCACCTTGCAGGAAATGCGGAGGCACTTCAGTCCCAGCGCCTTTTGGTGGATTCAGACCTTTAGTCTTCATGACATTTACCATGCTCTCTGGTTTCAATCGCTGCTGCTTCTTCTCTCTTTGAACTTGGTGATCTGTAGTCTTGACCGTCTTCCCAAAACCATCAAGCTCATTCGCCACAGGGACGATCAGATCAACCCCGATAAGCTCGCAAAGTTTAGCCAGAACCGCAGCCTTTCGTGCAAGTTGCCTTTGGGGGAGGCGGTTGCCCGAACCACAGCCCACATCTCCAAGAACTTCTCCCCCCTTGAACAGATTGCTTCGGAGTCCGGTTACAGTGGAGTTGCAGAAAAGGGTCGCTGGAGTCGGATGATGGTCTATGTAGTCCATGCGAGCGTTCTGTTGATCCTGATTGGGGCTATCCTTGGGTCCGCTTTCGGTTTCAAGGGCTACATGCAGCTTGCAGAGGGCGAATCATCCAGTGACGTACAGCTCATGAAGGACATGAGGGTCCTGACCCTCCCCTTCGAGGTGCGCTGCGACAAGTTTGAAGTCACATTCTATGATACGGGAATGCCGAAGGAATTCCGGTCCGATCTCACCATTCTTGCCGACGGGCGTGAGGCCCTGAAACAGCCCATTTGGGTCAATGATCCACTGACCTTCGAAGGGGTGACCTTTTACCAGTCTTCCTATGGAACGTCCCTGCAGCAGGCCGAAGTGGAATTCAAGGATCGGGACTCGGGGAGAGTCCACCGGTTGACCATGCCTTTCCGCGAAACCATGTTCATACCGGAAACAGAGGACAGAGTGCAGGTGGTGGAATACCAGAAGGACTTCCGCACCCTGGGCCCGGCGGTGGGAATTGCTCTTCTCAAGAAAGGCCAGGAGTCCACAGGGTCATGGATCATCGTCGACCGACCCGACTTCCATGGAAATCGCATACAGAATTACCAGGTCAGGGTGATCAAGGCGGACACGGGTTTCTATACCGGGTTGCAGGTGAAGAAGGATCCAGGTGTTTGGGTGGTGTATCTCGGGTTCACTGCAATGCTCATCGGCATTGGCCTGTGCTTTTACACCACCCATCGCCGCGTGTGGGTCTGGATCGAGTCGAATCCCTCCAGTCGAGGAAAGACAAGAATCGTCATCGCTGGGAGAACCAACAAACACTCATTGGCCTTCGAAAAGGACTTCGCTCGACTCTGTGAAGGACTGAAGGCTGCCTTAACAAGGAACGAAGCATAAAAGGCGCACAATCGCATGGTTAACAGTTCTTTGCTCTTGAGCATCACCACTTTCGCATACCTGCTTTGTAGCATATTCTACCTTGGGGGCATCGTTTTCAGGTTTGCACCTCTTCTGACCGCAGGCAGCATCTTCAGCGTCGCGACTTTGGCCATCCAAACGGCGGGGATCATCCTTCGATGGATCGAATCGTATCAGATGGGATACGGACATGCACCGCTTTCCAATCTCTACGAGTCACTTGTGTTCGCCGCGTGGGCCATCATTTTCATATATCTTCTCCTGGAACGGCGCATCAAGCATCGAACCCTAGGGGTCTTCCCGGCTCTCTTCGCTTTCCTGGCCATGGCCTACGCGTCGTTTTCGAAAGGCATCGACTCGACCATTCAACCATTGCTCCCGGCGCTTAAGAGCAACTGGCTGATCGCTCACGTGATCACCTGCTTTCTGGGTTATGCCGCATTTGCCGTGTCCACAGGAATCAGTATCGTCTACCTGCTGCATAGGCCCCAGAAATCCAATCCTCACCCCTCGGGCATCTTTGCCATGTTGCCGAATCAAAAGGAACTCGATGAATTTAACTATCAAATGGTTCTTTTTGGCTTCCTGTGGCTCACCATTGGAATCATTACCGGGTCGGTCTGGGCCAACTCCGCATGGGGGACGTACTGGAGCTGGGATCCCAAGGAAACCTGGTCCCTCATCACATGGTTCATTTATGCGGCCCTTCTGCACGCGAGATCCATGCAGGGCTGGAGGGGCAAGAGGGTGGCATGGCTCTCCCTCATCGGTTTCGGTTGCGTTCTGTTTACTTACTTCGGTGTGAATTTCCTGCTGAGCGGGCTTCACAGCTACGCCAGATAGCTTGGGGGGGTGAACGTGTTTGGGCTGGGACCTTGGGAACTCGCCATCATTCTGATCATTGTTCTTTTCATTTTTGGAGGGAAACGCCTCCCTCAGCTTGGTGAAGGCATTGGGAGAAGCATCACCGAGTTCAAGAGGGCCATCCGCGACACGCGCTCTTCAGACGGGGGATCAACGGATTGTTCTTGCAAACCTGTCGGCAAGGAAGAGATGCGCAAATGACACCTTGAGGACAAGCCATTGGCGCCCGGGAAATTCTGCGCTTACGCCTGCATATGCCCTCTGGTCAATCAGAAACTGCGGTTCTGCCTCAAATTCCAAGGGGGCACTCCTGCCAGCGCTTCACAGGTTTTCATTGAAGCAAGTCTGAGCGATCAATGCCATTGCCCGCCGAGAGGCTTTTCCAAGTAAGCACGGAAGGCATGCATGGGTCACCCCTTGGCCGCCCTTGTATTGTTGAGCCTCTTGTTGTAGTAGTCGGGAACGCCATTTTTTCCCGATCGCCCAAATGGTGTGCTGGCGAAAGCTCGGTTCGCCCTTTGCGAGTGTACTCCGCGCGAACCAACTGAACTCATCCCGGGGCTCTCATCCCGGTAGCGACGGAACATTGAGCCATGTTCGATATAGGCTTCCCAGAATTGATCATGATCCTCGTGGTCGCCTTGTTTGTCTATGGGCCTGACCGCCTTCCCGACCTGGCAAGGGCCATGGGAAAAGCGTATGCGGAATTTCGCCGTGCCATGAATGAACTGAAGGAGACCTTCGAACAGGACGAGACAGTCCGCGAAATCAAGCAGGAATTCAACGCAGCACAGAGGGAGGTCCTTTACGGCCCCAGGGAATCCGACCCAGACCCAATAGAAATCAAACCCATCCCGGATGTGCGGGATGTTCCCTCGCCTGCATCAACGGGCGAAAGTCCCAAACAGACCGAGGAAGCGACACAGGATGCTCAGGTACCTGACCGGGACCAACAATGAGCCGCCTCCGTGCATCGTGAGTCCGTGACGGAAACGAGACCATGACAACAACCGTAGACGAAAAGCGGATGCCCTTCACACAGCACCTCCACGAACTGAGAAAAAGGCTCATCACCTGTGTGGTGGCGGTCTTCGTAGGTTTTCTCATCTCCTACAACTTTGCCGACAGGCTGTTCCAAATCCTGTGCAAGCCATGGCTTGAAGCCCTCCCCAAGGAACAGGCGGTCAAGCTCATTGCCACAGCCCCACATGAGGCTTTTTTCACCTACATGAAGGTTTCCTTCATCGCTGGAACCGGCCTTGCAGTCCCCGTCATCCTGTTTCAATTGTGGCGCTTCATTGCTCCCGGCTTATATGAACATGAGAAACGGGCGCTCATTCCGGTGGTGTTTTTTTCCAGCTTCTTTTTTCTGGGAGGGGCGCTGTTTGGATACTTCTTCGTTTTTCCATATGGATTTCAGTTTTTTGCGTCATTTGCCACCGACTACATCACGCCGTTGATCACCACCCGGGAGTTTCTCCAATTCAGCACAAGACTGCTCTTGGGCTTTGGAATTGT
>CAZURN010000315.1:0-3730 GCA_964623165.1 uncultured Syntrophobacteraceae bacterium
TCGAGAAATTGAAAGAGCCAGTTATGACTATTTCCTTGTCGATAATCATGACCTTGTCATGGGCTCTTGCATGCATTGAGTCGATGTAAGTAGGGATGCCTTGGTTTGTGAAGAATGTGGCAGGAGAATACCCGTTTTTCTTCTGACTTTTATCCAGGATGACAAAGACCTTCACTCCCCTCTTGTGTGCACCAAGAAGAGCTTTGGCTATGGGTTCTGAGGTAAAGATATACGCTAGGACGAGGATCTCGGATTTGGCTTTGTCGATGGTGTCTATGATTGCGTGAGTGCAGCCACCATTAGGGCTGAAGAAGACACAGACAGGGGTGTCCTTGGGGAGGGTAATGTCGGCTGCATGTAGGGATGGAATAAAAAGGAGAGAAATCGCCAGGACAAATGGGACGAATAGCGCGAATGACGCCTGTTTCGACTTCCCCATCTCCGACCCCCAGACCAAGAACAGGAAGTGAAAGCGAAATTTATTATGACCAAAGATTATTATGATCTGATACTAAGAAATTATGATTCAAAATGTCTGCATATCACTAATCTGTCGTATATAGTTTTTCATTTTCCCTGTAATTAACTGTTTCCGTTTCCTTGATTGTCTTGGATACATTCTCAAATACTCACTTCTCCGATATTCTGAACGAGTCAAGAAATTGGTATTCGTTAGCAACATTTTCACCTTTTGATTTCACAACATGGACTTGGTAAACTCTATTATTCGCTATGAAAGTACGACCCAGTAAGGTAGACATTCCATTGGGGGAATCGACAAGCAATTCGCGTCCAGAATATTTATCTAAAGAGATAGTACGTTCGTTTATAAGCTTGCCTTTCGTATTCGACAGCATTCCGTCGCGTGCCCCGTCTAGCGCTTTATCCACATCAAGTGTGGCAGGATAATCAACATACGATACTGCGTAAACGGTATCTTGCTGGACATATGTAAACGTGTGCATCTCAAGCTGGCCATGCTGAGAAGTGATCGTCACCTTCTTTTCGATAGGCATTCCTGGCCAACTAACAGAAAAACGAGTCTCGATTGTTTGGGAACAACTCGCATAAAAGATGGTCGATACAAAAATCAGCAATATACCTAGTAGAAGACGATAGCGAAATACCATATTCTATCACCTGCCTCTCTTGCCATCCCTTCCTCCCCCCAATTCCAGGATAACGAGTACTTCTATATATATAAATCATTGATAATTCAAGGATATTCTTGAATTTCAAAAATTCGACCAGAAAGGAGAATCTCGTTATGCTCAACCAGTGCGTTTTGACCGGAAACCTTGGTGCGGATCCCGAAGTGTTTTACTCATCCGAGGGAAATCCCGTCACAAGCTTCAACATCGCATTCCACAGCTCAAAGAAGAAGACCTGCTGGATCCGGGTCGTCTGCTTCCAGAAGCTTGCCGACATCGCCTCAAGGTTCCTGCACAAAGGGGCCAGAATCGCCGTCATCGGGACCCTGGATCGCCACGTCTGGGAAACTGACGAGGGGGTATCCAAGAGCACCTTCCAGCTCATCGCCAATACCCTTGAGTTCATCAAAACCGATGGCAGGGGTTTCAAGGAGGGAGAATCCAAAGACGACACCCCTTTCTGAAAAAGGAGGGGATGCCATGCAGGAGAAGACCATCAGGCTCATCATCAAGATCGCTCAGATCGTTCTCGGAGTGGCCATTTTGATCAAAGACATTCTATTCAACGGAGGTAACAATGGAAAAAGCGGAAATTCAAAAAAGAAATGAAAAAGCACAGAACCTCAGGGTGCTCCAGACGGGGGACCAGACTTACTACGTGGAGTCTGAGGAGGGGAAGGTGTGCTACCGGGTCGACTTCGCACCTGGTGACGAGGTAGCCATATGTACCTGTGGCGATTATGCAAGGGGCTCGAAACAGGATCCATTTTTCAATTGCAAGCATATCCTTGCCGTCATGAACTCCATCCCTTCGGGAGAGATCGAGAAGGCGAAATTCCTGGAGAAGAAAAGACCCACGATAGACCCCAGGTTCATCACGACCATCGAGGGTAGAGATTTCGTACTCTTCGGGGGACTTCTCGACGCAAGCCATCAAAAGGGTCTGCTCAGCATCGAAGTCGAACCATTACAGTTCCCCACGGAGCAAAACAACATGACTGCCATCTGCAAGGCAACCGTGATGTCAAAGTACGCAGAGACTTTCAGCGACATCGGTGATGCAAGTCCAACCAACTGCCACCCGAGAGTCGCGAAGCATTTGCTCAGAATGAGCTCGACCAGGGCCATTGCCCGTGCTTTGAGATCCTATGTCAACAGTCCTATGACCTGCCTTGAGGAGCTGGGCGATCTTTCTGAAGTCATCGGAGTTGAAGTAAAAGAGAAGATCGCCGCCAAGAAGGAGATCCAGAGAAAAGCAACCAGGATCGAAAAGAATGATGCTCCCTCCAAGGAAGTCATCGACGTCACTCCCTCGAATGTTACCACTGCAGCATCGGAGAAGAAGGAACCCGAGAAAGGTCAGCAGCCCGGAAATGGCAACAAAGCTCCTGATGCCAAGAATGCCAAAAAGGTCGATGGGAATGGCAACGGCAGGGGCAAGACCAAGCAGGAAACCGCTCCCAAGATCTCCTCTGCCCAGGCAAATGCCATCGCCAACCTCTCCCGCAGAAGGGGAATCTCGGTAGAAGAGCTCGAGAAGATGTCCGTCGATGCCTATGGCTTGAAAGTTGAGCATCTCTCTCAAAAAGATGCCTCAGGTCTGATTCGAACCCTCCAGCAAAGTTCTTAATTAGCAATCCCAATCATAACATTCATCTCCTTTACTCTACATCCGGGGCAGGGATGCACTGGGATTTGTGTCTCTGCCCCTACTTTATAAAAAACGCAGGAGTCTGCGTATTTCAGTCAGGAGGTTGAAATGGAACTAAACGACTTGAGAAAGGAACCCCACCTTTCAGCGTCCAGTATAGGGGATTACATAGACTGCGGGCTTCTCTACAAACTGGGAAGGATAGACAGATTCCCACCTGAGTTTCGTGCCGATGCACTGGAATTCGGCAGCTGTATTCACCTTGCCCTTGCCGATTTCCACAAGCAGAAGATGGATGGGAAGATCATGACTGCAAAGGAGCTGCACGAGCACTTTGAACGATACTGGAAAGCAGCCGCAGAAGGATATGAAAACATCCAGTACGCCGAGGGCAAGAGCTACGAAACCCTGCTTTTGGAAGGAAGGGAGCTCTTGACGACCTACTACCACAAGTGCCCCCACGACAAGTTTAGGGTAGTTTCCATAGAAGAACCATTCTCGTTCACCCTGGAAAACTGCCCCGTCAAGATCATAGGCGCCTTCGACCTGGTCGAGGAAGACGAGTCCGGCACCATCATTATCGTGGACTGGAAAACAAGCGGGAGATCTTATTCAACTGACGAAGTAGACAGGAACTTCCAACTGACCCTTTACGAGATGGCAGCCAGGGCAAATGGTCATGCGGACAAGGAGATCCTGCTGAGATTCGACTGCTTGATAAAAACGAAAACTCCCAAGTTCGATCAGTGCTACACGTCGAGAACAGAGAACGATTTCAAGAGAGCAGAAAAGAAGATCGCCGAGGTCTGGAGGGGCATCTCCAATGGGGTCTTTATACCCAACGATGGTTCCCAGAACTGGCGATGCAAGAACTGCTCATACAAAAAACACTGCGACGAATGGTTCGAGAGGTGAACACCATGACGGA
>CAZURN010000316.1:0-3728 GCA_964623165.1 uncultured Syntrophobacteraceae bacterium
GCAAAGTCATCGTCATCACGGGAAGCACCCTGGAAGAGACCGCCGTGAAGGCCATCGCCATGGGAGCCGTCGATTTCTGTTCCAAACCCATCGACTTGAAGATCCTCGAGATTATCCTATCACGATGGGCAAGGATACACGACCTGGAAGAAGCCAACCGCTCCCTGGAACAGCAAGCAGGCAGAACTTGCTCCCTCTGTGGCATGCTCGGGACGTCTCCCGCCATGAGTCGTCTTTTCGAATTGATCCGAAATGTGAGTGCCACCGACTATCCGGTACTCATCTGTGGAGAGAGTGGGACGGGAAAGGAAATGGCGGCGAAGTCCATCCATGCATTGAGCCGGAGGGCGAGCAAGCCCATGGTGGTCATCAATTGTGGCGCCATCCCTGAAACCTTGCTTGAAAGCGAGTTGTTCGGACATGAGAAGGGAGCATTCACCGGAGCTGCTGGAAGGAAAATCGGCCGGTTCGAACTTGCCGACAAGGGGACCCTGTTCCTCGATGAAATTGCCGATCTCTCCCTTGCCCTGCAGGTGAAGCTCTTGCGGTTTCTCCAGGAAGGGACCATCGAGCGACTCGGTGGAACAGCCACGATCAAACTGAATGTCCGCGTCATCGCCGCCACCAATGTGGATGTTGAACAGGCGGTCAAGGATGGCCGTTTCCGCGAGGACCTGTTCTATCGGATCAACGTGGTGCCCCTCACCGTGCCTCCGCTTAGGGAGCGCCCAGAGGATATCCTTCTTCACGCCCAGCACACTTTGAGGGAAGAGTCCAGAAGTCTCGGGAAATCGAACCTGTCCTTCTCACCCGGTGCCTTGGCCGCCATGGCAGCCTACTCATGGCCGGGCAACGTGCGCGAACTGCAGAATTCCATCAGGCGGGGTATCACCCTTGCGGAAAAGGTGATCAGCGCTTCCGATCTGGGACTCGAAGCGGTGCATGTGGATGAGAGTGAACTGGAGATCCATACCCTGCAGCAAGCACGCGACAGGGCAGAGATCCAAGTCATCCGGAAAGCCCTGGCCCTCACGGGCAACAACATCAGCCAGGCAGCCCGCATCCTGGAGATCAGCAGACCGACGCTCCATGATCTGATCAAGAGGCATGCCATTCGTCACTGATGAATCCCTTTCAAGGAATTGGGACCCTCATCCCTTTTCCTGACGGCCCCACTCCTCTGAGTCCCTGTCACCTGTCTTTCGGGAAACGGGCAGTCGAATTCTGAAACGGGCACCTCCTTCCAAACGGTTCTCTGCAGCAATCGCTCCTCCAAGCCGACTCACGATCTTTTTCGCCTGCCAGAGGCCCACGCCGGTTCCCTTCGGCTTGGTGGTGACGAAGGGGTCGAACACGGCATCGGGGAGCAACTCGGTGGAAATCCCCGGGCCATTGTCAGCAACCTGGATGAGTATTGCATGCTCTCCATGACTGGATATGTCCAGGCAGACCTTCGTGCCCGGTCCTCCTGACTCCATCGAGTTGATCAGGAGGTTCTCCAATACTTGGGAGAGGAATTCGGGGTCCGAGTCGATTCCGAGACCATTTGCACATGTGTGGGAAATCTTCAGGTCTTTGAGCCTCTTCGACATGTCTTCGGCGAAACGCCTCAGAAAGTCCGCTGCGTCTAACTTCTGCCACTTGGGCGTGATCTCGCTGCTGAACGCCGTCAAGCGCTCCTGAACCCTGCGCATTCTCCTCAAGGCGTTGTCGATGGCTTCCAGCATGTCCGCCTGGAATTCGGGGTGCTGCAGGTGGGCGTCGGCGTTTTGCCTAATGAGGGAGAGCATCGTCGCAGAGTTCTTCAAATCGTGGAGAACAAAGTGGGAGAGGCTCTCCCAAACCTCCTGCTGTCTCGCCCGAGCCAGTTCCTCTCCCATTCTAACCGCGAGCAGTGAGGAGGCGGCCTGGGAACCCAGGGCGATCAAGAGGTCGTAGTCATCCTTTCCATACTGTCCCCCGGTGAACTCGGAGCCGATCCCCACGAACCCAATGAGCTTCCCCCCTGCGCTCAGGGGTGTGAACAACACAAGACCGATCGGGGAAAACGTCTGACGCACGTTCTCCAACAGGTACCGCTCCTCCTTTGCAACCTCTCTCTCTTCCAGGTAGAGGTGTTCGTGGGTCTTGAGATACTCCACAAGGGGATGGTCTGCCCCCACATGGGCAGTGTCGGACGCAGTGACTGCCAGTTCACTCACCGACACAGCATCGTATCCACTCCCTTCATCCCCCAGCCAGATCCGGATATTGGCCGTGTAAAGGCTGTCCGTCAACACCTGAGATAAGGCCCGAGCGATCTCCGCAGCTGAGAATGCGCCCTGCAGCAGCTTGGACAAGGCCAGCCATTCGTCACGGTACTCATATTTGTTGATGTAAAAGTGGGTGCTGATAAAAAAATGCACGCGGCGCCTGAGTCTCCCGGATAGCAGGAATACAACCGCAGCCACAAGACCCAGTGCAAAGCCCATCCAGAAGAGCGTGTCGGAGAGAGTCCAGCCGAAGATTCTCATGAGGAGCGAGGCGAACCCGAGGGAAAACAGGTAAAATCCGAGAATGGTGGGAGCAACGAAGGAATAGACCACCTTCCTGGAGACGAAGATCCTGCGGTTCAAGAGCCGGTGTCGCGCCACGGCATAGCAAACCACAATCCAGGCAACCATCAGGAGGAGGGTGACGAATGCGACATGATCCGCAGACACCTGAAGATAAGTCACCCTGTAGGAAGCAGTCCAAACCATCACGCCACAAACCATGTAGCTTCCTACAAGGAACAACTTGTACTCCCATCTGGACACGGAGGGGAGCATCCGCCAGAAGGCCTCCATTCTCCAGGCAGTGGCCAGCATGTTAAGAACAACAATGAGGGAGGCAATATAGATGCCCCCCCCAAGTTCAAAGGACAGGAAACCCTTTCCCATGTGCATGCGTGGAGGATTGAAGCCCAACAGGAAATAAGAAGCCAATAGGGATGCCATGAGCACCGTTTCGGCATGGGAACATCGGGACGCCCAGATCCCGGATTCCGAAGCGATGCGATACAATCGCAGGCTCATGAAGAGCCACGTGCAGGAGAGAAGGACCTCGGAGGACATGACCAGCCGGAGAGCGGATTCCGTAGGAGCATGGCCGAAATGCACGTACCCGGCAATGAGGATTGGCAGGCTGGCCAAGGACCGAACCACCGAAAAGGCCAGCTCTCTCTCCTCGCTCTTCAGACGAAATGAAACCATACCCCCAACGAGAAGGATCAAGTTCAATCCATGGAGGAACAAAGTCAGGTTGGAATCCATGTGAATCGCCGTTTCGCGGGGATTGGACTGTGAACGTTGCCATTGACCGCCAATTGTAGCAGATCGTCGGCAATGGAGAAATGGAATTCCCTTAAAAATCAAAGCGATCAACGGGCCGAATAAAGGCCTTACTTACGGCGCCCCCATTTGTTACAAAATTGCTACAAAATGTGTTGCCAATTTGAGTTTTGTCGTTAGAATTGATCGATTCATTTTCCGGGGGCATGCATGGGGATAATACTTCTAACCCATCAAAACAGTTAAGGAACTATTGATGTCATTTCCATGGAAAAGAGAGCGGGCATGGTTGGTGCTTGAGGATGGGACAGTTTTCCAGGGCCATGCATTTGCCGGGCGAGGCAGGGCTCTCGGCGAAGTCGTCTTCAACACGAGCATGACCGGCTACCAGGAAGTATTGACCGACCCGTCCTACAA
>CAZURN010000317.1:0-3727 GCA_964623165.1 uncultured Syntrophobacteraceae bacterium
GGGAAAACAGCAGTGAAATGGTCACCCCGAAGAAGATGCTCGCCATCATTGCCCCGGCGCTGATGGGAATAGCGTAGATGAGTGTCCTGCCTGACAGATTTCCGGAGGTGTCTCCCATCAAGTCTGCAATCCACATGGTGGATCGGCCCATGGTGAGGAGTATGACCAGGAGAAGCCCCAAAAACAGGAAATCGGGCAGGTCCATGGAGAAACTGGGCACGTGCTGCTTCACCACATGCACCAGAACCCAGATGCACATGATGCTGGAAAGGAAAGTCGTGATGAAGATGATGAACCAATGCCGGCCGACCATCCCCTGCTCCTGTCCTTTCAACTTCAGGAGCTCTTCAGGACCGATCCGCTGGCCTTCGCGCACGATCATTTCGTTTTTCCCAAGGTGCACGTATACCGGTTTGATGGATGTCAGCGCGATCTCCCGGCGCCGCTCGGTTTCCGCCGGGTTGAAAGTCACATTTGGCTGGAGCAGCTGCGAAGCGAGGTAAGCCACGGCAACGACTCCGTCATCCTGTCCCCAGGCCTCCCTGGCCTGGCTGCGGAGTGACTTGCGCGCCTCCTTGATGTCCGAAAAAGGGTAAGGGGGAGGAAGCGACATTTCTTCATGGGTTCCAATCCTGCGCAGGATGATGTCCAGCCCATGAGCGTGGCTCAACAGATTCTTGCCGGAGACGATCCCCTGATCAAACGCACACTTGAGCAGGTGCACGGTCCTTTGGCAAAGCTCCTCGGCAAAACCACTCTGAGCCAGACTCATGAAAATCTCATCCGGGACTTCGAGCCCCAGCAGGTTTTCGAAGTCCCTCCTTTGCTGCACGGTCACGCGTTCATGGTCGATGACATCGACCAGACCAGGCAGACCATCTCGAGGTGTCTCGAGACCCATCATCCCTTCGAGCATTTCAGAAGGATTTCGTACCTCGGAATGGGACTTCATCCCCAGGCGCATGGTTTGGAAGGCGCTCTCGATCCTCTGCTGAATTCCCGTTAAGGCGTGATCGTCCAGGTCATAGACGGCCGGAGACTTCCTGGCGGCCTCCTCGCGCTTCTTGGCCGTTGCTTTCTCGTCCTCGATGAGGATGTCTCGTTTGTTCTTGATGTTCCTGTCGGCAATGTCTCCCAGGCGGTAGGATCTCTTTGGAGACGTGAAGGAGGGCGTGATGAGGGAAGCAATGACGAGGCTGAAGGAAATCAGCATCAGAGCCTTCAGGAGAAAAGGATCCTGAAGTCGCCGGGGCAGGAACTTATTGATCAGGCTTGGCTTCGGCTTCGCCTTGCGCTTTTCGGGCTCTCTCTTTTCGGTTTCCATGCGCTCAGCTCTCTGCGAGAGTTTGCTGGGGGGCTGCCTTGAAACGTTCCGCGCGTTCGTATGCCTGAATGATTTCCTGGACCAGTCGATGCCTCACCACATCACGATTGGTGAAAAAGACGAAACGGATGGCGTCGATTCCCTTGAGGAGCTGAATCGCTTCCACCAGGCCTGAAAGCTTGGTCTCTGGCAGGTCGATCTGGGTGATGTCTCCAGTGATCACAGCCTTGGAGTTGAGTCCAAGCCTGGTGAGAAACATCTTCATCTGTTCGCTCGTGGTGTTCTGCGCTTCATCGAGGATCACGAAGGAGTCGTTCAGTGTGCGACCCCGCATGAAGGCGAGTGGCGCAACCTCGATAGCCCCCCGCTGCAAGAGACTGGAAGCCTTCTCGAAGTCCATCATGTCATGGAGTGCATCGTAAAGGGGGCGAAGATACGGATTGACCTTCTCCGCAAGATCTCCAGGCAGAAAACCAAGCTTCTCCCCGGCCTCCACCGCAGGACGCACCAGGACGATGCGCCGCACCTGCTCCTTGGCCATGGCGGCCACAGCCATGGCCATCGCCAGGTAGGTCTTCCCTGTCCCGGCCGGGCCTATCCCGAAGACGATATCAAATCCACGAATGGCCTCGATGTATTCTTTTTGCTTGAGACTCTTCGGCGTGATGAGGCGCTTGTTGGAAGCGATAAAGACCTGATCGAGGAAGATGTCCTTGAGGTTCGGCCGGTTGCTTTCGCTGAGGATGCGAATGGCATAGACGATGTCGCTGCCGAACAAAGGATAGCCTTTCTGGATCAACTCGGAGAGTTCCGTCAGAAGCTGCTCGGCCATCCCCACCTGGGCCGCATCGCCGGAAACGGTGAATTGATTCCCGCGCAGATGGATCCGAACATCCAGTTGCTTTTCGATGACCTTGAGGTGGCTGTTCTGGACCCCGGCAAGCTGCTGAACAAGCCGGTTGTCCTCAAAGGTCACCTGGGCAGTCGTTTGCACGGATCTGTGGCGGTCAGGCACTTGGGCCAAATCCCTAAGTCCTCCAGAAGTCTGTCGCACCTCACCAATAAGGCGGCTTTATAAGCAATAATATCTAACACTTGATGTGTCGGTTTCTCGTCATGACCAAGGCGGCATAACCATACCACTTGTTCACACGCAAGACAATATCTAGAGTGCTGGTTTATTTTGTCTCTTTCTGGTTTAATTGCAGAGGGTTATCGGGTTGATCCCCGGACTGAGCGCTCCTGTTTCAATTGGGTGCAATGTGACATGAATGTAACCGTTCTGGGAACCACACGTGATTCATGATCCCCTTTCTAAGATCTTCGATGACCTGACGGAGCTTCATCGCGTTGAATTGGCGGCGGCTTCCCTTCATGAATCCGTAGCTGAGTTCACCGTTTACGATGGAAGGAATGAAAATGAGATCGTCACTGGTGGCAACTATTTGGATCACCGTAGGCAGTCCTTCGGCAAGATCGCGATAGGCGTTCGTGTTTAATGTTTGACTACTATCAGCTAAAATCAGCAGTCACCAGACTGATGGTTCGGTTCTTCAGCAAGGGAGCCCATGATGAATTCTCCGGAGAGATCCAAGAAGATATGGCGGTGGATGCTGGTCATTCTAGGATGCGCTGCCATGATTTGGGGGTACGCAATGATGTAATGGTTCCCATGCAGCAGACATGAAGAACCCGAGTGTTCAGGCCCCGAGTATCCCCCACGATGAACCACACATGAAATGAGTATGAAGGAAGCGTATGGCTCTCAAGAAATCGGAACCATGCTGCTCTCTGCAGTCAATTTCTGGTTGTCATTCCGAATCAATTCTGGAGACACTGAAATGAGCACCAGGATCATCATCAAACGCGGTGATATTACCAAAGAAGAAGTAGATGTCATAGTCAACGCGGCCAACCGTTCCTTGCTCGGAGGCGGAGGAGTGGACGGTGCGATCCATGATGCGGCAGGGCCGGAGCTCCTAAAAGAGTGCCGGGGCCTTGGCGGCTGCGAAACCGGTGAAGCCAGGATCACGAAAGGTTATCGACTGCCGGCCAGATTTGTCATCCATACCGTCGGGCCGGTATATGGGCACGCGAGAGGCAGGGAAAAAGATCTCCTATCCAATTGCTATCTCAATAGCTTGAGGCTGGCTCGGACGAAAAACCTCAAGACCATTGCGTTCCCCTGCATCTCCACCGGTATCTACGGATACCCCCAGGAGGAAGCGGCCAAGGTCGCTCTCGGGACTGTCCAGAGTTACATCAAGGACAATCCTGATCATTTTGAAGAAGTGATTTTCATCACGTTCCGGGAGTCGGATTATAGAATCTACAACAGCCTCCTTTGAAGAGTCCTGCTGATTCTCTACCGCGGTTCCATGCACTTGAGTTCGGCCAGCCTAT
>CAZURN010000318.1:0-3724 GCA_964623165.1 uncultured Syntrophobacteraceae bacterium
GTGTCGCTGAAAAGATGGATGTAGTGGAGAGGGAATTCATCGTCGGAAACAAACTCGGCATTCACGCGCGAGTTGCCGCCCAGATCGTCAAGGTTGCCAATCAGTTCCAGTCTGATATATGGATTTTGAAGAGTGGAAACAAAGTCAACGGCAAGAGCATTCTCGATCTCCTGACACTGGTTTGTCCTCAAGGCAGCACGGTCAACGTGTCCGCATGTGGACCCGATGCTTCCGATGCCCTCAAAGCCCTTGCCATCTTATTTCAGACGAAGTTCGGTGAAATGTGAGTCTTTCTGCCTAATCATTTCCTGAGTCGCAACCCACCGTCCACACCAAAACGACAAGGCCGATGGTTGCGGTCTCCGATGACCGCCTCCCCATAAGGAACTCTAGGGTTTTCCTGCATCCATAAGCCGCTGATGGCCTCTCTCACCAACGGACAACTGTTGATGGATTCCATTCAGAAAGTGGTTCAAGGAATCGGGGTCTCTCCCGGCATCGCCATCGGAAAAGCCTACGTGCTGGCCAGGTCAAATATCGTCATCCCTCAGGCGAACATCATCGGTGACGACTTGATAAATGAGGAGTGCGTCCGTTTTGAGGCGGCCGTTTCCAAGGCGGAGCATGACCTCGAAGTGCTCAAGCGACGGGTTCATCCGGACTTCAAGGAACACATCAAGTTGCTCGAAGTGCATCAAATGATCCTGAGGGACAGGCTCATTTACGGAGAAACCCTCCAGCTGATCCGCGAGAACAAGATCAACGCTCAGTGGGCTTTGCTCCAGTCTCTCGCCAAGGCTCACGAACGTTTCGCCAATCTCGACGATGAGTACATCAAGAGCCGTGTGGCTGATGTGGATGCAGTGGGGGAGCGGGTATTGCGCAACCTTGCCGGCGCTGAGGACGATCCTCTGAAGGGCATCCAGGAAAGGGTCATCCTGGTGTCACACGACCTCTCGCCCGCCGATGCGACGCAACTCCAGTTCGGTCGAACCCTCGGCCTCCTTACGGAAATAGGCGGACGCACTTCCCACACGTCCATCGTGGCGAGGTCGCTCAACATTCCCGCTATCGTGGGAGCCGACCAGGTCACCAAGCTTGTGAAGACAGGGGACATCATCATCCTCGACGGCACCACGGGGCGTGTGGTACTGGATCCCACGGAAGAGGAGATTGCCCTCTTTACGAGGCGCCAAGAGGAACTCGAATATTACCTCAAACAGATCGCCCGACTGGCCCACCTGCCAGCTCGAACATTGGACGGATATACAGTCAAGGTGGAAGCCAATATCGAACTCCTCGAAGAGGTCGTCGCAGTCAAGGACAATGGGGCCGAGGGAATAGGACTGTATCGCACGGAATTCTCGTTCATGAACCGCACTGAGCTTCCCGATGAGGAGACTCTCACCAATGACTACCGAGAACTGGCGGAACTCATGGCCCCCATGTGGGTGACATTGCGGACCCTGGACCTTGGGGCGGACAAGCTGTCCCCCTGGTTTCCAAAGCTCGAGGAAATCAACCCTGCCCTCGGGCTACGCTCGATCCGGCTCTGCCTCCATTATCGCGACCTGTTCAAGACCCAGTTGCGCGCCATCCTTCGCGCAACCGCCACGACGAAGAACATAAGGCTCATGTTTCCCATGGTGTCGGGAGCCTCAGAACTCCACGAGGCCAGGAAGGTGCTCCGGGAGGTGCAGGATGAGCTCACTGCCGCTGGCATTCCCTTTGACCCTCGAATGCCCGTTGGAGTTATGATTGAAGTGCCGTCCGCAGTCGCCGTCGCCAACATCCTGTCCAAGCAGGCAGATTTTTTCAGCATCGGCACCAATGATCTGATCCAGTACAGCATGGGCATCGACCGGGCGAACGAGCATGTTGCCTACCTGTATGAACCTCTTCACCCGGCCGTCCTTCGATTCATCAAACAAACCGTTGACGCCGGGCACCGGGCCGGAATCCCCGTCAGTCTGTGCGGAGAAATGGCCGGTGAGCCTCTTTATGTGCCCATACTGCTCGGCCTGCAGATCGATTGCCTGAGCATGAACCCTCAGGCGGTACCACGAGTGAAGAACCTCATCTGCCGTTCTCTCTTGAAGGACTGTCGACGCATTGTGAAAAAGGTGCTTCGATTGAGCACTGCGCAGGAGATCAGTACGGAAATGCAGCGGGTCCTGCAGAGGCTTTTCCCTGAAGAGGTTCGAGCATTGGAACCCGAGGCGGAACTTGTCCACGCGGCGTACCGGAGGAAAATGCAGTTAGGGAGAGATCGCTTCAAGAACTGATGACAACCACAGAAGGGAAGAGACCCATCCGCTTGTCCTTCTGGCCCTGCGCTGGAGACTCTGACGGAGGGTCCGCGGAAAAGAAATGGCAAGACCCAAGACAGACATTGCGCAGCCCCGCGAAATCCGCCTCGTCTGCCAAAACAGGAAGGCCTATCACGATTATGCCATCCTGGAGAGCATCGAAGCCGGTATTGTACTCAAGGGAACCGAGGTCAAGGCTTTGAGGGAAGGTCGTGCCAACCTCAAGGACAGTTATGCAAGGGTGAGGAACAACGAGGTCTTCCTCTACGGTCTGCACATCAGCCCATACAGCCACGCTTCGTACGAGAACCACGAACCCGAGAGAGTCAGGAAGCTCCTCCTTCACCGGTTCGAGATCAAGCGCATCTACGGCAAGACACAGGAGAAGGGCCTCGCCCTGATTCCTCTCAAAATCTACTTCAACAAGGGAAAAGCCAAGATCGAGCTAGGCCTCGCGCAGGGCAAGAAACTCTATGACAAGCGGGAGAGCCTCAAGCGCAAGGAATCGACCCGGGAAATCGAACGGATGCGCAAAGACCGCAAATTGAACTGACCGGGCACGCACCCCCTCGCAGGATGTTATGAAAGCATTGCAGCTCGACACAGCGGGCCGCCCGCGCATCATGCCCGTTCCAGACCCTGAACCAGGAGAGAACGAGACCCTTTTAGCCGTAACCCACTGCGCCATCTGCCGGACCGACGCAAAGATGTCCGTGAGAGGGCAGCGGGACCTTTCCCTGCCCCGCATTTTGGGCCATGAGATTTGCGGTGAGGAGGTCATTGGCGGTACGCGTTGCGTTGTCTGGCCCGGCTGCGCTTGCGGGAGCTGTGACCCCTGCCTTCAGGGCAATGAAAATCTCTGTGCCCGGATGCAGATCTTGGGCTTCCATCGGGACGGGGGTCTGGCCGAGCGGGTCGCGGTGCCCAAATCAAGCCTGATCCCGGTTCCCTCGGGTATCCCCTCCCATTTGGCCTCCCTTGCCGAACCCCTGGCATGCACCCTGAATGCCTTGGAGCAGACCCGCCTCTCCTTCGGACAAAGACTCCTCATTTGCGGTGGAGGCCCCGTGGGGCTGATGATGGCTCTGGCTGCCAGAACGATGGGCATCCAGGTAACCCTGACTGAACCGGATGCTACGAAACTGGGTCGAAGTAGAGAGTTCAGAAGCCACCTGAACATCAATGGCGGATGTGAAGTCACTGAAACCGGTTTTCACGCCGGGGTCAACGCGGCTCCCTTTGCACAGATCGTCGATGACGCCTTGCCACGGCTGAAACCTGGAGGCACATTCTGCCTCTTCAGTGGGTTGACGGACACCCCGACGATTTCCGTTTCCGTACTCAACGAGATCCATTACCGCCAATTGAAGGTGGTGGGAGCTTACGGGTGCACTCGAAGACAGATGGGTGAAGCC
>CAZURN010000319.1:0-3719 GCA_964623165.1 uncultured Syntrophobacteraceae bacterium
ACAGGATGCTCCTTGTGGTCGGGGCCGAAGGGGCACACATGGACTGGTTCCGGCTCCCTCTTCAGAAACTGACCGGGGAAGGCATTCTCATCGGCCTGCAGAGGATCGTGGAGGGATACCTTCCCCCCTTCTGCAAACTCCTTGAGGAGCAGACCGCGGCGAGTATTGTGCCTCTCGTCGACTCCGTTCCTTTGAGGCCTGGATGCCTCCACCTCGGTAACGCCTCGTTTTCCGTGGAACTCGCATGGACTGAATCTCAGGAAATCCCTGCGATTTCACTCCATTCGCCTTATGGCCTGCCTTGGGAGACAGGAATCAAGCGATGGCTGAGCAATCTCGCTGCCGTTGCAGGCCAACGCCTCAGTATCCTGTGCTTGTCCGGGTCCGGTTCCCTGCCGCCTGATCTGGTCTGCCAGGTGATCGAATCGGGCGCAGTCTTCATTCTGCCGCCCCGTGAGAGCGTCATGTGCACCGAACTCATTGACAGCGTTCTTCCCTACGAACTGCTCTATCCCCGCCACGTGACCCAGGGATCGCTGCAAAACCTAGTGGAGGTCTGGCTCGACAATGAACCTAGTTGACAAAACGAACGGAAACGGCGCCATCAGAACACTGATTGTCGACGACGCTCCCCTGATGAGAAGAGCGATTCAGCAGATTCTGAAGAATCAGGACAACATCGAGATTGTGGGGACGGCGACCAACGGGCGTGAATGCCTCGAGAAGATCCCTTCCCTGAATCCCGATGTCATCACGCTCGATATTGACATGCCCGTCATGAACGGGATCACGACCATCAAGAATATCATGGTGCGCCATCAGATCCCAATTGTCATCATCAGTTCCCTCGTCCAGGATGGATACTTCGCCTTTGAATCTTTGCGACTGGGAGTGGTGGACTTCGTCCCAAAACCTTCGCGTGTGGAGGGGATCAGCTGGGAGGATGAAGAAGCCCTCGTGAGAATGCGGGTGAGAGTCGCCTCGGGAATGCAGGTCCACCGGATGCGCCGAGTGCGCCGAATCCGAAGGGTCGAAAGGCCCATTCGGTTCAATGGGGGCCATTGTCCCGTCGTGGTCATCGGAACCAATCTGGCTGGCCCCAACACCATCATGCATATCGTGACTCAACTGCCGCCAGACTTTCCGGCAGCCATCGTAGCGATTCAGGAAATCCACCCCCGTGTGCTCATTCCCTTCTGCTCGTATTTCAACAACATCAGCCCTCTGGAAGTCATACCGATTAATGGACCCACTCCGTTGATTCCAGGAAGAATCCACATCGGCTCAAGCTGCTCCGGCGTCACCATCGAAAAGCCAAGTGGTCCAGCCGTTCTCATGGCTGTGAAATCCACTGAGCCCTCCAGAAATCCCATCGACCGGCTGTTCCAAAGCGCTGCTCAACACCTTCGGGGGAACGTCTGTGGGATTTTGCTCACCGGGATTGGAACCGACGGGGCTCGGGGGATGAGCGACATAAAGAGGCACAAGGGGCTTACCCTCGCTCAAACGCAGGACTGTTGTGTGTACCCAAATTTAGTGGAAAACGCCATCGAGCATGAGGTGGTTGACCTGGTCATGTCCAATGCCGGTATCGCAGAGCGCCTGAAAATCTGGGCGGTGAGATCGGCTGAGGCTGCCTGATGATCATGGATTGTCTTGCGCCTTGGTGAGGGGGATGATGGACGTCCTTCAACTCACATTGCTGAACTCACTTTAGATCAATTCAAACGCTTCAACCAGCCTATTCACCTACAACACCCTTTCGGTTTTGGGAGACTTGCCCTGAACTTGTTGTCGGGGCTTGTTGCCGGGTTCCGCTTTGTTAATGGCCGGCTTGGTCTTGGCCTGATTGCCCTTTGTTGAGCCGCTGACCTTTTGCGGGGAATTCACGGTGCTTTTCTCCACCGCCTTGAGGGCCTTCACCGTCACGAGACCCTTCGGAGCATTCCTTTCGATCTTTGAGGTCACGGATTCCTGTTTGGCCCTCGGCGATGGTACACCAGCCTTCTGGGACCCGATCCTTTCTGGCCTGTTGGTGATGAGGATCTGGCCCTTTCCGTCGGAGTGCTTCATAGCCACAGCAGTCTTTAGTTGAGCCCCCCCCACCTTGGAACGAGAGGCAGCAGAGGAAGCCGAGCCACTATCCTGGTGTTGCCTTGGCCTATCGGAAATTCCGGCAACTTTGCCGGCATTCTTCTGTCTGGCCCCGGTATCGGCCACGAGAACCCTTCCTGAACGCCCCTTCCCGACTGCGCTCCTTCCCTGCCTCGCATCGATTCGACACGAGGCTTCTTGAGGCGCCGCGAAAGCCGTTCCTGCCTCAAGTGCCTGGGCGAACTGGGTGTCAACAAGCTCCGGAGCCACTTTCTGATATCCCAGTTCCAGAAGCTTTGCAGTTTCACATGCACGGATGGAAGGGCTTGACGCTCCCATGACGACCGCCACGAGACGTGTGTCTCCGCGCTTTGCTGTGGCTGAGAGATTGTACCCCGAGGCACATACAAACCCCGTTTTGAGCCCGTCGACACCGGGGCATCTGCCCAGAAGCCTGTTGGCGTTCTTCCGGGTCACATCCCGATACGTATAGGAGCGCATGGAATGAATGGCGAGAGAATCGGGAAAGCGCCGCAGATAAGCCAGGGAGAGTTTGGCCATGTCCCGGGCTGTCGTCACTTGCCCTTTTGCTGGAAGGCCGTTGGGGGTCATGAAGATGCTGTTGACCATTCCGAGTTCCCTCGCCTTCATGTTCATGCGTCGCACAAAAGCGTCCACGGACCCACTCATGTGCTCTGCAATTGCAACGCAGGCATCGTTTCCGGAGACCACCGCCATTCCCTTGATGAGTTCTTCGACGGGAACCAGTGTGCCGGCCTTGAGTCCCATGCGGGACCCTCCCGTCATAGCGGCTCTTCGGCTCACGTAAACCTCATCCCACAGATGAATCTCACCGTTCTTGACAGCTTCGGAAACGATGTAAATGGTGAGGATCTTGGTGAGGGAGGCAGGGGCGATGGGCAGATCCGCATCCTGTTCGTGCAGAATATCGCCGCTATGCATGTCAATGAGAATGGCAGATTTTGCATTCAAGTCCATGATCCTGAACGTGGCGAACGCGGGTGACGTGGTCAACACCAGCAACATCAAACCCGTTCCAACCGTGCTTAGCATTCTTCGCATTTCACGTTCTCTCCATAATTGACCTTGTGCTGCACATTCCGGGAGGAATGTCCGTGGTCATTCGAATGGCAGGCGGTGAACATCCTGCCATATGCGTCTAGCTCCCTGCTGTCCATGGTGTCCTTCCGCACACCACAAAGCCGTTACCTGCCGCAATGGTCTGAAAGACACCAACAGCCAAGGGACCCAGCCATTGAGTATCTGGAGTGTATGGTTAATCCAGCAGCATTTGTCAACTGAAAATCCCTTAATGTTTCAGGCATGTTGCGACAGACACCTCTCTGGGACAGTGGCAGATCCTTGCCGAGAGCCCATTGGCAGGCCTTGTTCCGATACTTGTGTCTCGGGGTGAGGAACAAATTGCATAAACCCGCGCGCTTTTGCTATATAAACATCTGGATTTAGTTCGCAACCGGCGGACGATTGAGTTTACCGTCCAATTCCTGACGAGGTGATGGTCGATATGTTCGAGCGTGTGAGGGACTTACTCTCGAGGGACATGGCCATGGACCTGGGAACTGCCAATACCCTGGTCTATGTGA
>CAZURN010000320.1:0-3714 GCA_964623165.1 uncultured Syntrophobacteraceae bacterium
TTGTCGTAATCGATTTCCGGAAATATAATGTGCTCCTTTATGCCGAGCGTATAGTTGCCGCGCCCGTCAAGGGCCCGGGACGACACGCCACGAAAATCGCGCACGCGCGGAAGAGCGATGTTCACGAGCTTGTCGAGAAATTCATACATCCGATTACCCCTCAGTGTAACCATGCACCCGATGGGCATCCCCTTGCGCAGCTTGAAGGCAGCGATGCTCTGGCGGGCACGTGTGATAACCGGCTTTTGCCCGCTGATCTGAGCCAGTTCCGCTGCCGCCGAATCCAAGATCTTGATGTTCTGTATGGCCTCCCCCAAGCCCATATTCAAGATGATCTTGCTGATCTTGGGAATCTGCATCGGACTCTTGTACCTGAATTGCTCAGCAAGCTTGGGAGCAATGTCCGTTCTGTAGCTGTCACGCAATCGCGCCATGAATTGCCTCCACTCCCGGCCCTGTCGTCGAGCGGACGTTAACCGTCGATGACCTCGTTGCACTTCTTGCAGAACCGCACTTTGCGATTGTCATCGAGGATGCGATAGCCCACTCGGGTCGGGTCCGTGCATTTGGAACAGATCAACATCAAATTCGAAACGTGTATTGGAGCCTCGCGCTCCAGTATTCCACCCTGCCGATTCTGCTGGCTCGGCTTCATGTGCCGCTTGATCATGTTGAGCTTTTCAACGATAGCCCTGTCCTTCTTCGGGATCACCCGCATGACCTTGCCGCTCTTTCCCTTGTCCTTACCGGCCATCACCATGACCGTGTCGTTCTTCTTGATGTGGTATTTCTTCCGCGCTTCCATTGAACCGGCTCCTTAATCCCTTAAAGCACTTCCGGAGCGAGAGAGATGATCTTCATGAACTGCTTGGCCCGCAATTCCCTCGCGACGGGCCCGAAGATCCGGGTGCCAATCGGCTCCTTCGCGGCGTTGATGAGCACCGCCGAATTGTCATCAAACTTGATGTATGAACCGTCCTGGCGTCGAACTTCCTTCTTGGTGCGAACCACCACCGCCTTGAGCACGTCGCCCTTCTTCACCTTGGCATTGGGAATCGCCTCCTTGACGGAAACGACGATGATGTCCCCCACCGAGGCATAGCGTCTTCTCGTGCCACCCAGAACCTTAATACAATACAAGCGCTTGGCCCCCGAGTTGTCCGCCGCGTTCAGTTGAGTCTCTGCTTGAATCATGGCCTACTCCGTAACCTTCTCCACCACCCGGCCTGCGCCGTCGCACAGCGGCGGCTATATAGTCGCCTTCTCAAGGATCTTGACCACCACCCAGCGCTTATCCTTGCTCAGGGGACGGCTCTCTTCGATCAACACCCGATCCCCGATGCTGCAGGCATTGTGGGCGTCATGCGCCTTGAACTTGTTACCTCGCCGGATGAACTTCCTGTATTTGGGATGAGTCACAAGGCGTTCCACAACGACAACCACCGTCTTTTCCATCTTGTTGCTCGTCACCGTTCCAACACGTGTCTTGCGGAATGATTTCTTTTCTTCCATAACGTGCCTATCCTTGTGCGGCTCCCGTCCGATCCATTTCTCCCAAGATGGTCAAAATCCTGGCGATATCCCTGCGATTCTTGGAAAGCTGGGCCGTGTTTTCCAATTGTCCTGTAACATGCTGAAACTTCAAGTTGAACAAACCCTCCTGGAGCCCTTTGAGCTTCTCGAGGAGTTCATCTCTGGACATTTCACGGAGGACACTGACTTTCATAGCACATCCTGTCTCGAAACGAAGCGCGTCGGAATTGGGAGTTTATGGGATGCGAGCCCGAGGGCCTCCTTGGCAACAGCCTCCGGCACTCCCTTGATTTCATAAAGCACCCGTCCGGGTTTGATGACTGCAACCCACCCTTCCGGGGATCCCTTGCCCTTACCCATTCTTGTTTCAGCGGGCTTCTTGGTGACGGGCTTGTCGGGGAAAAAGCGGATCCACACCTTGCCCCCACGTTTCACATGGCGCGTGATGGCAATACGGGCAGCCTCGATCTGCCTCGACGTGATGTACCCACAAGCCATCGCCTTCAGGCCGAAATCCCCAAAGCTGAGGTCGCTTCCCCGAAAAGCGGTGCCTCGCATACGGCCTTTCTGCTGTTTTCTGTATTTCACTCTCTTTGGAGCCAACATGGAAACTACTCCTATCTCACTTCGCCGCGGGTCATGAGTCAACAGACCGGCTCACGCCAGTCTGAGTCCGCCAGCTTCACAACGGGTCCCCTTCCAAGGGAGGCGCACATGTTGTCGCGGCCGAACTCCTGTGTTTCGGCAGCTTCGATGCGAAGAAAATCAGGGGAGAATTTCCCCCTTGAAAATCCAGACCTTGACTCCGATCACCCCGTATGTCGTTCTAGCGAGAGCCGTCCCGTAGTCGATATCAGCCCGTATGGTATGCAGGGGAACTCTCCCCTCCCTGTACCACTCACGCCTCGCCATCTCTGCACCGCCCAGGCGACCGGCAGACGCAACCCTCACTCCTTTGGCACCAAACTTCAAGGCAGAGGTGACAGCCCGCTTCATGGCCCTTCTGAACGCCACACGTCTCACGAGCTGCAGGGCGATGTTCTCACCCACAAGGGTGGCGTCCAGCTCGGGTCGACGGACTTCCTGGATGTCAATGAGGATCTCCCGCTTGAATCTGTTTTCCAGGTCCCGGCGCAGAGCTTCAATCTCAGCACCCTTCTTGCCGATGACGATTCCTGGGCGTGCAGTAAAAATCCGAATTTTGGCCTTATTGGCTGCCCGTTCAATCTCCACTTTGGAGATACCCGCATGAAACAGCCGATCCTTGACATACCTGCGAATCATTCGATCTTCGTGAACGAGCTTCGCGTAGTCCTTCGTCGCAAACCATCTGGAATCCCAGGTCTTCAACACGCCCAACCGGAACCCTGTAGGGTGCACCTTCTGTCCCAATCCTCACCTCCACCGCTTCGTTATGACGTTGAACAACTCAAGCGAGTCCCTTATTGAAATTGTCACTTCCTTCCTTGTTTCAAGCATCCTAAAATCCACCCCGTATCATTCCGCACCGAACGCAGTCACCATTTCTAGGCTGACCCCGATCATGGCTCGGCCAACACCACCGTGACGTGACTCAGCCGCTTGATGATTCGAGTCGCCCGTCCCATGGCCCTGGGTCTCCAGCGCTTCAGCCGTGGAGCTTCATCCACGAGGATGGTTTTCACATAGAGCGTTTCCACATCAATGGACTTGGTGTTCTCTGCGTTGGCGACAGCAGACCGGAGGGTCTTGTGGATCAGCCGGCTGCCCTTCTTGGGCGTGAACTTGAGGATCGTCATGGCTTCATCGACGTTCTTGCCCCGGACCATGTCGGCCACGTGGCGCGCCTTGAACGGAGAAACGCGCAGGTATTTACCGACGGCTCTCACTTCCATTATTTCTTCCCTTTCACTTTTGACTTCTTGTCGCCAGCATGACCATAGAACGTTCTGGTTGGAGAAAATTCGCCGAGCTTGTGCCCGACCATGTTTTCAGACACGAACACGGGTATGAACTTCTTGCCGTTATGGACCGCGAGCGTCATCCCAACAAAATCTGGCAGAATGGTCGATCTCCTGGACCAAGTCTTGATGACTCTGCGATCTCCAGTGTCCTTTGCCCTCTCCACCTTCTGCATCAGATGGCCATCGACGAACGGTCCCTTTTTGAGAGAACGGGGCACCTTTTTCTCCTTCTAAATCA
>CAZURN010000321.1:0-3710 GCA_964623165.1 uncultured Syntrophobacteraceae bacterium
ACGCCATCGACAAGTACGACACGAACCAGGGGATCCCCTTTGAATTCTATGCAAGAATTCGAATCAAAGGGGCCATGCTCGACGAGATCCGTTCCATGGACTGGGTTCCCCGCTCCCTGAGGCAGAAGGCCAGCAATCTGACCAAGGCCTCCGCATCCCTGGAACAGAGGCTTGGCCGGTATCCCACAGACGAAGAGATTGCCTCAGAACTCCAAGTCTCCCTGGACGAGTACTTCAAGCTTCTCGACGACATCAAGGGCATCTCCCTTCTGCCTGAGAACATCCACGAAGCACTGTGCGAAAACAGGGAATCCTATGCCCTCGCCACACAATCGGATGACCTCTTTCAACAGACATATCGTCTCGAACTGAAGAAACACATGGCGGACGCAATCCGAACTCTCACGGAAAAGGAACAGCTCGTGCTGTCCCTGTATTACTACGAAGAGCTCACCATGAAGGAGATCGGAACCGCTCTGGGTTACACGGAGTCCCGGATCTCACAGATCCACACCAAAGCCGTGCTGAAGCTTCGCACCAGGCTCGCCCGGAGGTTCAAGAAAGACGACCTCCCCAACTATGTCAAGGCAATGGACGCTTAGAGAGCCTCTTCCCACTTCAGTGCACTTTGACCCGGACAATCGGAGGGGCGCCTTTCCATGAGTCGGGATGTTCCCAAGAAAATCATAGACAAGGGATCGGCCGCCCCAGCACCTATGGCGAAAGATCCCGAACCCTACGGAAACCTCGACCTCAACGATGATTCCCTTGATGGAGGCCTGTCGACGCCTTCGTTGGATTGGGACGGACCGGATCTCGAAGACGACCGGGACGGACCGGAGAAGGACCGTTCCCTTGATGCCCTGGAAATTCCTGACGATGGAGATTCAAGTCTCCCGGTCCAAGGTTATGGGGATGAGGATCCCGCAGCCAGGAAGGAACCCGAGGACCCGAAGACCGAGACCCATCACCGTGGGTTCCTCCTCAGAACCGCTGCCCACTGGAGAATCATCGGGGCGGCTGCCTGCACATTAATGGCAACCCTTGCAATCGGCTTCGGCATCAAAGCCTGGCTCAGCACCCCTCAGACCACGCCGCCCATCGTGACCAGTGTCAGAAAACCCATACCGATTCCAAAGTTCCAGGAGAACATTGATTTCTTTATCCTCGCCGCCGCTCAGTCTGAAACCGGCTTCCTGTCCCTTGGCATCGAGTTCGAATTTCTCTCTCCGGGAACTCATAAGAGGTTCAAAGATGACAGCGTGCTCTTTCGGGACGTGGTGTACAGATTTCTGGAAACCAGGAGACCCGTCAAGAACTCTCAGAAGGAATGGGGACAGGTTGTGCAGAATGAACTCGCCGATCACATCAGGACAACCCTTCCCAGCAGCAGAGCCGACACCATTCGCCTGAACCGCTTTGAAAAATTATAAGGATACGGGACTGTGCTCACCGAACTGCTCATGTCCTTGTTTGGAGCTCATCCGAGCCTCATCGGCGCCATTCAGATCGCCCTCGACTTTCTGATCCTGATTGCCCTTCTCCTGTTCTTCTTCGTGAGCAGACGGCAGAAGAGTCCGGCCTCTGCCGGCGAAGAACTCCTCCAAGCGTTTGAGAAGATCATCGAGGATACCCGAACCATCGGCAATGAATTTGAAACAAACCTGCAGGAGCGCCAGGCGCTCATCCAGCAACTTCTCGCAAGGCTGGATCAGAGAATCCAGGAAGCTCAACGGGCGGTCGATACCCTCAAGGACGCCCAACCGATGCGGCTCCGCACTCCGGACCCTGCTCAATCCCTTCCCAATCAATCCGACTACAAACAGGTGGTGACCCTCGCAAAAAGCGGCATGGACGCCCAAGCCATTGCGAAGCGGCTGCAAAAGCCCGTGGGTGAGGTGGAGCTAATCTTGAATATCCAGCGCCTCTCTTGCACCCGTTAACCCATCGGCCGCCGCTCGTCAGGTGCCGTTGCTCCCGGAAACATTCCCCTCTCATGGTTCCTTCGCGTCTTTCAGTCGAGAACATCGCCGATACTTCCCCCCACCAGGAAAACTTTTCCCCCCCCGCACCTGCAAACACGGGGACCAGGAACATCTGGGTCAACGAACGTGAAGGGGGATCTCGTGAGACTTCCACGGATGCCACCTTCATTGTGACCGTCATACGATCGACAGGCAAATAGCTCCACTGCTGGTTTCAGCAACCCCCCCCTCGAGATAAATATGTTGGAATCCCAAAAGGATACACTGAACCGAATCTGGCACTTTCATTGCTAAGTTCTCAGGGGCGAGAGGAGAACAACTCATGAGAATCGGCAAGAGTGCTCTGGTTCTTGGATCCTTGCAGCAACAAAAGAGATTGGAAGTCATCGCCAACAACATCGCCAATGCCAGTACGGCTGGCTACAAGCGCGATGACGCCCATTTCTCCGACTTTGTTTTCCAGACGACCTACACCCACTTCGGACCTGGTGCCATCAAGTCCACCGAGAACCCGCTGGACGTGGCCATCCAAGGCGACGGCTACCTCCGCGTCCAGAGTGAGGAAGGGGAAGTCTACACTCGGGCGGGAAACCTCAGATTGAACGGCGAAAGCATTCTGGTGACCCAGGAAGGATGGCCGGTCTTGGGAAAAAGCGGCCCCATCCAAGTGAAGGATTCCCGCATCCGCATCGATCCCAGTGGGCAAATTTTTGACTATGACGACAATGAAGAGAATCTGGTGGACACCCTCGACGTGGTGACTTTTCCGAAAGAGGCCGCCCTGATGAAGGTGAGGAATGGCTATGTCAAGCCTGTAGATCCAGTGCATGGGCCGACTTCGCTGGAAAACATCAACGTCCAGCAAGGGGCATTGGAAGGGGCCAACTTCAACGTCGTCGAGGAAATGACGCGAATGGTGGATACCATGAGGGCTTTCGAAGCTTATCAGAAAGCTTCTCAGACACAAAGCGAACTGGACTCCCAGCTCATCAGCAAGCTGGGGAACATGTAGCGGTTGATGGTATGTCGCACCAACTGCAGCCATGGGACGCCACGCTGGCATGAATCGGCCGTGAGCACAATATTGCCAACTGCGTACGCGGCAACATGTCTGATGCCTCTGCAGAGGAGAACGGGTTGAGAACAGAGGAATCCTCCCCGGGCTCGACCCATTCCATAGTGAAATCGGGGCACTTCACCTTTGAAGGAGACAACCTATGATTCGCAGTCTCTGGACCGCCTCCACGGGGATGTCGGCTCAACAGACCAACATGGACGTCATCGCCCACAACCTTGCCAACGCCAACACGACGGGTTTCAAGCGGAGCCGGGGCAATTTCGAGGACCTCATGTACCAGATCATCATCCCCCCGGGGTCCGAGACAGCGGGTGACACGAAGATCCCTGACGGTATCCAAATCGGCATGGGAGCCAAGACGGTATCAGTTCCCAAAATCTTCGCCCAGGGGAGTTTCACCGAATCGGGCAACCAGTTCGACATGGGCATTGAGGGAAAGGGTTTTTTCAAGATCCTTCGGGGCACCGAAGAGGTCTACACCCGGGCCGGCAGCTTCAAACTCGACAGCGAAGGCACCCTTGTCGACGCAGGGGGCAACCGTCTTCAGCCCGAAATCACCATTCCGAAAGACGCTATCTCCGTCAGCATCGATGCCAGCGGAAAGGTTTCGGCCGTGGATGCCAATGGGAAGACCCTGTCCACGCAGC
>CAZURN010000322.1:0-3703 GCA_964623165.1 uncultured Syntrophobacteraceae bacterium
ACGGACTGGGTGGAGTAGTAGCTGGAAACCATGTCGCCGAAGCGGACGGAATTGGCCTTGAAGCCGGTCGTGTTGGAGTTGGCCACATTGTCGGCCACAACGCTCAAGGCCGCGCTGAAGCTGTTGAGGCCACTCACCCCAATATACATCGAATTGCTAGATCCCATGGGTGCTCTCCTTTTCAGTTTGCCTGCATGAATTCAGGTTTGTCTTTTCCACAGATTCCAGTGGAAGGCCGGCGAAGCCCCTTTAACGTGGCGCACAAATGCACCCCCATCATGCTCCGGCCTCCGAACCGATGATTTCCCTCACTTGGTTTATGGCGAGCTTGACACCATTGGCTCCACCCAGGACCAGGGATGGAATTCCCTCGTCGAGTTTGAGGGAGTAAACCGTCCCGCTCACCGTCGTTTTGACATCGAGGACGCGGCCGCTGGAATCCACAGCCTCGACCTGAAAGTGATAGGTCCCATCTGGCATTTGCTGGCCTGAACCGTTCTTTCCATCCCAACTCACCTCGTAGGACCCTGCCTGCTGTGTCCCAAGACTGATCGTCCGGACCAGGGAACCATTGTCATCCACGATCTTGACGGTCACATCGGCAGCAGCATCCAAGGTGTAGCTGCCCTTGGAAACCTTGCCGTCATTGACCTGGATGCTGTCACTCTCCCCCACCACCTGCTTGCCGATCATCCCCATCATCAATGAGTTGTTGAGGGAAGCGAGATAGGACTGCATCCCCTCGAGGTTGGAATTGATGAGAGTGAGTCTCTCCACTGATGAGAACTGGGCAAGTTGAGCCGCCAACTCATACGATTCCAGGGGATTCGTCGGGTCCTGGTTTTTTAACTGGGTCGTGAACATGGTCAGAAAGGCATTCATGCCAAGACCCTTACTCCCGGTAGTCTCACTCGTCTTCGACCCGGCAAGCTGTGTCGGGGTGGAGCCGAACAGGCTCTTTACGGATTGGGCGCTGATTGTATCTACTCCCGCCATGGGTCATCCTCCATTTCGGTCAACTGTTGTCGTCCTGTTGCTTCGTGGAATTGCACCGCTTGCTCCAGGAGCAACAAGGATACCAACAGCGATCTAGGCAATAAAAGTTATGATTACAATGAGTTATGGTTTCTACTCTGGCCGCTGACTTCTCATCCAGGGGAAGAATTTGCTGAGTCGCGATGAAATTTTTGCCCACAGCGCCCCCCGCTGAAATCGCGACCATTCTCGTCAAATCCTTGACTCATCCGGAGTTCCAGACAGCGGGAATTCTGCTCATTCTGTTGACTCTTCACGCTGCGTAGAAACCTGATCGAGTTGATCCCGAACCACGCGATTCCCATTCTTCGATTCATCGTCCGCCATTCCTGCGAAAGCAGGAATCCGGGAAATGGCAGTCACCAAATGGATGCGGACCTTCGTCAGCATCACGAAGGTTTGGGGCCGAAATCGTTCAGCTTAGGTTAGGTCCAACAGGTCTCACACCGCCATGAACGACGAAACCAACCAGGAGCATGATTTCCAACAGCGTGGCACAGCTATTGCTCCAAGGGGGCATGTGGATCTTCACCCGTTGCCCAACCGACGGAAGAGGCCAACGGACGCGAATGAAAGGCTAAGCCAGGGATTTGTCACGATACCTCGAGGATTTATGGACCTTGCCACGCTCATAGGGATTGTTTCCGCTTTTGCGCTCGTCATCGCCTCCATCATGATGGGCAGTGGGCTCGGTCTTTTCATCGACATCCCCTCGGCCATGATCGTTATTGGGGGAACCTTGGGGGCCACCATGATCCACTATCCCCTGAAGGATGTCCTGGGGGTCTTTCGAGTTCTCAAGAACGTTTTCCTGTCAAGAGTATGGAGCATGCAGGAGCTCATCGACAGGTTCGTGGAGTTCTCAAGGAAATCCAGACGAGAGGGACTGCTGGCCCTGGAGAGAGACCTGTGGACCTTGAACGACGGCTTCCTCATCAGGGGGCTGCAGCTCGCGGTCGATGGCATGGAACCCGACTCCATCCGGGAAATCCTCGAGATAGAGATCGACTACCAACAGGAGAGGCATCGCTTGGGTGCAGAAATATTGAACAGCATGGCCACGTTTTTCCCAGCCATGGGGATGATCGGCACCCTCATTGGCCTCATTCAGATGCTCAGAACCATGGAGGATCCCGGCACCATCGGTCCGGCCATGGCCCTGGCCCTTGTGACCACCTTCTACGGCGCCTTGGGCGCCAACCTCATCTGCCTTCCCATGGCGGGCAAACTCAGGAAGAGAAGCCAGGAAGAAACCATGATCAAAGAAATGGTCATAGCCGGCATCATTGCGATCGTGAACGGAGAGAATCCAAGGATCGTCGAACAGAAGCTTCACGCGTTCATGCCGCCGCACTTGCGAGAGAGCCATTTCCAGGCGGGCACCATATGAGTTGGGGCAGGATCTATCGGGATAATCAGGATATGTGAAACCGGATCCCTAGTCTTTCATTTTGATAAGAGAAAGGAGTGAACTGACCCATGGCCCCAAGAGAGACTGACGAAAAAGGGGAAGTCGAAAAGGCCAAATCCTCGTCCAAGATGCTGATCATCATTGCCGTAGCGGTTTTGCTGGCTGGAGGCGGAGGCTTCTTCGCCTACACCAAGTTCTTCAAGGGGGATGCAACCGCCCATGCTAAGGCGGCGGCACCCGAACCCGTGCTCCAGGAGATTGAGACGTTCCTGGTTAATTTGAGCGATCCCGGTGGAAAGCGGTATCTCAAGCTCACCATGAAGGCAAAGCTCAGTGACAAGGACGTCCAGGCTGAATTTGCGGGCCGGACGTTCGAGATCAGGGACGCCGTGATCATGCTGCTCTCGAGCAAGGAATTTCAGGAAATCTCCAAGCCGGAGGACAAAGCGACCCTCAAGCAGGAGATCATATTCGCCCTCAACCGCCTGCTGCAGAAGGGTCAGGTTCAGGACGTCTATTTCACCGAGTTCTTGGTCCAGTAAGAGAGGAAGTGGTCGCGGATGGAAAAGATCCTTTCCCAGGATGAAGTTGATGCCCTGTTGAGGGGCCTCTCAGACGGGGAGATAGAGCCCGAGAAGGCGGATCAGGAGGAAACCGAAGGGGTCAGAGTCTATGATCTCACCTCGCAGGACCGTATCGTCCGCGGCCGCATGCCGACCCTGGAAATCATCAACGACCGGTTTGCCCGCCTTCAGAGGGTCAGCCTCTCGGCGGCACTCCGCCGTGTGATCGACATCACCGTGACCCAGACGGGCATGATCAAATTCGGAGAGTTCATCAGGACCCTGCCCGTCCCAACCAGCCTGAACATCCTGAAGATGGAACCCCTGCGGGGCCACGCCCTCCTCGTCGTGGAAAGCAGGCTTATTTTCAACCTCCTGGACTGCTTCTTCGGCGGCACCGGGAAGTCGAGCTACAAGATCGAGGGCAGGGATTTCACCTCCATCGAACACCGGGTGATCGCCAAACTGGTTCAGACGACCCTCAAAGACCTGGAAGCCTCGTGGAAACCTGTCACGCCCATCAGCTTCCAATCCATCCGGTCCGAGGTGAATCCCCAATTCGCCACCATCGTCCCCCCGACAGACCTGGTCATCACGATCCACTACGAGATGGAGATGGACCGGCTGATAGGGAAGATCATCCTCTGCCTCCCCTACTCCACCATCGAACCCATCCGGTCGAAATTGTACGCCA
>CAZURN010000323.1:0-1978 GCA_964623165.1 uncultured Syntrophobacteraceae bacterium
GATTATTGCCAAGAGATATGCAAAGGCCTTATTCAATCTAGCCCTTGGAGAGGGACGGATTGAGTGGTACGGGCAGGAGCTGGACGCTCTGGTGAAACTCATGAAAGAGATGCCGGAGTTGGCGGATGCACTCCGCAACCCGCTTTATCCCGAAGCGGCGAGAGAATCGCTGTTTTTCTCGGTGGCCGAACGAAGCGACACTCCCCCGATTTTGAGAAGCTTCGTCAACCTGCTCATCGAGAAGGGACGGGTCCAGCACCTGGCTGAAATCGCGGAATACTACCACAAACTTATAGACGAACACGCCAACGTGGCCAGGGCGCAAGTGAAGGCTGCGGTGGAGCTGGATGACCCGGTGCTGAGTGAAATCGCCCAGACACTGGAAAAAATGACCGGGAAGAAGGTTGTTGTCGAGTTCCAGCAGGACCCCGAGCTCATCGGTGGCGTGCTGGCCAGGATCGGCGATATGGTTTTGGATGGTAGTGTCAGGCGACAGTTACTCAATTTTAAAGAAACCATGAAGAAGGGTGGGTTAGGTTGATGGAAATCAGAGCAGAAGAGATAAGCCAGATCATTCGAGAGCAGATCAAGGATTACGAGAAGCGGGTCGACCTCAGCGAGACCGGACGCGTGCTCTCCGTCGGTGACGGTATTGCTCGAGTCTATGGGGTCGAGAAGTGCATGTCGATGGAACTGTTGGAGTTCCCGACAGACCATGGGCCCATTTTCGGCCTTGCCCTCAACCTGGAAGAGGACAATGTCGGTGTGGCCATCATGGGTGAGGACTACCTCATCAAGGAAGGTTCCGAGGTCCGAAGGACGGGACGCATCGCTGAGGTGCCCGTTGGAGACGCGGTTCTTGGTCGCGTGATCGATTCCGTCGGCAATCCCCTGGATGGGAAAGGCCCCATCGAAGCCAAGGAGTTCCGGCGAATCGAAGTGATTGCTCCTGGCGTTATCGCGAGGCAGTCGGTGAATGAGCCCATGTATACGGGGCTCAAGGCCATCGATGCCATGACGCCGGTGGGACGCGGTCAGCGCGAGTTGATCATTGGAGATCGTCAGATCGGTAAGACAGCCATCGCCGTTGATTCCATCATCAACCAGAAAGACAGCGGCATCATCTGTATTTACGTGGCCGTCGGGCAGAAGAAGTCCACGGTGGCCCAGGTTGTGGAAACACTCCGCAGGCATGGAGCCATGGAATACACCGTGGTGGTTGCCGCCAATGCGAGCGATCCTGCACCATTGCAGTACATCGCTCCCTACGCCGGCACGGCCATGGGCGAATATTATCGAGACAACAAGCAGCATGCACTGATCATTTACGATGACCTGTCCAAGCAGGCGGCCGCCTACCGTCAGGTGTCCCTCCTTCTTCGGCGTCCTCCGGCACGTGAAGCCTATCCCGGAGACATTTTCTACAATCACTCACGCCTTCTGGAGCGCTCCGCCAAACTGAGCGACGAACTCGGGGCCGGCTCCCTCACGGCGCTGCCAATTATCGAGACTCAGGCCGGTGACGTGTCCGCATACATTCCCACCAACGTCATCTCCATCACCGACGGTCAGATATACCTGGAGCCCAGTCTTTTCTTCTCGGGTGTGCGTCCTGCCATCAACGTCGGCCTTTCCGTATCCCGGGTGGGTGGTGCTGCTCAGACAAAGGCCATGAAGCAGGTGGCCGGCCGACTGAGGTTAGACCTCGCCCAGTATCGAGAGCTGGAAGCGTTTGCCAAGTTCGGAAGCGATCTGGACAAGTCCACTCAGGCACAGCTCAACCGAGGTGTTCGCCTGGTTGAATTGCTAAAGCAGCCCCAGTACCAGCCAATGCCTGCGGAAAAGGAAGTCATGGCCCTCTATGCGGGTACCCGTGGGTATCTGGACACTATCCCTCTGGAGAGCGTTCAGCAGTATGAATCGCAGATGCTTGCGTTCATGGAGCGCAAACATCCTGAGATCTTGGGTGAGATCAAGG
>CAZURN010000323.1:2078-3701 GCA_964623165.1 uncultured Syntrophobacteraceae bacterium
CAGATGCTTGCGTTCATGGAGCGCAAACATCCTGAGATCTTGGGTGAGATCAAGGAGAAGAACGTCATCAGTGACGAACTGGATGCCAAGATCAAGAAGGCCCTTGAAGAATTCGCAGAGGTCTTTCAGGCGAGTTAGGCGTCATAATGCAAACTGAAGAGATGAAAGAGCGTAGAATATGGCGACCTTAAGAGATATTAAGAGGAAGATTGACGCCGTAAAGAAGACCTCGCAGATCACCAAGGCCATGAACATGGTCGCTGCGGCAAAGCTCCGCGGAGCCCAGCAAAATATGGAGCGGTTCCATCCTTATGCGGAGAAATTCACCGAGGTGATCAAGAGACTGGCGACGGGAGTGGAGGATGTGGGCTCCTACGCCCTCCTTTCCCGGAGAGAGGAAGTCAAGAAGATCGAACTTGTTTTGATCACTGCTGACAGGGGTCTATGCGGCAGTTTCAACAACGCTCTCATCACCGCCGCCGAAAAATTCGTTCGGGCAAAGCAGGCGGAAGGGATTGAGGTTTCCATTACGGCCGTGGGCCGGAAGGGTGCGGATTATTTCAGAAGGCGCAAGTACGATGTGAGGCGGAGAATGACTGGCCTTTTGAACAAGCCGAGCTATGACGACGCCTCCGCTTTGGGCCTTGAACTCATCGAACTCTTCGAAAACGGCACTGTGGACGAGGTTTACGTGGTCTATGCCCGCTTCGTGAGCATGGTGAGGCAGTTGCCGACTCTCGTCAATGTGCTCCCCATCGTTCCCGAGGCTGCCGTGGAGGGGGCAGAGGCAAGCCATCTCGATTACTTGTTCGAACCCTCCCATGAGGAGCTCTTGACTGACCTCTTACCGAACTATGCACATATTCAGCTTCTCGAATTCTTTTACCAGACGGCGGTTGGCGAGCATGCGGCCCGGATGGCGGCCATGGAGAACGCCACGAGCAACTGCAAGGAGTTGGTCAAGAGCCTGACGTTGACGTACAACAAGGCTCGGCAAGCAGGGATTACGAAAGAGTTGATGGATATAGTTGGTGGTGCTGAAGCCCTGAAATAGTACCCCCAGGATGTGGCCCTCGAGTGGCAAGGAGGTAAGAAGCCCATGAATGTGGGAAGAATCGTACAGGTCATTGGAAACGTTGTGGACATCGAGTTTGAAGAGGGAAAGCTTCCTCCCCTCTTCAATGCTCTGCTCGTCAGTAATCCAGGGTTAGGTCCGGAAGAGGACAATCTCGTTTTGGAGGTGGCTCAGCACCTGGGTGACAATGTTGTCCGCACCATTGGAATGGACCTGACTGACGGTCTGGTTCGGGGCATGCCGGTGAAGGACACCGGAAAGCCCATCGTCATGCCGGTCGGAAAGGAAGTGCTCGGACGCGTGCTCAACGTCGTCGGCAGGACCGTGGACGGCTTGGGGCCGGTTGATGCCAAGCAGTTCATGCCGATCCACCGTTCCGCTCCTGGATTCACCGAACAGGACACCTCTGTCAAGGTCCTGGAGACGGGTGTCAAGGTCATCGATCTCCTGGTTCCGTTTCCTCGAGGCGGTAAGATGGGCATGTTCGGAGGAGCGGGCGTGGGCAAGACCGTCGTCATGATGGAGATGATCCACAACATCGCCATGCA
>CAZURN010000324.1:0-3692 GCA_964623165.1 uncultured Syntrophobacteraceae bacterium
CGTCCCGGATCGGGAACTGGCTTGCGCCCCGTTTCGTTCCTCGGAGGGGCAAGACTATTTCGCGGCCATGAAGTGCGCCATCAACATGTCTTTCGCCAATAGACAAGTGATCCTGCACCGAGTGCGGGAGGTCTTCTCGGAGGTGTTCCACAAGGACCCGGTTGAGCTCGGCATGCACCAAGTCTACGATGTCTCCCACAATACGGCCAAATTGGAACGACATCGCATCGATGGCAGGATTCGGGAAGTCCTGGTCCACCGGAAAGGGGCAACACGGGCCTTCGGCCCTGGTGCGCAGGAATTGCCCGAAATCTATAGGAAGACGGGCCAGCCCGTGATCGTTGGAGGGAGCATGGAGACCGGTTCGTATCTTCTGGCTGGCGTAGAGGGTGGGGAGGAGACCTTCTTCAGTACTGCACACGGCAGTGGCCGCACCATGAGCCGTCGGCAGGCCAAGAAACAGTTCCAAGGCAAGAAGCTGCAGCAGGACATGGAAGGCCGCGGGATTTACGTGAGGACGGTTTCATTCTCCGGTCTGGCTGAAGAGGCGGGGGCAGCGTACAAGGATATTGACGACGTGGTGCGGGCCACGGAAGAGGCTGCCATCAGCAAGCGGATCGCCCGATTCATTCCTGTTGGCAACGTGAAAGGATAACCTTCCTTGGGGCATGCCGTGAGGATCAGGGCCCCGGTAAGGTGCACCACTGGGGCCCTCGGAAGCCGAAAGACCATGCTCCTGAGGCGGATCCTCTGCCTTCCCTGATGAGGCAAGGTTCCGGGACTTCATTGGAGCCGCGGAGTTTCAGACCAGGCGCAACATGCGTCTTCCTGGGCAATTTGCCTTTTCAACGATGTGGTGGGCAGAGTTGACCTGGAGAGATATTGGTCCGATGTGACGGAACTCGCCTGCACTGGATATCATCTGACCGAGCAGAAGGAGGCCATGGAAGGTGGCCTCAGAAACTGCGAGACCCCACATGCCCTACGCATTTCTGGATGACATAGCCACCGCGGATGTGGCGTTTCAAGCCTGGGGGCCAACGCGCGAAGAGATGTTCATATCCGCCTGCGAAGCCACCATGAATGTCATGGTGTCCGACCTGGCGTCCATCGAGGATGTGGAGCGACGCGTTCTTCACGTAAGAAATGATGCGCTCGACATGTTGCTTTTCGATCTTCTGCAGGAGATCATCTTTTACAAAGATGCCGAGCAGTTGCTCCTGCGCGTATCCCAGGTGGTCCTGGCCGGCAAGAGTGGTGAAATCATTCTTACGGCCCGAGCTTTCGGGGAAACCCTGGACCCCCAAAAGCACGATCTGGTCGTTGATGTCAAGGCGGTCACCCTCCACCGGTACAGGGTTGAAGAGACCGCCCGGGGCTGGGAAGCGACGGTCATCCTGGATATCTGACCGCTACGAACTTGTCGCTTTGCTCATGGTATCCATGGGTGTGAGTACATGTACCCAATGCCACGCACGGTCTTGATACGATCTGTGCTGCCGTTCTTATGGCCCAGTTTCCTCTGAAGACTGCTCGCGTGGACATCCAGGCTGCGATCACAGGCGTTGAGAGAACGGCCGAGGACGTTCTCCACCAGTTGGTTGCGGGTCACCACACTCCCGGCTGATCTCAGCAACATCTCGAGAAGACCAAACTCGGAGGAGGTCAAGTCGATCTGCTGCCCGTTGCGGCGTGCAACACGGCTGCCGGGATCCAACTCGATGTCACCCACCTGAATCTGACGAGGTGCAGGACTCGGGCGTCCTGTGGGGGAGACGATCCCTGGTCCGGCGGAGGATGGCGCGGATTCTGGTCACGAGCTCTCTTGGGTAGAAGGGTTTTGTCATGGTTTGGTCCGCACCCATTTCAAGCCCTGGGATGCGATGAAATTCCTCCAGGGAACCCGTCACCATGAGCACCGGCGTATCCAGAGAAGAGCGGATGCCCTGCCGGACATCCAGACCGTTCATGCCGGGTAGCATCATGTCGAGCAGGATCAGACCGTGCTCTCCCTCATCTGCGAGGGCCCTCCGCAATCCCTCCTTTCCGGCATGAACCGGGGTCACCTGGATCCCTTCCGGTTCCAAGCATTCAGCCAGCAGTTCGCAAAATTCCGTGTCGTCATCGATCACCAGAACAAGACACATGTCATCCACCTTTTTCGTTCATCGTCACGCCTCCAGTGAACCGAAATGTCCAGCGGGAACACAACGAACATCACTCTTTTGTCTGAGAACGGGTGGGTCGGGGAAGTTCCGTGGAGTTGCCCAAGGTCAATTCGGGAATACTATACCGATGGATCACTGGACCGGCGAGGACGTAGAGAAGGTCCTCCCTGATCCAAAGCCCGTGGGGTCCGGCCATTGGAGGAAGGGGTGGCTGTTGTCCTGATGGAATCTCTCGAGTCGCTGCATCTTGCGGAGGAACAGGCTTGGGAACGTCCACTGAATTCTTGAGTTCCATCGTTGCCATGTCAAACTGCAGAATCGTACCTCCTGCCATCACATAGAGATACAATCCATCTCCATCTCCACAGATGCCCGATGGCCCCATCATGGGATGCATGGGGGGCGGCTTGGGCGAGTCGGTTTGGTCGGAATAGGCAAGACAGGTTGCCCAAAAGACAAACAGCACAACGATGAGGCCAGGTATTAGCTTTCGCGAGTTCATATCCAATCCTCCGTCTCATTTGAATCTTTGGTTGACATTAGGAAACAGTCCCGGTCCATCTTCCTTGATCCTCTTCAGTGTTGGGGGATTCTATCCGCCGGTTGTGGAGAAGATGTGGAGGAGAAATGTGGTAATTGTGGAGAAAGGTCCGTTGCGCCTTGCAAGGATTGACACGTGAACGCGAATAGGCCACTTATTTCAGAGAGAGTCGTCAAGGAACGGAACCATCGGCTTCAAAGGCGGGTAATCCAAGGTGAAGATGAAATTCGCACACAAGGTGTTCCTCAGCTTCCTCTTAAACAGCCTTGTCATTGTCGTCTGCATGCTCCTGTTCGGAAGGTACTTCGCTTCGCGCAACTTTGAAGACTATGTTGGCAAGGTGGAAATGGAAAGACTCAGGCAATTGGCGGAGGCATTGGGTCAGGAATACCGAAAGAGCGGCAACTGGGAGACTGTCCTCGGCAACTGGAGTCACTGGCTCCGCTGGTCGGCCATGATGCCTGGTCCTCCACCGGGGGAGGGAATTGCGGGCAGGCCTCCCTTCCCTCCCCCACCCCGTCCCTTTCCTCCCCACAGGGAGGGAAACCCCGGGATGGGAAGCCCTCCTGCCCTGGCTCATCATCCCGGTCTTCCCCGCATCGTGCTCTTCGACGCTGAAAAGAACCCCCTCTCACAAGAGGAGTCGGCCTCAGCGGACAATTGCCGGTTGGAGCCCATAGTATCGGAGGGCCATCCGGTCGGTTGGGTTGGATTGAAGAAGTTGGAACGTCCGTCACATCCTTTGGATGTGGAATTCATCACACACCAATCGCAAATGTTTTATTCGACGGGAGCTGTGGCCCTGATCCTGGCTGTGCTTGTGACCTATGTGCTGTCCCGCCGTATTCTCGCGCCAGTGCGAAAACTGGCTGATGGGACGCGGGCTTTGAGTTCCCGGCGGTTCGAAACGCGCATCGAGGGACCCTACCGAGATGAACTCGGTCAACTGACCGCCGATTTCAATGCCATGGCTCAAGCCCTCG
>CAZURN010000325.1:0-3675 GCA_964623165.1 uncultured Syntrophobacteraceae bacterium
CTAGTCCAATATAACAAGTAAAGATTCTGGATTCCTGCTTTCGCAGGAATGACGGGCCTTATAATTGGCGCTGCTCATCCTTACTTGAGCACTTATGGGGTTTATCCCCGCCCGTACGGCATGCCATGTAGCAGGAACTGTCGCCTTGGTACCACTCAATCCAGGCGTTATACTGTTGGGAGTTGATAGATCCCAGGCTGGAAGTGCAGTTGACAATGGCACCTATGATGGCACGACGTCATTCAAAAGGTTGGGGGGTATGACAAGAGGAACATGAACACGATGGTGCCTCGGTGATTGGCAAAGAAGTGCGGGGGGCACGGGGTATGGGCTTGCTGGCAGAAGCGCTGAGCCGAGGGAGTTGATTCCTTCGCAGATTGCGTGATCCAGGAGAGTTGCTTGTACATCAGGCGAGTCAGGTATACAGACGGCGACCACTATATCTTGCGGGAAACCTATAGGGACCAGGATGTTTGGAGACACAGGGACATCATGGACCTGGGTTCAAGCCCCGGGCAGTACATCGAGTATCCGGGCGGGAAGGGCTATTACTTCCATGAGAGCCTTGAGGAAGGACTTCGTTCTCAGCATGTCAATTACACAACGGATGATCTCGAAAAGGCTTTTCTTCCATTCATGCGCCCGGATATCCGGAACATCATCGAACGGTTTCAATTCAGGGGGACTTATCGGCCTGCAGACCCATGGCGAACGTGTTCTTCACGGGAACTGCTGAGCAAGCAGAAGGAACTCCATTCATTCGACAAGCGAAGGCTGCACTATCTGCGGTGCGGTCGAATCGACATCGGGGAATTGGAGGGGAGGGCATGGAAATTCCTCAATGTGCTTCTTGGCAAGAGCCGGGACGAGATCGAACACACCTTTGAGATGATGGAGGTGGTTCTCCGCCCCCAGGAGGCCAAGTGCTACGTTTTCACCGCCTTCAACCTGCAGGCGCATTTCCCGCATCATCTCATGCGGAATCACCCTGCGGCATTGGATGCGGAGAGACTGGATTCGATATTTCTAGAGCAGGTGTGTCGGGTCAATGGGGACCCAACTTTCTTTCGGGGTGTGTGGCATCACGACCCCGGGGTGTTGCACGGCTACCTGGTGAGGTACCTCATCCTGTACTTCGATCATGAGTTCGACAGGGGTACCCACGAAGACTGGCTGGAGAATTTCATGCGGCGCGGGCGTCCATGGAGGAGGCCACCGGCCAGGGGGGGAGAGGTGTCCAATGAGGAAGCCTGTGCCATACTCGGGATCAGCACGGAGGCATGCAGGGGAATGGACCGCAAGGACCTCATGCGCCTCTATCGGGAGAAGGCCAAAGAGGCTCACCCTGACATGGGAGGGGATCATGAGTCGTTCTTGAAGGTCAAGAAAGCCTATGAGGCCCTGTTGTTGAGAAAGTGACGTGAAGACAGGCACTCACGACGACAGGAATTCGCTTATCCCCAGTTCGTCGGCACGCCTTGCAACACGACCCACGACCTCGGAGTCCATGACGATGTCATCGGGCCATTCCCTGTAATGGCCATCCTCGGGGCCCTTTCGGGTCGCATCGATGACAAGCCTTCCATCCCTCCTGAGAATGTCCCGTTTTGGATCCACGTTGTTGAACAGTTTCCAGAGGACAAGGGATGACTCCTTCAAGTCAATTCCGCTGTCATAGAGCAGAATGAGGGAGAATGTGCGGAGCTGGGCGTGATCAAGGAGAGGGTGCGCGAGGTTTCGTCCGCTCACGGAGCCGTCCTTCTCCATGGTGATGAGAATGGGACGATTGCGGACGGACATGTCCGGGACATGGAACGTTCCCAGGGAACTCGAAACCTGCTGCAGTGCCTCCTGTATTGCCTCTCTTGGTGGCATCCCACAAGAAGTCGCGGCTTGAGTGCGATCCCTTTCGCCGGCGATCCGTTTGGTGGCGTCAATCCCGATTTTCGCCCCGAAGAGGGGTTCGGGCGCACTGTGATCGAGAACGTCCAATATGCCCTCGGAGATGAAGATGTCCTGTTCCAGGTCGATTTCATTGAGGATGACCCGCAGGACATCTCGAGGGGAGCTCAGATCCACGGATGCATCAACGAGAACGGCGGCCTTGCAGAAGCTCATCTGCCCCTGTCCCCACATGGCGCTCATGATGCGCCTGGCATGCCCGGGATATTCCTTCAGGATGGAGACGACCGCCACGTTGTGGAAGACCCCTTCCCATGGCATCCAGTAATCGTGGACCTCGGGGAGCACGGTGTTGAGAAGGGGGAGGAAGATCCGTTCCGTGGCCCTGGCGAGGTAGCAGTCTTCCATGGGGGGGCGCCCCACGATGGTTGCCGGGTAGACCGGTGAACGCCTGTGGGTGATGGCGGTCAAGTGGAAAACCGGATACTCGCCCACCAAGGAGTAGTAGCCGGTGTGGTCGCCAAAGGGGCCTTCCGGCCGGAGCTCTTCGGGATCCACATACCCTTCAAGGACGAACTCGGACTCGGCGGGAACCTCCAGGTCCACCGTGAGGCAGCGCACCATGGGGACTGGTTTGCGGCGGATGAATCCTGAGAGGAGAATCTCATCGATTCCCCGGGGCAAGGGGGCAGTGGCCGCGTAAGTGGTGGCCGGATCGGTTCCGACGGCCACGGCGACCGGCATCCGACTCCCGGCCTTCCTGAATTCCTGAAAGTAGTGTGAGCCGTCCTTGTGGATGTGCCAGTGCATGCCGGTGGTTCTGGCGTCATACACCTGGAGCCGGTACATCCCGGCATTCCTTCGCCCGGTGGCAAGGCTCCTGGTGATGACCACGGGCAGGGTGACGAAAGGTCCCCCATCCTGCGGCCAACATTTCAACACGGGCAAAATGGATAGATCCACAGCGTCTCCAGTGTACACAACCTCCTGGCAGGGGGCCTTTTTCACTCTCCTTGGAAAGAACCTCAGCACATCCATGCCCAAAGGCAACATGCGCACCGTATCCATGAAGGACCTGGGGGGGGGCATTTCGATGAAGTGTCGCACTCGGCGGGCCAGGTGGTCGAGATCGGAAACGCCGAGAGCCATGCAGATGCGCTTCTCGCTCCCAAAGGCGTTGGTCAGAACCGGAAAGCGATGATCGTGCACCTTCTCGAAAAGGAGTGCCTTTCCGCCCCCGGGGCTCTTGGAGACGAGGTCCGTGATCTGGGTGATTTCCAGGTCCGCCGAGACAGGGGCTTTGATCCTGATGAGTTCGCCGGTACTTTCCAGGAGGGCGATGAACTCCTGCAGATTCTGGTGGGATGATTTCATGCGGAAGTATCCTGTGCGATCATGCGAGGAATGTGTCCGTGAAGACGCCGAAAAACAGCAGAACCGAAATCACGCTGTTCACGTGAAAAAACGCTAGATTGACTCTGGAGAGATTCCCGGGCCTCACGAGGATGTGCTCGACCACCAGGAGTGATGCGATGAGCACAAGGCATACGATGTATCCTGTTGCCAGATGAAACGCGAAGTAGACGGACAAGAGAAAAACAAACGTCCCTGCGTGAAGTGCCGTCGACACCTTCAACGCCTTCCCGATGCCCATACAAGCAGGTATGGAATATAATCTTTCTTTCGTGTCGAATTCCAGATCCTGGCAGGCGTAGAGAATGTCGAATCCGGCGATGTAGGTCATGAGAGCCAGGGAGAGAAGGAGGATTCTTG
>CAZURN010000326.1:0-3655 GCA_964623165.1 uncultured Syntrophobacteraceae bacterium
CCGTTCACCGTGACCAGACCGTTGTAGTTTTCCAGGACCACCTCGCCTCTTGGATTCATGCAGAAAGTGCGGACTTTGTCGTCAAACGTGCGCGAGTAATGGATCAACTTCACTTCATACAAGGCATGGCAGACGGGAGCCAGGATCTCGGCCGGCACCTCCACACGCACTCCAATATCCACAGGGCTGGGCACAGACGGAATGCCCAACCGGCGAGCTTCCTCCCGGATCCACACCGAGCCTGACCGTCCCGGGGCCGCAATCACGCACTCCGCTTTCACGGTTTCCCCGGTTTCCAGGCTTACTCCCCGAACCACGGAGCCCTCTGTGAGAAGGTGCTGAGCGCGACAGAGGGTGCGGATCTCCACTCGATCCTGCAGCCGCTTTCGAATGTTCCGCAGCACTGATTTGCAGTTTTCTGTCCCGATGTGGCGAAGGCGAGTGGGGACAAAAATCAGCCCCGCATGACGGGCACGGGCCTTCAGGACCTCAATCGCATCCTGATCGCCCCCGTACACTTCAGCGGGCGCTCCGAGCACCTGATATGTGCAGTCCACTTCCTCGATGAGGCTGTTCAGTTCATCGACACACAACAAATCGCCGAGAAAGCCGCCCACTTCGGGAGAGAGGATGAGCTTCCCATCACTGTAAGCTCCCGCGCCACCCCATCCGCACAGGATCCCACACGGCTGGTCTCGGTGACGATCGTTCAGGTCCGGTCCCTGCTCAAGCAGAAGCACGGGAGATATCCCTTCCCTTTCCAGATGCATGGCGGCAAAGAGTCCTGCTGGTCCCGCTCCGATAATCACCACCTGATAGTTCATGCGCGGATCCTTTGTGGGGTTATTCCAGCAGATCGAACCAGTCTGTGGGAAAAGTCAAGTGAAAGTTCAACGGTGAAGCTCTACAATTCTGCGAGCCTTGCTGACTCAGGCGCCGCTGGTTTACTCAAGGCGCCCAGTTGCGGTGTACCAGACCGGCAAAGACAACCCAGGATTCTTTTCCTAAGCATAACCTCCTGCAAATAGTGAAGATGTCCAGACAACCATAATTAAGCGACAATAATTGGATCAACTCTCTCCAGCAAGCCTTCTATTAAAGCAGTTCATTAAGATTAAAAATAACTTATCCTAATGTTAATACTTTATAATAATAGTTATATATAGCACCTCGAAAATTTATATGACTTTTTTTATAACTATCAATATGAATGTGCATCACCACTGGACTAATAGACGTCTATTCAAGTCGATAATTGATTGATTTTCAATCCTAATCCTAAAATATACCATAGTTATAGAGCTAAACAGCAATTTAGATTCATATCAATTTCAACATTGGGTTCTATTCTTAAAGGTCGCTGTGGACTTCACATCCCGACTCAGTAAATTGACATTCAGACTGAGGGTGTGGTAGTTAGTCATGTTATGGGAAAGTTTTCCTGACGATGGCGCTGCCTGAGACGATCCGAGCGGAGGACCCACATGAAGTGCAGTTCCTGCGGCCGGTACATTGCTCTCAATGCGAACTTCTGCGGCCACTGCGGCAGCGCAATCAAGTCTTCAATGGAATGTCTTTTCTGTAACCGATTGAATCCAGCAGACGTGCAATTCTGCCTCAATTGCGGTGCCAGTCTTACCATTGAACGCCCTTCACGGTTTCCCCAGCCTGATCCCGCTGCAATGCAACCCAAGGTGATGCCTGCCGAAAGCGAGAGGCGTCACATCACGGTGGTGTTTTGCGATCTCGTTGACTCTGCATCGATTGCTGAACACCAAGACCCTGAAGATTTTCATGAGATGATTCGTTCCTATCAGGAAACCTGCTCACGGGTCGTGAGCAAGTATGAGGGTCATATCGCGCAGCATTTCGGTGACGGGGTGCTGGTCTATTTCGGATACCCCCAGGCCCACGAGGATGACGCACAGCGGGCGGTAAGGACAGGCTTGAGAATTCTCGATGATCTCGATGTGATGAATACCACACTCGAGAGACGATACGGCGTTCGGCTCTCGGTGCGAATCGGGATCCATTCGGGATCCGTCGTGGTCGGACAAACCGGGGGAGACGATTCGTGCGAAAGACTGGCTTTTGGCCACACCATAAATGTGGCGGCACGCCTCCAAGGGATTGCTGAAGCCAATTGCGTCGTCATGAGTGACGCAACGTTTCGGCTGGTGAGAGGCCTCTTCATCGTACAGGAATTAGGCAGGCAATCCCTCAAGGGCATTGCCGATCAGATCAATGCGTACAGGGTTCTCCAAGCCAGCGGGGTTTCGAGCAACTTTGATCTCGTCGGCACTTACCGTCGCACCCCCCTCATCGGCCGGCGGGAGGAAGTGGGTGTCCTGCTCGATCGCTGGAAGCAGGCCCGGGATGGCCGAGGCCAGGTAGTTCTTCTGTCCGGCGAGGCAGGGATCGGGAAGACACGTCTGACCATGGTTTTGCGCGATCAACTCGACCAGCAAACCCACACATGGCTGGAATGCCGCGGCTCCCCTTTTCACCAGGATTCTGCCCTGCACCCGGTGATTGATCTGTTGAGGAGCGGGCTGTTTTTCACCAGTGAGGACTCACCCAGTGACAAGACCGCAAAGCTGGAGCTGGGAATCTCACGCATGGGCTTTCCACTCAACGAAGCACTTCCTCTACTCACCTCACTCCTTCTGCTTCCGCTGCCCGAGCATTATCCTCCTCCGCGGTTGAGCCCCGAGGCACAGCGAGCCAAGACCCTGGAGTTGCTTTGCAGTTGGCTGTTTGGGCTTGCGAAGCTTCAGCCCTTGGTTCTGGTTGTTGACGATCTCCACTGGATCGACCCGTCTTCGCTGCAGCTTCTCAACGCCCTCATTGAGGGAGTCTGGTCGATGCCTGCACTTCTCATTCTCGCCTTCCGTCCTTCCTTTCAGCCGACATGGAAGGAAGATGGCCGCATCACCCAGATCAGACTGAACCCTCTCACCGATCATCAGGTGAGAAGCATGATTTCGGGGGTGGCAGGTGGAAAGCCCATGCCCAGAGACGTGATTGACTATGTGGTGGAAAAAACGGATGGCATTCCCATTTTTGTCGAAGAGCTGACGAAAATGGTGCTTGATTCCGGCATCCTGCGAGAGAGAGACCAACACGATGGAGTCACCGAACCCATCCCCGCACTGGCAATACCGACGACACTTCAGGATTCCCTGGTGGCGCGCCTCGACCGCCTCTCGCATGTGAAAGGGGTAGCCCAGCTGGGCGCTGCCGTGGGACGAGAGTTTCCGTACGAACTCCTCCAGGCGTTGTCACCGCTCCGTGAGGCGTCTCTGCAGGAAGCTCTCTGCCAACTCGTGGAGGCGGAAATTCTCCATCAGCGTGGCACGGTGCCGCGGGCGACGTACCTGTTCAAACATGCGCTCCTGCAAGAGGCCGCTTATGGCACGATGCTGAAGAGCAAACGTCGCGAGGTGCATGAGAAGATTGTGATTGCATTGCAGGAGATGTCCCCTGAGATCGTTGCCAGTGAGCCCGAAATCATGGCTCATCACTGTGAAGCAGCAGGCCTCATGAAGGAGGCGGTTGGCTATTGGTACCGGGCGGGCCAAAGAGCCCTCACGAGTTCGGCCCATGCAGAGGCGGTCAGCCACCTCACAAAGGGGCTCAGGTCTCTGAAGAACCT
>CAZURN010000327.1:0-3650 GCA_964623165.1 uncultured Syntrophobacteraceae bacterium
CAATGTCATGAACTTCTCAACCCAAACTTGTGTCCAAGGATCCGGGTGCGGTACACACATATCCGAATCTAACTCAATGATCGATTGGCCAAATCCTCGTCAAGAGTGGTTCGAATCGGGTTTGGGACACTCAAGAAGACGGTTCTGTGGCTCTTTTCCTTGAGATTCCTCTGCTGTTGCCAACGGCGTTGAAATGCGGGAAATGGGCAGTCTGAAAATCTGGAAGGATGGTGATTGGCAAATGATGGAGCCCTCGATTGGGGCCTGCCCTCAGATCAGGTGCTCTTACAGCGGCACCATTTGCTGGTCAACTTGGAAACTGAACAATCTGGCGAATTCCACCTCTGCACAGGGTCCCCTGGCGGACCCTCTTGTCATGTGAGTGAAGAATTCCTGAAAAACCTTGCTTCTGTCTTGCAGGCGATGCGAAATCACGTTCCGAATATGAACATAGCTTTCAAGGGACATATTGCTGAACTGGACAACCATCCCGTTGACCGCATGTCTTATGACGACCCCCAACACCTCTATCCATAAATCGGATAGTCGACTCCTCAACAGGATTCTGACCTGCACTTCCTTGCCAAGGTCCAATTTCTGAGTTGTCTTGAGTCTGACGCCGTTGAGGCTCAAATCTTCCACCACACCTTTGATTTCGCTCAACCGACTTTTCACGACCGCCAAGGACCGGAACCGCACTCTGGTGAAATTTCGCCTATCCATTGTTCAACCCTCTGCAATACAAAACGATCTGAACCTCGTTTGAACGGAGTTTGCGAAAGTCATGCACCTTAGCTTCAATGCAGCTTCGTGTCATCTCAAACCCAAAGCCTGGTGAAGCACCAACCATGCCATCCTCGTCACAATACCTCTCGGCCAAACTCCATCATCGGAACCCATTGAACCTCAAATTGTCTGCTGGTGCACTTTTGATCGGAAGCACCGAATGGATCGCCTCTGACAAGAAAGGGATTGGCGCCCCTCTGCGGAAGCCCCTTTTTTCTACTCTGAGGAGAACCAGATGTGGCAGGCATATCCGATGTCTGCCTACCAAATGGTTTCAGGGCTCTCCCAACGCATCCGGTGAGTGGTCTTGCTTTCTACCCTCAGTAGAGTGGCCCCAGCGGGGAGTCTCGCGCTGATGCGATGCACCTGGATCACAGTGTTAAGATCCTAGGCAAACCTGGGGCGGTCATCTTGATGGAGTGCACAAAGCGAGCAAGGGAGCAGCGGAGGTGGAGCAACGCTTTCGCAGGACCAGGTCACAACCTGCGAGGCTCAGGTGCACGTTCAAACACAACGCGGTTGGACCATTCTTGGCGGCAAATGCTGAGGATGAAAGGAGAATCTGCAGATCACCCCTCACTCACCGATTTCAATCTCAAATGTCATAAGCTGGCGCCACCGTGGGTTGCATGCTCTCAATTGCCGGAAATCCAATCAAGAAAGTGCTGCCAGTGCCAGGTTCACTGCGTACCTTGACGAATCCGCCGTGTCGACTGACAATGCCCAGCACGGCAGGAAGTCCAAGCCCCCGTCCGAGGAATTTCGTGGAAAAGAAAGGGTCGAAGATCCTTGTCCGGATGGTTTCATCCATTCCACAGCCATCATCGGTCAACTCCAGTGTCACGTAGGGGCCTTCGTGAAGGTCCCTCGCGAGGTGCGGCTCATCAAAGAAATCGGCGCCGGCCTTGGTCAGACCGGTGCCAATGGTAACACACCCGGGATTTTCACCGATGGCTTCGACGGCATTGGTGAAGAGACTCAAGATCATCTGCCGTACTTGGCCGGCATCAACGTTGATGGACGGGAGACTCGCGGACAGGTTGTAATGCAAGGCTATTCCCGGCGGGATGCTTGCCTCAAGGAGCGGAGCCATCTGTTTGACAAGCCCTGACAGCTCCAGCAAGCCCAGGCTGAGAGGCATGTGCCCAGTGTAGGCTACGATTTGGTTCGTGATGGTTTGTGCACGCACACAAGCATCGATGATCTGACGGACACGGTGTAGGACCGATGCACCTGGTGAAAGCTCATCGGTGATCAACTCGGCGTTCCCAAGGATGATGGAGATGATGTTGTTGAAATTGTGGGCGATCGCTCCAGCCATCCTGCCGAGGCTTTCCATCTTCTGGCCCCACAGGATGTGCGCCTCGGTCTGCTTGCGCGCAGTGATGTCCTCCACCACACCATCATAGCGGACCACGTGACCTTGGTCGTTGCGGCATGGCACCATGGTGTTGCGAACCCATATCGTTCTGCCGTCCCTACGAATGAGCCGGTGTTCGACGGGAGGTCTGTCTCTCCCGGCGAGGACGTCATTAATGGCACTTTCCACCATGTTCCGGTCTGATCGATGGATCATTGAATACCAAAGGTGAGGATCGTGATCATAATCCTGTTTGCTGTAGCCCGTGACTGAGACACACGCCACACTGTGCTGCGTCGAAACCGCTCGACCTTCATGGACTTCGACTGAGTATGTGTAGGTTGTGACCGCATTGAGCATCCGCCGATAACGTTCCTCGCTCTCACGGATCAACTCCTCAGCACGCCTCCGCTCCACATTGTCCCTTTCGAGCCTGCGGACGTGCTGACGCAGAATTGCCAATTCGGCGATCAAATCCTCTCTGGTTTGTTCTTCACTCTCCATTGAAGCCCTTCTAAATGCCCGCGTCGATGCCTGGACCCAGGTGGGTGGCGGACCGCGCCACCTGTTTGGGGGACTCATACCAGCACAGACAGGAAATCCAGCGCCATCCAGCCAAATCAAACAGGTCATCTGAGATGTTGCGCAGGGTCACATCAATCTGTCAGAGCCCTTGCAGCATTACACCCCTTGAGATTACCCCTTGCGCGCATGCGCCGCTTGAACCCTCTTCATATCATGAAAAGCCGAGACTCCGGAAGAGATCGTATGGGTCAAAATCGATTGTCATCAGTGCTGTGCGTTCCAGTTGAGTTGTGCTGGAACATCTAGGGATGCATTGAGTCTTTGCCACTCGCAGTCACTTGAAACTCCTTGACAAACGATCGAGGTATCTGGGAATAAGGAAACTGTGGGCAGGAAGGGATAATATGGGGATTATACAGGAAAATCAGAACAGATATTCGATCGTTCTTGGCATCCTCTTTGTGGCCTTTGTGAGCTGGTCGCTCTACGGCGCTGTCCTTCCAGTTGAGACGCACACCTTCCGCATGGTCCATCTGGCTTTCATTTTCGGCCTGGGTTTTCTGTCCTATCCGGTTTCCGTGAAATCCGCCCGCTGGTCTGTTGCCCTCGACATCACCCTGGCAGTCCTTGGCGTGGCCACCATTGTTTTTGCTCTCATCGACCTGGACCAGTTCATCCGCCGGTCGACTTTGCCGGATTCCCTGGACGTCTTTTTCGGCATCGTCGCTATTCTGCTTCTGTTGGAACTCTCGCGGCGAGCAGTGGACAAGACGTTCACGCTGGTTGTGCTGGGCTTCCTGCTCTACACCTGCCTGGGGCGCTATTTCCCAGGGGTTCTGTCCCATCGCGGCTATGAGTTAGACCGGATCATCGGGCACATGTATATGACGCTCGAGGGCATCTTCGGTGTGCCCATCTCGGTGAGCGTCTCTTTTGTGCTGTTGTTCGTCGTCTATGGCACCTTCATGGACGTGGCTGG
>CAZURN010000328.1:0-3602 GCA_964623165.1 uncultured Syntrophobacteraceae bacterium
CGTTGATTTCCGGGAAGTAATTCCGGTTGGAAAGAGAAATCCGCCAGCCCGACTGGCGGAACAGGTTGATGGTGGATTCCTGAAGGCTTCCCTTGGGAATCCCCAGGATGAGCTGCTTCACTTCTTGTATACCTCCTTTGGGTCGAAGATGCGCTCTCCCACGACTTCCAGATCTCCGTCAGCGTAACGCCTGTGGAAGCAGCTCGCGTAACCCGTGTGGCAGGCTGCCCCTCCCAGCTGCTCTACCCGAAGAAGGACCGTGTCCAAATCGCAGTCCAGGAAGATATCACGCACCAGCTGTGTATGGCCCGATTCCTCCCCCTTCACCCAGAGTTTCCCACGGGAGCGGCTCCAGTAGTGGGCCTTTCCGGTCTCCACAGTCTTTTCCCAGGCAAGCTCGTTCATGTATGCCAGCATGAGTACTTTCTCGCTGCCGACACTCTGGACAATCACGGGAACTAGGCCATCATGCTTACTAAAATCAGGTTTCAAAGTCAATAATCCTTCCCTTGCAGAATGTGATCAGGAGCATATCATCCCTGTTCGTTCCCGAACCATAAAGCTTGCGGCTTGACTGACACCCACCCAACTATAGAACATCGGGAGCTTCCTTTGTAGGAAAATGGGAGAAGGGACACCCCTCTCGCAATGGAAGCTTGGACGATGAAAGAATGAGAGAATCCGGGTGTGCAGGCAAAGCAGGTAAATATGAAGACTCTCAAGCCTCATCCGCCCAGCCCGAATTGCGCCGTTTCAAGCCACCCCACGTCCGATAGTTCAGCTCCAGGTAGAGGAGCATGATCGGCGCCTGCACCAGCGGACCAATTACCCCGATGGCCAAGGCGGCTTCTGACCCAAGGGAGGTGGTGGCAAATGCCATGGCGATGGCGGTGTTCTTCACCGAAACGCTCACGGTGAAAGCCTCTGCGTCCTCACCCCCCTGTCTTGCCAATTTTGCGACAGACCCGGAAAACACCAGAAGTGCGACGATGAAGATGGATGCTGGGATGGCGATTTCGAGGATCAGTGCGGGATTTTCAAGGAGGAGCTTCCCGTTCTGGGAGAAAATGATGAACATCAGCGACATGAAACCCCAAGAAACAGACCTCCGGAGCCTGATCCTCGTTTCGACGAAGGTTTCACGACCCCACCGTGCGATGATTGCTCTTCGGCTGAGATCGGCCAAAAGAAACGGGAGGCCTATGACGCCCAAAAAATATCCCGCTATTTGCATGTATGGGAACGACAACCACCGGCCGAGGAGGACCCACATCCACAAAGGGGTAAGACCTGTACATAGGAAAAGGCTCACCGCAGAGATCACCACCGATAGCGTCACATTTCCGCCGACTGCCCCAGTATAGGCAGGCACCATGCCGCCGCACGGGATCAGTCCAAACACCACCATCCCAACGGCGAGCATCGGATGGGACTTGGGAAGGAAGGCCCATGAAACGGAGAAAACAAGGAGGGGGGCCAGGATGAAGTTCATGAACAAGGCCATGGTTAGCAGTCCTGGTCTCTTGAGCAGACCTGCCGCCTTCACAATTTCCACATCGAGCATCATCGGGTAGAGCATCATGAAGAGAGCAAGAGGAATGAACCGGTTCAGAAACCGGAGATCAAGAATCTCCGAAGCCAGCAAACCGGCCGCGGCCGATGCCATGGCATAAAGACACAATCTGTCCCCATGCATCGACAGGCTCTGATCACGGGCGGCAATAGGTTCGGCTTCACCCCTGTCGCTAACGATCGGCTCCATTCCTCCGACCCTCCATTCCCGCATCAACCTGCCAGAAGTTCTGCCAGAATGACGCTCGCATCCTCTACAAACTTCGGACAGATTTTTTTCATGAGCATCTCCTCTTTGATCTTCCGCTGCCCTTCTTCAGTGCTGATGTCCGCGCCCAGCAGGTCCCTGCAGATCACAGATCCATTGCGTTGTTTGAATCGCTGGATCAACTCTTTGACGGAGGCGCAGATCTTGTTCCTGGCATCGGCCTCAGGCAGCGCACCATCTTGGGCATGGCCCAGTAGAATGATGGCCCCGGTGACGGCCCCGCAGGTTTGGCCCATGCGGCCCACACCGCCGCCCCATGGACGACCCAGCTTTCTGGCGCTCGCAGGACTCACGCCGTAAGGTTCGCCGAATGCCGTGAGAATTGCCTGTGCGCAGTTCAAGCCGTCTTCGAACAAGGACAACGCCTTTTCTGTTGCATCCATGTTTGATTCTCCTTTCGTTGTTCTGGGTTGATCGAATTTAGATCTCGATTTATGATTATTAGTAATTTCAAATCGAATCAAGCGAATTGTTTTGTATGTACTAATCTAGAATTCCGATAATAAGAGGTGGGGGATGGAAATCCGACAGATCAGGTCATTCCAGACCGTGGCGAACCTTTTGAGTTTCAACAAGGCTGCGGACAGGCTCCATTATGCCCAGTCCAGCATCTCGGCCCAGATTCATGCTCTGGAGGAAGAGCTCGGCACGCACCTTTTCGACCGACTCGGTAAGAAGGTCCAGCTGACCGAAGCCGGTGTGCAACTACTCCAGTATGCGAACAAGATATTGGATCTGGTTGACGAGGCGGAATCGGAGATGACGGGGGGCAGTGAACCGTTGGGATCGCTCACGGTGAGGATTCCGGAGACATTCGGGGGGCACAGATTGCCTATGGTGATCCAGGAGTTCCACTCGCGGTTCCCAAAGGTGCAGCTGAACTTTATCACCTGCTCCCACGAGGGGCTCGCAAGAGACCTGCGCAAGGGAATTACGGACCTGGCCTTTCTCCTGGCGGATTCCGTGAATGCATCGGATCTTTTCGTAGATACCCTGGGTTTTGAGCCAGTGGTTCTCGTGTCTTCCCCGAAGCATCACCTGGCCGCCAAACGGACAGTGCACACCCGGGACCTGGCGGCAGAGACCATTTTGCTCTCAAGAGTGGATTGCAGCTACAGGAAGGTCTTCGAGCAAATCCTTGAACAGGAGGAAGTTGGAAAGACAACCAAGCTGGAATTCTACAGTGTGGAGGTCATCAAGCGAGTCCTCATGACGGGTGTGGGAGTCACAGTCCTCCCGGAAATCGCCGTGTGCGAAGAGGTTTCCCGCAAGCAGCTCGTTCAGCTGCCTTGGACAGAGGGGCGGATTGAGGTGGCCCTGTTGATGGTTTGGTACCGGGAAAGATGGGTTTCGCCGAGCCTCAAGGCTTTCATGGAGGTGACAAGGAAGGCCCTGGCAAGGAACGGGTGAGCAGTGCCGCACACAGTGCATTTCCGCCGGCACCGGTTTCATGAAGACTGCCGAACAAGCGGACAGAGATGAACCCGGTGCCCTTTTGAGGCAAGCGCTCAAGCATCATCCATTTGCGTCTCCAGTGTTAACCCGTCGTCGCGTTTTAGTGCTGGGGGCTGCATCCGGTTTCACAGATGGTCGCTGAGGCCCGAAGCCTCTGACGTATAAGTGGCTGCCAGCTGCCCGCATGCCGCATGGATATCGGACCCGCGGCTTTGCCTGATGAGAGTGGTCAGGCGCGCGTTCTTCAAGACCTCCTGGAAAGCGTTGATGCGATCTTGGGAGGGTCTCCTGAGATTGCATCCGGGAT
>CAZURN010000329.1:0-3561 GCA_964623165.1 uncultured Syntrophobacteraceae bacterium
AATTATGGCGGCATTGGAACTAAAGCAGCAACTCAGACTGAGCCAGCAACTGATCATGACTCCCCAGTTGCAGCAGGCGATCAAACTGCTTCAACTCTCTCGCCTTGAGCTCGTCGAAACCATTAACCAGGAACTGGAAACAAACCCCGTCCTTGAGGAAATGCAGGAAGACGGGGCGGATGTTGACGAACCCGGGGAAATCGCAGCTGATGGTGCCGACGAGCCCTATCCGGAAGTGGAAGTGACCGAGAAAGTTCGAGAGGATTTCGACTGGGAAGCCTATCTGGATGAGTACAGCTCGGGAACCCCTGTCCTGGTGGAAACGGACCCGGCCAAGGAGTGGCCTTCATACGACTACCGCCTGACACCTCCCAAGACCCTTGAAGACCACTTGGTCTGGCAGCTTCGGCTCTCGGGCATGACGGATGAGCAAAAAGAAATCGGAGCCTTGATCATTGGCAACCTGAACAACGATGGCTACCTGGATGCCGAGCTGGATGAGATTGCCAGCATGGCCGGAGCGTCACTGGAAGAAGTCGAGGAAGTTCTGGGCCGTGTTCAGCTTTTCGATCCCGTGGGCGTGGCGGCCCGAAGCCTCAAGGAATGCCTCCTGATTCAGGCAAGAAACCTGGACTTGGAGGATGACCTGCCCGTTCGCATTCTTCAACACCACCTGCATTACCTGGAAAACAAGAATTACCAGGCACTGGTGCGTGTATTGAAGAGGAGTCCGCAGGATGTCAGAGCGGCGATAGACCTCATTCTGAGGCTGGATCCGCGCCCGGGCAGTGCCTTCAACGAGGATAGCGTTGAATACATCAGCCCCGACATCTATGTGGTCAAAGTGGGTGACGAATTCGTCGTGGTTCTCAATGAGGACGGAATGCCGAAGCTCAAGGTGAGTGCCTATTACAAGGAGGCGCTCTCTGAAGACAGCAATATTCCCTCTGACGCCAGGGACTATATCCAGGGCAAACTGAAGTCTGCCGCATGGTTGATCAAGAGTATCCATCAGCGTCAGAGAACCCTCTACAAGGTGGCTCAAAGCATTGTGAGGCTGCAGTCGGATTTCTTCGACAAAGGGGTCGCCCATCTTAAGCCCATGGTTTTGCGTGATGTCGCTGAGGATGTGGGAATGCACGAATCGACCATCAGCCGTGTGACGGCAAGCAAATACATGCACACCGCCCACGGGATTTTTGAGTTGAAATATTTCTTCAACAGTTCCATAAATAGCGTTCTTGGTGATTCAGTGGCCTCAGAAAGTGTCAAGGAAAGAATCCGCCAGCTGATCAAAGAAGAAAACTCGAGCAAGCCTTATAGTGACCAGGAACTCGTCGAGCTTCTGGAAAGAGAGAATATCAGCATCGCTCGTCGAACCATTGCCAAATATCGCGAGATGATGGGGATACTGCCTTCCAGCAAACGCAGGAAGACCTTTTGGGATCACCAGAAGGATACGTGATGGCATCATCCGGCGGAGGAGCAAAATATGCAGGTGAATGTGACTTTTCGGCACATTGACCCTTCAATTCCACTCAAAGAATATGCAGAGGAAAAGCTTTTGAGAGTAAAGAAGTACCTCGAGGAACCTATCGAGGCCCACGTTGTTCTGAAAGTGGAGAAATTCAGGCATATTGCGGAGGTTTCCATCGATTCCAATGGCATCCGCATCAACGGGACCGAAGAAACGGACGACATGTATTCGGCGCTGGATCTGTTGGCGGATAGCATTGAGGGGCAGGTCAGAAAGAACAAGGAAAAGGTTCGGCGCAGAAAGCCGTCGAATTCAGAGAAAGACTTTATGGCAGGATCCGAGCGGTTGGGGATCGGATCTGTAGAAGTTGAGAGAGAACCGCGGGTCATCAGGACGGAGCAGGTTTTCGCAAAGCCCATGGACCTGGAAGAGGCGCTGATGCAGTTGAACTTGAGCGGCGGAGAGTTCATGGTCTTCACCAACAGGAACTCAAACCGGGTCAATGTGCTGTATCGGAGAAAAGACGGACACTTTGGGTTGATTGAGACCGTATCCTGACATGGGTTGACGCGACTGGACCATTGTGGGTTGGAGATCTCTCCTGGTGATCGCATCCATTCCCAAGGAAGTGGGTTCCTTTTGGGGGAACAGTGCTTCAATGGTTCTTCCGGCCAGGTTTTGACTTGCGAGAGAGATGAATGAAGATTTTGGATATTCTTTCAGAAACATCCATCATTTCCGAGCTGAAAGGCACAACCAAGAAGGCTGTCCTGGAAGAACTCATCGACGCCGTACGCATTCAGAACCCACAGCTTGACAGGGATCGACTCATGGCGGTTCTCCTGGAGCGGGAACGCCTGGGAAGCACCGGCATCGGTGACGGCATTGCCATCCCCCATGGAAAAATCAAAGACCTTAACCAGCTCGTGCTTTCTTTCGGAAAATCGACCCAAGGGGTCGATTTCGAATCAATGGATGGAAGGCCTGTTCATCTTTTTTTTCTCCTTGTTGCTCCCGAAACCTCTTCAGGCATTCACCTTCGCGCATTGGCGAAAATTGCGAGGCTTCTGAAGAACAATGCCATACGCAAGCGTCTCGGGTCGGTGAAAAGCCCGGGGGAAATCTTCGCGGTCATCCAACAAGAGGACGAAGATTTCTGAAACGGGCAGGGAGTTGGCGAGAGAAGATCGATCGGTTTTCTAGATATCCCTCCTTATTTCCAAGCCTTCCTCACCATTATAATGATATTGGTCATCGTGATCTTCCCGGAATTGCTGCGGCTGCTTCCCGGGAGTTCTGCCTGCCTCTTCCGCGGTCATTGAAGGTGGATGCAGTTCCATGAGGAAAAAAGTCCATATCGTCGTGGTGACAGGACTGTCCGGATCCGGGAAAAGCACGGCCATCAAGGCTTTTGAGGATCTCGATTACTTCTGTATTGACAATCTGCCGGTGCCTTTGCTCCCTGAACTGCTTCGTCTTTGTGAACTCGACATGCCGGATGTCCTGAAGATTGCACTGGGCATTGACATCCGCGAACGAAAGTTTCTTAAGGATTACGATAAGATCTTTTCTTCACTGGAAGCTTCCGGATACCGTTTTGAGATGATCTTTCTGGAGGCGTCCATCGATGTTTTACAGCGGCGCTACAGCCAGACGCGGCGGGTACACCCAGCGGCAGCGTCCCAGGAATCCCTCCTCCTCGATGCCATAGGGGCCGAACGGCAGCAGCTGATGGCGTTGCGAGGCCGCGCCGACCGTGTGATCGATACAGGAAACCTCACGGTCCATCAGTTGAAGGAGATGATCACGCGGACATACTCCAGCATCTCCGAAAAGGAACGATTGAGCATCCAGGTCGTTTCTTTCGGATTCAAATACGGATTGCCCTTTGAGGCAGACTTGGTCATGGATGTGAGGTTCCTTCCCAATCCTTATTTCGTGGAGGAATTGAAACATCTGGATGGGTCTTCGCCCGAGGTCCAGGCATGGGTACTCCAATGGGATGAGGCCCGGCAGTTCATAGAATCTTACTGTGCACTCGTCTTGAAGCTGCTTCCCTGTTATATGAAGGAAGGCAAGCGCTA
>CAZURN010000330.1:0-3560 GCA_964623165.1 uncultured Syntrophobacteraceae bacterium
AGGAGCAGGATCAGAGCAGTCTGGAGCCAATGCCAGAAGCGCTCGTAGCGTGTGTAGAGATAGACGTTGACCATGCTGCACGTCGTCATGGATCAACCCTCCTTTCTTCCGCGCGTGATAAACCGGCCCAGCCCGTGGAAGAACACACCCACCAGGGACCCGAACACAACTATCCACCCAAGCACCTCGATGGGCCGATTGGTGTCGCGGCCAGGCATGTAGAACCCAGGGAGGTCCTTCAGACGTCCGTTCTTGGCATGACACTCCTGACACTGGAGCGCCTTGTCCTTGGGTGCCACCATGTGGGTGATGGGGAAGACATAGCTCGTCTCCACGAAGTCCATCTCCCCGCTAAAGCTCAAACCCGCGTACTGCATGCCCGAGGCGACGGCTCTCTGCCAATCGTATTCGGCCCAGTACGCCCCGGTGCCCTCCTTACCGAAAAGTTTCGGAATCAGGAGATTCTTGTTCACCTTGTCGTAGGGCTGCCTGCCCCTGTGAACCTTGAAGGGAAAGATCCTGGAACTGGGATCGTTCATGTCCCCGACGGGATAGCTGATTCTGACGACGCCGCTCGGATCGATGGTGTCGTTGGCGGTGAGGTTGCTCACAGATCCATTGAACCAGAAATACTCCGGAGTCACATTCCTCGCCCACCGGAACTCGCCTTTCTTGGTGTCGTACTTGGGCTTGCCAAACTCGTCCTTTTCCTTGTAGGGCTGTCCCTCCTTCATCTCTCCGGCCTTGGACCAGTCCCACCACATCTTGGTCGGGTTCACTCGGGCAAATGTGGGGATGTGACAGCTCTGGCACGCGACCTTGTCCGTGTGGTCATTGGCCTTGACGCCGGGTTTATGAGGGGTTCGGGAGTGGCATGATTCGCACATGATCTTGGGGGTGAGGTCATCTTCAATGAGGCTCTTGCGGTCCTTGGCCGCAGGCGTGGAATAGATGCGGCCGGCAATGTGATGGACCCTGGTGGTATGGCAGCGCACACAATCGAAGTTCTGTCCGTCGACCCCCATGTGGACGTCCAGTTCCTTGTTGGGCTTCATGAGGGACGAGTCCATGTCCCCGTGCTTCACGCCATCCCCGCCGCCACCGAAAAAGTGACAGGTCCCGCAGTTCTGGCGGGTCGGTCTGCCGACGCTCTGGGCCACTTTGTTCCATTCGGGGGGATTATACGTCTTGCCGTCTTCCTTGAACAAGGTGGGCTCTGCTACGGGAAAGCCGGCCCCCGTTGGGAACTTCTGGTAAGAACCGGTTTGTTCATGGCACACGAGGCAGTCCACGTTGTGGGGATTGGAGAAGTCGAAACTCTTGTCCTTCCAACCGTAGCCGGCGTGGCAGGACGTGCATCGGGGCTCGTTGGACAAGAGGCTGATGCAGAAATTGTTCATGGTGAGCCCGCCTTTGCCCACCCTCAGGGCCGGGTCCGCGTTAGGGTCCATCCAGGTCCAGTGGATGGTCTTCTGAAACTGCCCCGCCGCAAGCTCATGGCAGGAAAGGCAGGATTCTGTGACTTCAGGCCCCGATTTCAGCTCTTTCTTGAGGGCCTGGTGCAGGGAATGATCGGCCGTGATCCAGATCTCCCGCCCTTTGGTGGCCTGCTGGGCCATGGTACGCCCCGGTGCCTGGTTCTCGTCGAGCACCTTGACCTGGGCCAAGGCCTGGAGCGGCAGGATCAAGACGGCACCGATGGCAGCCATGGCGGCCCATCGGACATAAACTTGAAATCGGCTCATGGATGCCTCCAAAAACCAGCGCAGCGAGGCGCACCCTCAAAAAGTGAACACTTTAAATTCAGGACTTCCGAGCATATTCACCAAGTCCGTCGCACTGGAGATCCTGGAACCCTGGATGAGCTCGTCTGGTCCGATCAGACGCTTGTCCGCACAGGCCTTGCATACGTGGATCGGGCAATTGCGATTGATGAGCTTGTCCAACATGTCCTTCATGTGTTCGCCCGTGGTGGAGCGGATGCCCTCAGCCATCCCCACCTGCGCCCAATGGATGGCATCGTCGATGAGAAATACCTCCACAGGATGACCCTGCTCCGCGGCGATGGCTGCGAACTGCATGGCGCGGGTCGCTCCTCCCGCTTTCTCGAAGCCTTTGGAAATCACGAATAGTAGTCTTTGCATGGAATCCTCCTTTGGTTCGGGGTAGTCGGGCAATTCCAACACTGGGGGCCGATTGCATTCGTGCAAGGCACGACAATCGGAAAGCACCCGGGGATCAGCGAGGCAACTTGCGTGCCATGCGACCAGAAGCCTGGGAGGGTAGGTTCCACGCCCTCCTGCCGTTCTTGGTTCTTTTCCTGACGCGTCGGATGACTGTCAAGAATCGTTAACGTGATTAAACATACGCTTAAACGTCTGCGCAGGGGACAAAGCGGTGACTGAGGATGGAAGAATCGGCCCACGTGGATCACGGGGAGCGAGGACGACGCCGCGCGATCACCATTTCATGCTTTGGCCCGCCTGGGTTCCGCGTTACAATGCCAAATCAGAGCCCAAGCCATGCAGCAGCTTAGCATGCACGAAACAAAACAGCCAGAGCCCGGCGTTTCGCATCTCGCAAACCGTGATCGTGGTCAGGGCGCCCACTTTGACCGCGCGGGTGAGACGGGCGCTGAAGCATACAGAGCAAGACGAGTCAAATCGGTCAGGAAACCAAGAAGACCGAGTCCGTGCGAGACGAAACCCGTGACGCAAAGGGAACAGGCAGACACGGTCCCGCAATTCACAAGGGAGGGAAATGGAATACTGCATCATACCGGAAGAAGTGGGAGAGATCGGGATATGTCAGGGGGACATCGACTATCGGGGTATCGTGAAACTCATCAACGAAGGTGTTGTCATCATCAGGGAGGGCAGGATCGTCTACGCCAATCACGCCTTCGTGGAGATGTCGGAGCGAAACCCGGAGGAGATTCTGGATGCCGATTTCTCCAATTTCATCTCCCCCGCCGACCGGGACGCAATCACGAAATATTGCGCCGAGCGACTGGCCTCGAAAGGCCTCTCCGACAGATGTGAGTTCGTCATGGTCCGAGGGCGCGGAGAAGCCATCATTGAAATGAAGGTGAGCATCGTCGACTGCGGAGGGACACCCGTCATCCTGGGTGCACTAACCGATATCACCGAGCGTCGGCAGACCAGAAACGACCTGCAGCGCATCAAGGAACGCCTCGAAAGCATCCTCCACAGCATGAACGACGTGGTTGTCTCCCTGTCGCCCGCCGACCATTCCATCATCGCCATCAACCCTGCGGCGGAGGCCCTCTACGGGGTGCCCGTGAGGGAATTTACCACCGGAGAGGTCCACATCATGCACTTCGTGCATCCCCGAGACAGGGAATACGTGGACCGCTTCTACGGGAATCTCCCGGAAGCCGAATTCGATGAGGCTGAGTATCGGATCGTCAGCAGAAATAAGGTGGTCAAATGGGTCCGTGATGAGGGACACATCGTATATTCTGACAATAGGAGCATCCGCCGGATCGACCACGTGATCAGGGACATCACCGAAGAGAAGAAGGCCCTCGATGCGCTCAG
>CAZURN010000331.1:0-3554 GCA_964623165.1 uncultured Syntrophobacteraceae bacterium
TGGGACATCACCACATCCCCCGAGTAACCGCTCGAAACGATGGCCTTCACCTCCGGATCAATCTCCCGAAGCTTGAGAATCGCTTCCCGGCCCCCCATTCCCCCAGGGATGGTGAGATCCATGATGACGGCATCAAACGGTGCCTTTTTAGCCATGGCTTCGGCATAGAACTGGATCGCCTCGGAACCGTCTTTCGCAAGAGTGACGGCGTAGCCCAACTGCTCGAGCATTTCGCCCACCACTTCCCGCACCACCTCCTCATCATCCATGAGCAGGACTCTGTGGTGAACCGACGGCATTGGCAGCACGAAATCGAGGTCAACGGGAGGCTCTTTATCGGATGCTGGGATGTGGATCACAAAGGTGGTGTGGCTCCCGAGTTCTGAATCGGCAGTAATGAATCCCCCATGCTTCTGAATGATGGAGTAAGCCGTCGCGAGTCCAAGACCGCTCCCTTTCTGTTTGGTCGTAAAGTAGGGATCAAAGATCTTTGAAAGATGCTCTTTGGGGATCCCATAGCCAACGTCCGAAACGGAGATCTTTACGAAGTCTCCCGGTTCTATTGGAATGCCGTCTGCCGGCGTCAGGATTTCATTTGAAGCACGCACCGTGACGACACCACCTTCCGGCATTGCTTGAACTGCGTTGAGGACAATGTTGTGAATGACCTGGGTGATCTGGCCCTCGTCCACGTCCGAAGCCCAGAGGTCGCTGTCGATCTCAAGCTCACAGCGCACATTGGACCCGAGGAGGGCGAAGTTGACGGATCGTTCAAGCAGTCTGGCGATGGATGTCGTCCGCTTAATGGGAGTACCACCCTGGGCAAAAGTGAGGAGTTGCTGAGTGAGGTCCCTGGCTTTCATTGCGGCGAGTTCCATCTGCTCCAACCGCTTCATGATCCTTTCTCCAGGCGTTGCAAATATCTTTGCCAGGGAGATGTTGCCAAGGATTCCAGTCAAAATATTATTATAGTCGTGGGCAAGTCCCCCTGCCAACACCCCCAGTGATTCAAGCTTCTGGCGTGTGATGAGCTCGGTTTCCGCCTTCTTCTGATCCGTAAGGTCGACCACGATACCCCTGAGCCCAACGATGTTCCCCCCCCGCGAAACAGGGCTTGAATAAATGATGGCTGGGAAAGTGCTCCCGTCCTTTCTCACTATTTCATAGTCGTTTCGTCCAGACCCTTCACTCCTCATATACTGAAGAACGTCCAAGGACTCCTTCTCGAGATTGTCAAGGGAGAATACCTCTGCGGCATTCAATCCCCCGATGGCCTCCTCTTTCGTGTATCCGAAGGCCTGCAGTGCAGCCCGGTTGGCGAAGGTGAAACGCCCATCCAGATCCATTTCAAAGACAGGTTGAGGAAGCAAATCGGACATTTCCCGGTATCGTTCCTCGCTCTCCCTCAGGGCCTCTTCTGTCCGCTTGCTTTCGTCGATCTGGGACTCGAGTCTCTCGTTGATTTTCTCCAGTTCAGCACTGCCTTCCTGGAGCTCTCGAAATCGGCGTTCCAGGGCCAAGGCCATGATTTGAGAGTTTGCCACCAGAGAGTGAATTTCCGCATAGCCGCTCTTCGGCCAATCAATGGTTTCCTGATTGAGGAGCCTCTCTGGCAGGTTTGTTGTCATTTCCGCAAGCCTCTCCAGGGGTTGCACGACCCGACGGCTCAGGAAATAGGCGAGGGGCAAAGCCAGTGCACACAGCAAAACGATGAAAGCCAGATTCTGGACATACTTGACGAAAAGGTGCCGGAGCAATGGGGCGAAGTGAATTCCCGCCATTACCTTCCAGGAAGACACGGGAGGCACAGGTGACTCCTGGAAGAACGAGACGCTCTGCCATCCATCAACCGATGGCTCTGCCCACTCCCTGGGAACCCAGCGATAAATCGTATCCGATATGGGTGTTGTGACCCCCATCTTTCGAGGATTGAAGACAGTCCTCGTCTTCCTTTCGTGGTTGGAGCTGACAATAACCTGGTTCTGGGTGTTCACCAGAGTGATTTCCAGACCTCCTTTTCCCTTCGTCTGCAGGAGTTGCTGGACTTGCGCCAGGCTCATTGCTCCAAGAGCGTAGCCAATGAGCTGTTCCTTGTCCTGGACAGGGACAGAAATAATAACGAGGGGAATGCTGTTTTCCTCTTTTCCAATAAAAGTCTCGAATGTGGCAGAACGCTTAGTTCCAGGGAGTTTCTCCCGTTGGATCAGATCCTGGAAGACTGGGCCGATGGATGGTTCACCCCGTTCACTGACAGGAGGGAAGATTCCGAAAACCACACCCGAAGCATCCGCGAGATTCACATTTTGGATGTCAGGGTACGCGGAAATGATGAGCTCAATGTATTGTTCCAGTTCCTCTGATGCGACCATTCCTGAGACTGCCGCACCCTTGGAGATTCCCTCGATTGCGCGGAGATGGTGGTCGTGCCAGTTGTTCAGATGGGTGGCAAACTCATTGGATGCTTCTTGGATCCTGCTGAGAGCCTCACTCATCGCGTGCTGCTCTTCATGGCGGCTGTTGACGACGGTTATGATGAGGGCCGGGAGCAGCACTGCAGCTACAATCAAATTGAAGAGCATTTCATGCAAGGGCTTCCCCTGCACATCGCTGGCCGAAACTCGATATGTTTGAAAAGGTAGAATGCCGACGAGCACATTGGCAACCAGCGCATTGAAAACGCCGTTGACGCCCTGAATCAAAGCGATGAGAGACGTTTCCAGTGATTCCACATCCATGATGACGTGATGAAAGAACCAGACGAGTGGCATCCCCAGGATGAGCCAGAATATCCCGTCGAAAAGGAGGATGTCCTTGCGCCCGGGTTTCAGCAGGAACCCCACGAAAGCCGCTTCGAGGATGGCAACCCCAAGGCTGTATGGATAACCCCAAAGCCAATAGGTGGCGGCACCGGCCAGGGTGGCGCACAGGCATCCCTTCAGTGGGCCGAAATAATAAATTGCCAGGAACACAGCGATGCTGCCGAGGGTGAAGTCGGCCCCGGGAAAGAGACTGACGCGAACAAGATTCCCCAGAAAAGCCAGCGAAATGAGCGAGGCTAGGTGCAGGAGTGATGCGGAGTTCCGTGAAATCTCTCTCTCGGACATTCTCACCTCACCTCGAGTGGTTGCCCCTGTGTAACTCTCTTGGAGAAGAACTAATAAGCCGCTCCGGGGTTGTCCAGATATAACGAAGGGCTACCCAAAGGCTGTCTGATGTTCGGGGTATGCTCCCTGTGTGGGAAGTCAGCCACCCTCAGCAACACTATGGCCTCCAATACACCAATTTGAGAGCAATATTCAAGGAAATAGACCGCATGAGGCGGACATCACGGACCTGTTCATCTGATACACCGTGATGCGTTCCCTGCCGCAACTGACAGAGCATGCGGGAGGGAGACCTGTTGGCGGGTAGTGGGTGCCATATACGAGGAGGGTGCCCTGCCAATCTCGCAGAATAGTCAGAAGGGAGTCGAGGGGCTTCTCTGGGTAGATATAGAGGCAGTCGGCGCGCTGGATCACCTGGGATCGGTAATCGCCGCACACAAAGTCAACTCT
>CAZURN010000332.1:0-3543 GCA_964623165.1 uncultured Syntrophobacteraceae bacterium
GGCGAAATGATCTCCGAAGGAGTGCTCGCCGTGGAAATGGGGGCTCTGGCTGAAGATGTGGCCATGAGCATGCATCCTCACCCCACTCTTGCCGAAAGCGAGGGGGAGGCTGCAGAGGCCTTCCTGGGGAGTTCAACCCATATCCTTCCGCAAGGGAAGCGATGACCTGCTGAGGGTGGCTTAAGGGATGAGGGCCATGGGCCGTGAAGACGACAGAGAACTCCCCGTGTGTTGGTTTTCATGGCTCGGCAGAGTGGAATTCCTGAGGGCCTGGGAGCTTCAGAAAGCACTGGCTTCGGGGCGGGCCATGGAGAGGATTCCCGACTCGGCGCTCTTCCTGGAGCACCCGCCCACGTATACGCTGGGCCGTCGCGGGAGGGAAGAGCATCTCCTTGTTCCACGTGAAACACTGGAACGGCAGGGGACGGCGCTCCACCGCACGGACCGGGGGGGGGACATCACTTTTCACGGCCCCGGTCAGTTGGTGGTTTACCCTATCCTCAGCCTCAGATCGAGATCCGGCGGCGCCAGCCGTTACCTGAGGGATCTGGAGCAAGTTGTCATGGATGCACTTTCCCAAATGGGCGTGCGGTCGGACCGCATGAAAGGCTACACGGGAGTGTGGACCCACGGGCGAAAGATTGCGGCCATCGGGGCCAAGATCGACGCCAACAGGGTGACACAGCACGGGTTCGCCCTGAACGTGACGACCGACCTGACCTTCTTTGACCGCATCGTCCCATGCGGCATTCGGGGGCGGGCAGTCACCTCGCTCGCCCACGTCGCCGCGGGCCCGGTCAGCGTGGAAGACGCTGTGGATTCGGTCGCAGCAGCGTTTTCCAGGGTTTTCGGGGTCCGGATGCTGCGGGTTGCTCCCGAGACCCTTTGGAGCGAGCGTCAGGTCATCCCTTGAGATGCCATTTCGCCGTGAGGGCAAGAAGGCTACAGTGAGGTTTCGAAGAAGCGTCGCGGCCCCTGCTCCTCCGCGGAGATTTGTGTGCAGTGTTCGCCCCTTTTCGTTGGTCATCGGGGACCGCAATGAAGATCTCCAAACCGCCCTGGCTCAGGGTGAAACCTCCCTCCTCAGAGGCCACGCAACGGGTACGCAGGCTGGTTCGTGCCAAGAATCTCAACACGGTGTGCGAAGAGGCCCGGTGTCCCAACCTGGCAGAATGCTGGGGAAACGGGACGGCAACCTTCCTCATACTGGGCGATACGTGCACGAGGAACTGCGGATTCTGTGCTGTTGGCACCTTGCGGGACCCCGGGATGGGGGCCGCCCTCCAGGGGATTTCCCAAGAACCGCAACATGTGGCCGAAGCCGTCTCCGCCATGGGGCTCAGCCACGCCGTCATCACTTCGGTCACCCGGGATGATCTCCCCGATGGCGGTGCGCGGGTCTTTGCCGATGTGATCCGCCGCATCCGCGCTGCGGCCCCCGGGTGCACCATAGAGGTCCTGGTTCCCGATTTCTTGGGGAGAGAGGCCTCCGTTGCCACGGTGCTCCGGGAAGCCCCGGAGGTCTTAGGCCACAACGTGGAGACCGTGCCGCGTCTTTACCCGAGAGTGAGGCCGCAAGGCCTGTACCGGCGGTCTCTCTCAGTGCTGGAAATGGCCAGAAGACTCAATCCGTCTGTCGTGACCAAGTCTGGACTCATGGTCGGGCTCGGTGAAGCCCCTGAAGAACTCGTGGAAGTCATGGAGGATCTTCGGGCGGTTCACTGTGACATCCTCACCATCGGACAGTATCTGAGTCCGGGGGCAGATCATCTGCCAGTCAGTCGATATTACGATCCTCGGGAGTTCCGGGATCTCAAGGACATCGCCCTGAGGCTTGGATTCAAGGTGGTCCAGTCGGGCCCCCTTGTGCGCAGTTCCTATCATGCCGAAGATCAGGCGTCGGCTCTAGGGAGGAAACAGCATGATCAATCGCGGTAAGTTCATTGGTTCCCTCGTGGTTCTCTGCTCCCTGATGATCTCCCCCCTGGTGGGGTCTTCACCCTTTGCCGGGATCATGACCCAGAACATGGCTGATGGGAGAAGTCTCATCCTGGAGGGTGCGGCACTCATCGCACAGGGGAGGGTGACCCTCATGGAGGAATACAGAAACGTGAGGGAGATGAAGGTCGGCATGCGGGAACGCGGTGAACGGGAGATTGTGGAAGGCGAGAAGCTGGTCCGAGAGGGCGCCCGGCTCATGGCCGATGGGGACAAGGCCTTCAGCACGCAGACCTTTATGCGGGGAAGGGATCTCATGCTGGAAGGCGGGGACATGATGATTCGGGGGCAGAAGAAGCTTCTTCAGATTGATTTGACCAAGAAGTGGGTCACAAGAGAGGAAAACGCCTTCAAGGGGGAGAGGGAGATATCGAAAGGGGAGGAGTTGATTCTTAGGGGCATGGAGCTCCTGAAGCGATGACACGTCTGCACATGGGTGCAGCGGGTTGCCCGCTCAGCATTCACAGTTCCTGAGGCATGTGGAGGCTCAGTTCTCAGTGAAAAAGAAACACTGGAAAGTCTTGCTCGTCGATGATGATCCGGGAATACGCAAAGTCACTGCCATCGCCCTGGAAGATGCAGGTTACGAGGTGATCACAGCAGCAGACGGCTACGCAGGGGTGGACCGCTTCGAGGATGAATCCCCCGACATCGTCATTACCGACATCCGCATGCCGGGGCTGGATGGCCTGGAGGTACTTCGGCGCATCAAGGAACTCGACCCTTCGGCGGAAGTCATCGTCATCACCGCATTCAGTGAAATCGAACTGGCCATCAAGGCCCTGCAGCTGGACGCATCCGATTTCATCACCAAACCTGTCAATGACGAGGCCCTCATGGTCGCGTTGAGGCGGGCCAAGGACCGATACTCCGCGCGCAGGGAGCTCCAGGACTACACGGCCATCATCGAAGAGCGCTGGATGAGGACGGCGGAAGAACTCGCCAAGACCTTTCATTTCCAGAAGATGCTCATAGAAAGCTCCATCGACGGCATTGTGGCCGTGGATCGGGATGACAGGGTAATCATCTTTAACAAGAGCATGGAAGAGATGCTTGGCTTCCTCCGGGAAGAGGCAGTGGGCAGCATGTCCCTCGGGGATTTCTTTGCACCCGGCGAGTACGAGAAGTTCAAGAACACCTTGGCCTCTGAGGTGTTTGGGGGGAGGGACCGGCTTCACCTCTACGAGACCTTCCTCACAGCGAGGAATGGCGGCAAGATCCCATGCCAGCTCCTGGCCTCGGTCCTCTTCGAGGATGGAGAAGAGGTGGGCCTGGTCATTTTTTTCAGGGATCTGCGCATCATCCGAAAGTTGACCCAGGACTTCGCCGATCAGGCCCGGATGCTCCACCAGGACAAGATGATCAGCCTTGGAAGGCTTGCGGCAAGCGTCGTCCACGAAATCAACAACCCACTCTCGGGAATCCTAAACTACGCCAGGCTCATGATGAAAATGCTCGGCCGTGGTCCCCTCACACCGGAATCCACCGGGAAGTTCGAGAGCTACCTCTCGCTCATGGAGAGCGAACTCAGTCGCTGCTCGAAGA
>CAZURN010000333.1:0-3529 GCA_964623165.1 uncultured Syntrophobacteraceae bacterium
GGCTGGGGAATCACCCACAACGGGCACTCGCTCATCATGAGCGATGGAACCCCTGTGTTGCGGTTCCTCGATCCCACGACTTTCGAGGTCACACGGTCGCTGGAAGTGAAGGACGAGGGAACCCCCCTTCCGAGCCTCAACGAACTCGAATTCGTCAAGGGTGAGATCCTGGCCAACATCTGGGGAATGGACTGGATCGCCCGGATCGATCCGGACTCGGGGCAGGTGCTTGGGTGGATCGACGCAAGGCCTTTGAGGAATGCGATGGGGCCTGTGCAGGGCATCGACGCACTCAACGGCATAGCCCATGACCCCGATACAGACCGGCTCTTCATCACCGGGAAGCTCTGGCCAAGCCTCTTCGAAATCCAAATCCTCCCTTGATACATGGTCATTCCGCCCACCCGGGCTGTACCAGAAACTCTTTGAGATTTTGGAAGATTTCCCTGAACTGGGTCTTCTCGAACCGTATGCCCACGGCACCTATGACCGAATGGCGCCGGTAAGGATCCACTTCGAATTGCCAGGGGCGAACCGTGGCCGGGCATTTCTTTTCCTTGAGAAAAGCCTCGAATCGCTTGACCTCCGCTGTGAGCCTGTCATATTCCTCCGCCCCGTAGACGGCGCCCTCCAGTTCCCCAAATGAGCACTTGCCGAAAATCATGAGGCAGTCGCCGGTGGGTTCAGAGCCCGAAATTTCTTCTTTTACCATGAAATCGGGGAAAGGCGCGAAATAGGGATCCAGGTGATAGAGTTCCTGGAAATCCTCCCTGGGAATCATCTGCTGGATGTCGAGGGGGCACCCGAACTGGCACTGGTCGAGAAACGTCCTGAGGTATCGGCACACGATGTCGAAATCCCCATGAGGGACCAGCAGCCCGATGCTCACAATGCGGGCGTGCCCCTGCCCCATGGGTGGCTCTCCCCGTACCATCCGCACACGCATGCAAAGCTTTGGGTTCACCTGTTCCAGGTAGCTCAGGAACTGCTTTGCAAATATCTCCTTTTCCGCATAATTGAGACCTCCGGGTCCGATCTGGAGCTTGTCAAGGTCCTCGCCATATTCGAAGTTGCTTGCAAGAATGAGATGATAGTCATCCCCAACTCTCATGACATGGAATCCCTCTTTCTCGAAATCACGCACCATGCTCATGGTACGGTTCTTGAGAAAGATGTCACGGATCACGTCGTTTTCCGTTTCACCGCGCGCACGCGCCTGCCGGACCATGATCTCATGAATCCAGTGGGTTCTCCACGTGGTGCAAAGCATGAGAGCTCTCAGGATCTTGAGCACTTCCTGCCCGAGCCGCCTGCCTCGATACACAGGGCGGTCACCGAACTCAAAGTCCTCAGTACGCACTTCCTTGAGAGTCAGAACCCTGTCCCGATCTTTTTCCGGCAAGTATTTCAAGTAAGTGGCGAAACAATCAATGAGCTCCTTGCGGCTGATATCCTCTCGATCTGCCTTGAGCTGCCGTTCCAACTGCTGGTAGCTCTCCAATTCCAGTTCCCACTCGTAATGAAGGTCCAGAAGAGTGTCATAATCGGAGGCCTCGTAGCCCATGCCATCGAACTGTTCCCGGAGGTATTCCCAATCGACGTAGAGCTTCTTCTGGGTCTTCCGATCGACCAGGAAGTCGCTCTCCTCCGTGTGGCCGAGGATCCCGCGCTCACCGTCGACAAAAACCGTCCTCCCGATGAAATCACGGATGCAGCTCTCCGGGTTCAGTGTGATTTGGTCATCGCCATGGATGACCAATGGCTTCCCATCCCGATCCACCATGTTGATGACGTAGGGTTTGCTGTAAGCCACTGCCGATACCGCTTCATGCCCCGTAGTATTTCCGTCGTACCGGATGATTCCACTGATCAGGGGATGGTTCACCGCAATATCGTTCTCCCCGTAAGGACGCATCCTCAGTAGAATGACTTTTTCCCCTTCCCGCGCCCTGTCCAGAGCCGCTTCAGTCCCGAACATCAAGACCCCCGTGTCCGCACTGTCCGTGACTGGAGTCCCCTTCGCAAGCACCGTGTAATTCGTAAAACCCTCTCTAAGGGCCTTCTCAGGCTGCTCCAGGGCCTTGTTGATGACCATGGAGGCTTGCTGAATGCTCGTTTTCCCCTCATCCACGAAATCCCACATGGCCCTTACCGTTGCGTTGGAGGTCATGCGCATGGGTCTGCGCTGGAGGAGATAGAGCCTGCCGTTTTCCACTGTGAACTCGATGTCCAGTGGACGCTTGGCCTGGGTCTCAAACTTGTCGCGGACCATCATGAGACCCTCGTGTATTTTCGGAAACCGAGCCTTGAGGTCGTTTTCTCGGAGCAGCCGTTTGCGGAGCTTTCCCGAAACGATCTTGTCACACTGAACCTTGGGGGCCCATTCGATGATGGGGGTGTTTGCGCCGGTCCTTTGGTCGCGGGTGAAGAGGACCCCGCTCAGGCAGTTTGTTTCGTCAAGGTTTCCGAACACCATTTCCTGGATGATGACCGCAGTGCCCATGTCGTCCAGAGAGTCGCCATGATTGTTCTCCCTGTTGCGGCGGGCCTCCACGGCCGTGAGAGAGTTCCAGGAGGCGAACACGGCCTCAATGGCATTGCGAAGTTGGCGGGTTGGATCGGATTCGAATCCCGACGCGAAACGAGGATGCTCCCATTGTGCGAGGACATCCTTGAAGGCCTGGATGAGGTTTCGGATGAGGGGTGCCGGCAGGGTCCCCTCGTCTCCAGCACGCCTGATAATCCGGTAGAAGTGGTCGTACGGAATCTCCAGCACCACCTCCCCGTACATGCGGATGGCTGTGAGGAAGGTCGTGAGGCTCGAGCTTTCCTCCAGCCCCGCCTGAGCAAGGGAGTTGACGATGGAATCGTTCAAACCGACGTTGAGAATGGTGGCGAGAGCACCAGGCAGGGAAATGGGTGCTCCGCCCCGCACCGCTACGATCAGGGGTCTCCCTCCCTCAGGATCGCCGAATTTTCTTCGGCACCTTGCTTCCAGCGCGGCCAGTTCAAGGAGCACCTGCTGGAAGAGGTCGTCGGTCATGACCTCACCGGCCTGCCGATAAAGCCTCCAAAAATCCGTGGTCAGGATGAACCCGTCCGGAACCGCGATCTGGTCTTCCATGCCCGCAAAGAACTCCCTGATGTTCCTGAAGTCCTCCACGAGCTTGGCTCCCTTGGCTCCCAGTTTGCTCACCTGGGTAGGATCTCCGTTTTCGAATGCCACGATGCATGGTTCGTTTGCCATTCCCAGTCCTCCGATTCACCAATTGCAATCTTTATAACCCATCTATCCGTGGCGGTCTTTTCAAAACCGAAGTTGAACCACGCAGATCGACACCAGAATGACATCGTGGTGGAAACGAACATCCTCGCCCACCACCCCACCGAACTCACCATGAGCCAAACCGACAACATGCCGTTAATTTTCTGAAGTGTTCTTCCGATATAGATAACCGTGAAGGGAACGTCGGTAAATCATCACAGGAGTAATTCATGATCAGGGAACTCAGCGACCACGAGGTCAACG
>CAZURN010000334.1:0-3523 GCA_964623165.1 uncultured Syntrophobacteraceae bacterium
TCCATAGTGAGCGGGTACCTGAGTCACATCGCCATGCGCAAGGAGAAGAACATCTACCTCGCTGCCAGGAACCGGCAGGTGATGGTCTTCCCTGGCTCGGGCGTCTTCAACCGTGGAGGAGCCTGGATCGTCGCCTCGGAAATGGTGCAGACGAGCCGGCTCTATGCTCGGACCGTGGCCAACGTGGAGCCCGAGTGGCTGGAATCCCTCGGGAGGCACCTGTGCCGATACACCTATTTTGAGCCTCACTGGGAAAAGAAGCGGGGACAGGTTACGGCTTTCGAACGGGTGATCCTCTACGGCCTTCCCATCGTGGACCGCCGCAAAGTGGCCTACGACCGCGTTCATCCCTCCGAGGCCCGGGAGATATTCATTCGTTCTGCCCTGGTGGATGGTGAACTCCCCGGCCGCCATGAATTCCTGGAGTATAACCGGGAGCTCATCCGGCGAATCGAGGAACTGGAGAGCAGGACTCGTCGCAGGGACCTGCTGGTGGACGATGAGACCCTGTTCAGGTTTTACGACGCCCGCCTTCCCGATTTCGCCGATGTGCGCTCTCTCGACCGGTTCATCAGGGACCAGGGGGGCGACGCAGTCCTCAGGATGAAAGAACAAGACCTGCTTCGGTGTGCACCGGATTTCGGTGAAATCTCCCGCTTTCCCGACGCCCTCCAGTGGGGGGGCGGGGAGTTGCCACTCCATTATTCCTTTCAGCCGGGAAGCGAAGAGGACGGGGTCACGGTGAGAATACCGGTCCATGCCCTGTCCCGGCTCCGTGGGGACCCCTTCGAGTGGATGGTGCCGGGGTTGCTTGAGGAAAAGGTGACAACGCTCCTCAGGGGTCTTCCCAAGAACATCCGCAAGCAGCTCGTGCCAGTGAGCGAAACGGCCCGCCGAATCGTTGGGCAGCTCGCCTTCAGGGAAGGCAACCTGCACTCGGCCGTGGGCCGCATCATAGAGGATCTCACAGGAGTTCGTGTTTCCCCCGACATGTGGGAGCGGGTCGAGGTGCCCGCTCACCTTCGCATGCGTTTTGAGATCCTGGGCCCGGGTGGAGAAATCCTTGGGGCGGGGCGCGGTTTTAGAGAACTGAGTGCGCTCGCATCGCGGCGCTACGAGGATGAAATCTGGGAAAGGGCGAAGGCTGAATGGGAGCGGGACGGGGTAAAGTCATGGGACTTTGGGGATCTCCCCAGGCAAATCGAGCTGGGGAAAGATCCCATGGGCCTCATCCGCCATGCCAGTCTCGGTTTGTCGGCGGAGAGCAAAGGAGTCGCCGTTCGTCTGTTCCCAGACCCGGAATCGGCTAAGGTGTCAACGCGTGCCGGGCTGATGCTCTTGTACGAGTTTGTCCTTGGGGTCGAACTGAGGCAGGCCATGCGCGGTTGCGTATTTCCAGAGAGCATGGCATCCATGGTCTTTTTCATGGGGTCGCGCGATGAGGCGAACACCCTTCTCCAGCTCTACGTGAAACAGGAACTCTTCGACTTGAGAGAGCCTCAATGGCCTGATCGGTCTGTTTTCGAGGCAACAGTGGCGGGCCTCCGAGGGCAGCTACATGCCGTGAGCATGGAGATCCTCGATGAGGTCGTCAGGGCCGTGCAGGAACGAGATGCTGCCAGGAGAAGCATCCTCCGGTTTCGCCAGATGGCGGGGGGGGACAAGACCATCCATGAACGCATGGACATCCTGCTGCAGGACATGAAGGCTTTGATGCCGCCCGATTTTCTCTCTGCATACCGCCGGCCCCGCATCCAGCAACTTCCCCGGTATCTGCGAGCGATAGGGCTGAGGAGCGAGCGGGCGTATGCCGACCCGGGCAAAGATGTCCTGAAGGCTAGACTGGTGGCACCCTATGAGGAACGGGCTGCAAGGTTGAAAATTGAGGTTGAAAAGGGGTATGAGAAAGAAGTGGTGGCGTTCCTCGACGAATATCGATGGATGATCGAGGAATTCAAAATTGGCGTGTTCGCCCCTGAAATCAAGACACTCTTTCGCATCTCCGGAAAACGATTGGATGAGAAGTGGCGGGAATGGGAGACAGCGAAACAAAGGATGCGTTGAGGAGCCGGCTGCTCGCTGACCCAGCCCGATTGTGCGCACGCATCGAGGAGGTCTTGAGCAGAAAATGCGGCTGCGAATCCCTCTATGAGAATGAGCCCTGTGAACGGGTCAGGTCGTCGTCCGTGATGCTGCTCCTGGGGGAGCACACAAATTCCAACGGCCATGCTCCGGAAGTGTGCTTTATTCTGAACAAGCGATCCATGAATGTCAGGCAGGGGGGGGACCTCTGTTGCCCAGGGGGAACTGCCAATTCCCGGTTAGATCCAGCCATCGCCTGGCTCCTCACGCTTCCGGGATCTCCATTGAGTCGGTGGGCTCATTGGCGGGAACTGCGAAAAAGCTGCCCCGAAGAAGCCCGGCTCCTATCGCAACTCCTGGCTACCGGGCTCCGGGAGAGTTGGGAGGAGATGAGGCTCTATCCTTTCCTGGTGCGCTTCCTTGGGCCACTTCCCTCCCAATGCCTTCTGCTCTTTCGTCGAGTCATCCATCCCATGGTGGCCTGGGTGTCCTGGCAAAAGCATTTCCTCCCGAGCTGGGAGGTTGAGCGGATCGTCACCATTCCAGTGCGCGAACTCCTGCAGGCGGATCGCTATGTGCGGTACCGGCTGGATGTACCTCCTCAGATGCAGTGGCGCTTCAACGGAAAACCCGACGATTTCCCTTGCTTCCGATTCGTGCAGGGAGAGCGGGAGGAACTGCTGTGGGGAGTGACCTTCAGGATTGTGACCCTCATTTTGGAGTTGGTGTTCGATTTCGCGATTCCCTCCCTGTCAACCCTCCCTGTGGTTACGGGTGCGATTGACGAAAGCTACGTGCTTGGTCCCGCCGCCGGCAACGGCCAGGGATCCGGCAGGGGCCGCAGGACCCAATGCGTTTGAGGTGGAGACATCCGGGCTCTCCCACTCTGTCTTGACTAAAAAAGGCACTTCTCCCGTGACTGTTCAGGAGCACAAAGTGCGGCCGCTGAGCGGTTGCCAAAGAAGCAGCGGAGAAGGTGGGCGATGAACAGAAACGTCAACGGGGAGAAGGCGTCTCGAACTGTCAGCCAAAGGCATTCGTGTGACTCTGCAACCGCCTGAAAGGAATTGCCCGATATGACACGAGAAGGGGATGTGGTTCTGGTTTACGTGGAAAACAATCCCGCGTTTTTCGCGAGAGTGGAGGCCATCACTGCAGACGTGAAGCCCGGTTGGTGGCAGATGAAGATGCTCGTGCTCCAGATCCCCCTCATGGTCATTACCTGGATTCTGCGGGAGACATACATCAACGGGGATGAATTCACCATGGGCGGAAAGCCGGTAAGGGTGGCGAAAGTGGTCGCCCCGCCCGAGGATGCCGGCTTGTCCCGCGAGGAGGAGACTGTGGAGAGAGAGCTTGAGGTCATTCGTTCCGAGGAGACGGACCGGGGTGAGAAACATGGGGATGGTGGGAAAGTGGTTTCCCTGGCGGACCGAAGGAA
>CAZURN010000335.1:0-3517 GCA_964623165.1 uncultured Syntrophobacteraceae bacterium
GAGTGCCGGCTCTCGGCCGGCAGTGTTGGCGATTCTTCATTCAGAGAAGGAGGATTGACATGAGCGTCTACAAAGTGATCGAGCTGGTCGGGACAAGTGAGGTTTCCTGGGAAGAAGCGGCCAAGCAGGTGCTGACGACTGCGAAGAAATCTCTTCGAAACCTGAGGGTGGCCGAAGTGGCCGAACTCGACGTGAAACTCGATGAAGAGAAGGTCATCTACCGGGCAAAGATGCGGGTCTCGTTCAAGTATGAGGGGTAGCGGGCAGCCCGGCGGTTTGGCCTGCTCCGGTTTCCCGCAATGCAGGGGTGGTGAGTCCCCAAAGATGGTCCAGGATACATCCCTCAGACGCGACAGAAGCCTCCGTTCCCCTCGAGGGAAAGGAGGCGTTTTGCTTATGTGCCATGAATCTCGAGATCTCTGGTCATGTCCTCATCGCAGCGTCCGGGTCGACTCTCGCAGGGCCCCATGATGGCAGGAGGGTTGCAGCGGTGCATGGAATGACCGAGATGAGGAGCAGGGCGGCCACTTGCCAGACATTGAGGAAGGGTGTGAGCGTGAATTGCGGATAGAGCACAGACCACCCCTTCAGCACTGGTTGAAAAAGGGCGGCCGAGCCCACAAAAACATGCAGGTATGCAGACAGGATCCCTATCAGGAACGCCGAAAGGGAGGTGATCGCCCCTTCCCAGGCCTTCATGAACAGAATGTCTGACGTTTCCCATCCAACCGCTTTGAGTATGCCGATCTCCCGTTTTTCTTCGGCGCTCAACCCCGTTGCTTTTCCCCATGCCAGGATGATGGACGCAAGGAAAACGCCTGTCAACACCACCCAGAACAGCCCGCGCTTCCAATCGAAGGCAGTTTGGTATGTTCTCAGTACGTCCTCTCTCAACACAGGCCGGATGTCCGGGAAGATGTGATTGATGCTGGCGGCCACCGTGGAGAGCTCTGTTGCTTTGCTGGCCCCAACGACCAAGTCGGTCCAAGTGTCTTCCGAGATACCAAAGATCTTCCGAAAATCCTGCTCTGAAACCAGCACAAGATCGGCGGTCACCAGTTCAGATTCATGAGAGAGAATCCCCCTGACCTTTAACACCAGGGCGGATCCGTCGTGGGTCTTGAAGGGAACCAGCTCATTCTTTCTTATGACTCGGTTCTTGACGACGGCTGCACTCCGCCTTGAAACCCCTCTCCCGATGATGATGTCACCAGGCCTGTTTTTCAAGGCCTCGTTGACCATCAGGGTGAGGTTCGCGCCGCTCAGGGCGTCATAGTAATACCCCCACAGGCGGGGGTGGACCGAGTGCACACCCTCCACTGCCTGGATTGATTCGATGAAGCTTGCCGGGATGGGACTGTGTCTGCCACCCACAAGCCGCTGCAGGATCATTTCGGGAGTGTTGCGGAGGACAATCGAGGCCTCCTTTTCCATGGAATGAGTGAAGAACATGACGGACGCCACAAGGAAGATCAAGAACGCCCAGACTGCAACCAGGGAAATGTTCCTTCCCTTTCGCTTCCAGAGGCAGGAAAGGGTGAAGTCGATGATGTGCCTCTGTCTCTCGACGGCTCCCATTGTCACCTGTCTGCCGGCTGCCGAAGGTGAGTGGGGACCGGCATGATGGAACCCGATGGGAAGTGTTCGAGGGAGATCGGATGGTCTTGAAATGGTGTGTGCAGGTCAGCCATGGTGGGATGCCGGGTGTAGCGGGCTTCGGTGAACAGGCACAAATCGCCGAGCCCCAGCACTCTTGCGATTTCGCTGCTTTCATGAAGCAAGGGAGTGTCCATTCGCTGCTTTGAGGACGCATGGACGAACATCAGGCACACCAGCATGATGCCGGCTGCAAGAAAGACGAAAAGGGCGCTGGATTTCCTCTCTCCGATCAATGTGCTCCCTCCAAATGACATGGTGTTTACACAAACAAACGCATCAAAAGCTCTTCACCCCTTCCGCTGCTCGTCTGCCTCGAAAGTCTGTCTTAAGGCGTTGAGGCCCATTCGACCGGACCAGGGCAGTCGCGCCGGTGGGCCGGACTGATCGCTCCTTGTGCGAGCGGTTGGGCAATCAGCGCAACAGTCGCGATCTCATAGCGGATCCGGGGCGGCCTCAAGTTGTCTCTTGACCTCGAAATTCCATTTCCACAGCTCATAGATCACAGGGTAAACCAGCAGTTCCAGCATGAAGGAGGTGAATATGCCTCCAATCATGGGCGCTGCGATCCGCTTCATGACATCCGACCCGGCACCGATGGACCACATGATGGGAACTAGCCCAAGAAAGGTGGTGGCCACGGTCATGAATTTTGGTCGAATGCGTTTGACAGCCCCCTCGAGGATCGCCCCTCGAAGATCTTCCAGGGTCCGGAGGCGACCATTCTTCCTGGCCTCGTCATAGGCGAGATCAAGGTAAAGGAGCATGAACACCCCTGTCTCGGCGTCGACGCCCAGCAGGGCGATCAATCCAACCCAGACTCCGATACTCATGTTGTAGCCGAGAATGTACAACAGCCAAACCGCGCCAATTGCGGAGAAAGGCACTGCGAGCAATACGATGCAAGTCTTGGTTGTCGAGCGTGTGTTCATATACAACAGCAGAAAAATCAGGAAAAGGGTGAGGGGCAGAACCACGGAAAGCTTCTGTCTTACCCGCTGCATGGCTTCGTATTGGCCGCTCCAGCTCACGGCATAACCGGGCGGCAATTTGACCTTTTCCCTGATCAGTTTGCTGGCCTCCTCCATGTAGCCGCTCGGGTCGCGCCCGGCCATGTCCACATAAACATAGCCGGTCATGAGACCGTCTTCATTGCGGATCATGGAAGGACCGCTGGTTGCCGTGATCCTGGCTAGTTGCCCGATGGGAATCTGCCTTTTTCCATCCGGGGTTTGCACGAGAACACGGCCGAGGGTCCCCAAGTCACTTCGGAAGTCGCGCGCATAGCGCACATTGACAGGATAGCGTTCACGTCCCTCGATGGTCGTTGTCACGGTCTCTCCGCCAATGGCGTTCTGGACCGCAGCCTGGGCTTCGTCCATGTTCAGGCCGGTAAGAGCCAGTTGCTCCCGATCCCATTCAAAATCGAGAAAATATCCACTGCCCGTGCGCTCTGCGAAAACGCTGCGAGTCCCCTGGACCGCCGGGAGCAGGGATTCAATCTGGGATCCGATCTCTTCAATGGTGTCGAGTTCAGCACCGGAAATCTTGAGTCCGATGGGGGTCCTGATGCCGGTGGATAGCATGTCGATACGTCCTTTGATCGGCATGGTCCAGCCATTGGCAAGCCCTGGAAACTTGAGAGCATCGTTCATCTGGCTAATGAGCTGTTCCTGGGAGATGCTGTCGGGGGTGATGTGCCGCAAGACGGCCTTGGCCCATTCAGGAGCCCAGGATGAATACCAGGTGTCCGCTTTGCGCCATTCCTCCTTGGGACGAAGTGTGATCACCGTCTCGAGCATGGAAAGAGGTGCCGGATCCGTGGAGGTCTCGGCCCTCCCGGCCTTTCCCAGCACTCGAT
>CAZURN010000336.1:0-3493 GCA_964623165.1 uncultured Syntrophobacteraceae bacterium
CAAGAGGGGCATGGGTGCCATCCTCGTTTTTCACGATATCAGCGAACTCAAGCGATTGGAGCGCGTCAGGCAGGATTTCGTGGCCAATGTCTCCCATGAACTTCGGACACCCTTGACCTCCATCAAGGGGTACACGGAAACCCTCCTCACCGCCGAAGAACCTGACCGTAAAATGCTGTCGTCTTTTCTTCACATCATCTTGAAGAACACCAACCACATGGTGAAAATGGTTGAAGACCTCCTGCACCTGGCGCGCCTGGAGACCGCGAAGGCACCCGTCAAGATGACCAATCTGAATGCTGCTGAGGCCCTCCTGGCCGCATGGAGAGCCTGTGCACCCCTTGCCGAGGCCAAGGCCGTCTCTCTCGTCAACGAACTGCCGGAGGGGGGTATCCTGGTTTCCGGTGATTTTGATCAAATCGTCCAGGTTTTCCGGAACCTCCTGGAGAATTCCATCAGACACAGTCCACAAGGAACCCCCATCACTGTCGGAAGCCTCGTTGAAGGGGACATGGTGCGGTTCTCGATTGAGGATAAAGGGCCGGGAATACCCAAGCCTTATCAGCTTAGGGTCTTTGAGAGGTTTTTCCGGATCGAGAAACACAGAGGCGATGAGTCAGCAGCCGCGGGTCTCGGCCTGGCCATATGTCGCCACATCGTGCAGAATCATGGCGGAAGGATTTGGGTGCAGAGTCCAAATCCAGGGGAATTGACAGGATCCACTTTCCACTTCACCCTTCGTGAAGCCGACCCAAGCGGTGAAGGTGAAGCACCATGGATCCCCCCCGCGTGACAATGGGAATACCGTGCCTCCAGTTGATCCGAGCAGGCATCCCTGTTCGCCCTCCCATGTGTGGCAGACAAGTGTGAATCCTCACAAGGCCTTGCATCATCCGCATCAGCCTGCTAGATATGATTGTCGGTTGAGGCGCAGATGATCGACAGACTGGAGAAGGCTCACACCATCGCAATTGTGACCCACAACATGCAGCATACTGCCAGAGTCTCCGATGACACGGCCCTTTTGTCTGCATCGGACAACTTGTGGAGATGGAGCCGCGACGATCATTTTCACTCAAACCAAGAACAAACATTGACGCACAGAAGCCCAGTTTGAGCGATCCTCATCTTTCAATCCTCCTCCGTCACTCCTGTGAAAGCAGGAATCCAGGAGATGGAAATTGCCGACTGGATTCCGACTTTTATAGGAATGACGAACATTTAGCGTCGAAATCGCTCAATCCAGGAGAAGATCTGATCACGGGTCGCTTTAGCCAGGAGCTTCCACGATGGAAAGCCGCTTTCATCAAGAAATCCAACAGCTCAAAATGAACATTCTTCAGATGGCTGCCCTAACCGAGAGAGCCTTGGAGAAATCCGTGCGCTCACTGCTTCAGCGCGACATCCAGGCAGCACAGGAAGTCATCGACGGGGACAGGGAAATCAACCTGCTGGAAGTGGAGATCGATCGCCACTGCCTGAGGCTTCTCGCCTTGGACCAGCCCATGGCGCGGGATCTGAGGTTTATCGTCGGCTCCATGAGGATATGCAATGATCTTGAGAGGATCGCGGATCAGGCAGTGAATGTGGCTCAGCGTGCCCAGTTCCTGAGCAACCGTCCACCTCTCCCACCCAATCCCTTCATGGAGCGCCTGATAGAGACGGCCATCGATATGTACAAGACGGTCATCGGTGCATTCATCAATGAGAACACTGATCAGGCAACCGATGTTTGCCAGATGGATGACACAGCGGACGAATACAACGTGCGGGTGTTGAAAAGCCAGTTGGACTACATGGTACGGGAAGTCCCTGCAGTGGAACGATCCGTGCAAACGATCATAGCGGCTCGATGCCTCGAACGTATCGCCGATGGTGCCACAAACATTGCCGAGAGCGTCATTTTCATCAACAAGGGAGTGAATATCAAACACCACTGCCAGCAGTAGGACCAGGTGCGTATCCAGAAAACCTCATTATCCACCCGTATCCGCTTTCCAGAGGAGACCCCCACACAATGATCCGAAAACTCAGAATTCTGCTCGCCAAGTTCGGGGACGGCCATGAAGAAGCGATGTTCAGGTTGGCAAGAACCTGTAGCGAAGCAGGTTTCGAGGTGATCTATACTCAGGTGCAGGAACCCGAAGCGATTGTTGCATCAGCCATTCAGGAATCCGTCGACCACATCGGCATAACCACCTTGCCTGGTGCCACCGTCGAGAGTTTCCGAAGACTCTTTGACCTGTTGGAAAAAGAAGGTGTGACGGACGTCCGTGTCACCGCAGGCGGCATTTTCCCAGACAAGGATGTCGAGAAGATCCGTGCCATGGGGCTCCTGGATTTTTACCCTCGTAATGTCATTTATAATAAGATCGCCCAATGGAAAGCCGCCTACGTGGAAAACCAGTGAATGCCCACCGATTCACACCCGCCCTTTTTCGAGCACTCAGACGCACCTCCGCATGGGATCGTCTGGTGGGGTGATCTTGATCTTGGTGCTGAGGAACAACAAAGATGTCAACAGTGAGGCTGCAATAGTCTTTCATCACTAGATCGCCATCCACCTCAAAACAGGACATTGGCTGCAAAGTCATCGCCCGCCAAAGGTCCCCCACCACATTGAAGCAAAGACCGAAATCTGTTTCGCTGCTTTCCGGCCAGAATCACCTCACTCCGAAATCATTTTCGGCCTGCTCCGTTCTCATTTCACCAAAGCCTCTAACTCACAGACCCGGTTCTTGATGTAATTTCAATCGATTGTACAGAAACCCCTATTCTGCCGTGTTCTGGCATGTCGCTTGATTAACACAGTGTCGCGACCACAACACAAAAGGCCGGAGGCAGAGAACATGTACTCATCGGAGAACTTGCTGGAACTCAGCCCGGAGGTGGCGACCTTCGAATCCGAATGGTTTGAACTCACCTTGAGCGAACAATTCGACGAAGGCGCTTCAGTGAAGCCGAGGCGACGGAACTGGCACTGGAGCTCCTGTCCGTCTCAAGCGAAGACGAACTGGACCAATTCCTCGGCAAACTCCTCAAAGGCGCCTGGCGAGGCACCAAGAAGATTGGACCGCTCGCCGAAAATGTGGCCCGCCCCCTGGGAGGGATTCTGAATGGCCCCCCGGTTATAGTGTTCCAATTCAGGTGGGTTGATGGCACCAAGCTCGACGGAGCCGTGTAAGCATTGCGTGCACAGGATGATCATAAGGAGGTGGACCGTCAGGTCATTGCCACCGTTCAAAAAGATCGTGGGGGATACCCAGACAGTCCAATACCTTGCCGACGGTGTGCATGATGAGATCCTGGATGGTTTCGGGTTTATGATAGAAGGCGGGCACGGGCGGCAGGATCACGGCCCCGAGTGAAGCCGCCCTGGTCATGAGTTCGAGATGCCCCCGATGGAGGGGTGTCTCCCTCACTACCAGGACAAGACTACGCCGCTCCTTGAGGCAGACGTCCGCCGCACGGACCAGCAGGTTTGCGTTGTAGG
>CAZURN010000337.1:0-3484 GCA_964623165.1 uncultured Syntrophobacteraceae bacterium
CCGACCGGACTCACCCGTCGGGTTCCGCTTCGGCCGGGCGAACGACCTATACCTACGGGAATGCTCTCATTCAGGCCTGCGAGGCATTGAAGCAGAAGCTCATGCACCGGTCGGCGCTCATCCTGATGCTCGATGAAACCATCGGGCTGACCCTGCTACCGGGCAGGGTGAGGCATCTTCCAACCGGCAGGGAAGTTCCTTTCGAAGTTCTTGGTAAGGTCTTCCCTGACACGGACCGGTTTGCCCTGGGACAGTCCATCATGCCGGTCTCCCAGGATATTCCCGACACGGGAAAGGAGTTTGCGATCGGCTTCCCCCATGTCCTCTTTTCGCATGCAGCCCATCTGGCCTGCGTGGAAGTGGATGAGCTGACCGGAAAGACGGAGGTCCTGGAGTACCTGGCGGCGACCGACGGGGGACGAATCATCAGCCCGCAGGGGTTTGAGCAGCAGGTGCATGGAGGAGTAGCCCAGGGAATCGGCTATGCCCTCATGGAGGAGATGCTGTTGGATCGGGGTAAGATTCGAAATCCCGAGTTCACGACCTACATCATCCCGACCTCCCTGGATGTCCCTGAAATACACTCCATGCCCGTGGAGACGGTGGAATCCACCGGGCCTTTTGGGATGAAGGGCGTGGGGGAAGTGGGGGTGAACGGCCCGCTGCCGGCCATTGCGGGCGCTATCGAGGATGCCGTGGGGTGGTGCATGGACCGCTCCCCTCTGCGGGCAGACAGGCTGGTGGACTTGAGCCGTCGGAGTCTTTGACGGACAAGGATTCGGAGCATGCAGATTGAATTCATCCTGAACGGGGAAAGCATCGTCGTGGAGACGCGCCCGGACCGGAAGGCCGTGGATCTCCTCCGGGAGGATCTCGGGTTGACCGGAACGAAAGAAGGGTGTGGTGCTGGCGAGTGCGGGGCCTGCACGATCCTTGTGGACGGCGAGAGCCGCTTGTCCTGTCTCATGCTGGCGGCTCAGCTGCAGGGGCGGTGTGTGACGACGATCGAAGGGCTGTCGGACGGGGAAGAACTTCATCCGGTGCAGGAGGCGTTCATCGAACATGGAGCGGTTCAATGCGGGTTCTGCACCCCCGGAATGGTGCTTTCCGCCGTTCGCCTCCTCGACCGGAATCCCCAGCCGACTCGGAAAGAAATCCGCCAGGGACTGGGGGGCAACCTGTGTCGGTGCACCGGGTATGCGAAAATCGTGGACGCCGTCGAGGCTGCTGCCAGGAAAATGAAGGCTGGAGCAGGCACATGAGGAACGTGGAGATGCCCTGTTCGCTGGACGACCTCTGGATCGCTCTGGAAAAGCATCCGAAGTCATCGGTCTACGCGGGGGGAACGGACCTTCTCGTTCGCATGCGCAGCGGCCTGGTGAACCCGGGTGCTCTGATCTGTCTTGAGCGAATCTCGGAGTTGAAAGGGGTGAGCGAACAGGGTGGCCACATCCGGATCGGCGCGGGCACGACCCACACCGCCCTGCTATTGGATCCCATCGTCAAAGAGCATCTCTCCGTGCTCACTCAGGCCCTCCGAGTCCTTGGATCACCGCCCATCCGGAACATGGGGACCATCGGGGGAAACATCTGCACGGCTTCTCCGGCTGGCGACACACTGCCCCCCCTTTACGTGTTGAAGGCTTCCGTGGAGCTTGTCTCGAGGAACGGGAGCCGGACACTTCCTATTGAGGATTTCATCGAGGCACCTGGAGTGACAGGTCTTGAGAAGGGGGAGATTCTCACGGCCGTCTGGGTACCGAAACCCAATCCCCGCGCCCTGCACCACTTCGAGAAAGTCGGGCTGCGAAATGCCCTGGCCTGTTCGATCGTCAGTCTGGCCGCCATCGTGCGTGCTTCATCCGATGGAACCGTGGAAGAGGCATCCTTTGCCTGGGGAAGCGTCGGGCCGGCCATCGTGCGGTGTCCCGATGCGGAGGCGCTGCTCCGGGGAGAAAAGCTCAACGTGGAAAAGCTTCAGGAATCTGCCGTTCTCGTCCGAAAGGCTGTCTCCCCCATTGACGATGTGCGGGCCACAGCCGAGTATCGGCGGACTGTCGCGGGGAATCTGCTCTTGAGACTTGCCAGGCCAGGAGCGAGTTCCTGAAACCGGAAGACGGACACCTGAGCGTATGGCACATTTACCGACAAGTCCACAATGCATCGAGGAGATCAGGTTGGACAAAGCCAGGAGGAACGTCACGATTGAACCTGAGGAACATGCCATCGGGGCGGGTGAGCGGGTCATCATCGGGCTGCTCCGCCCCGAGGATGGCCCGGGCGTTGCGCAGTTGTTCAAGGCCGTGTACGGCGATGGTTATCCAATCCGGCGCTTCTACGATCCTGCGTCATTGACCGAGGCCCACAAAACGGGGGAGAGCTACTCCCTGATTGCTCGAAAAATGAATGGTGAGGTCATCGGGCACGTGGCCATGTCTCGATCGTCTCCCCACCCGAATCTCTATGAGGGAGGCGCCGGTCTGGTGCTGCACGAGTACCGGAAGGCGGGCATCAACCAGATGCTCTTGGCGCATCTCTACGATAGGGTTGCTCCCGGACTGGGGGTCGAGGAGACTTGGGGTGAAGCCGTCTGCAACCACATCGCCATGCAGAAAGCGACGCAACGGTACAAGCACATCGAGACGGGGCTGGAGGTGGATCTCATGCCTGCCGAAGCCTATACCCAGGAACAGAGCGCACGGGGTCGTGTGGCTTCCGTGCTGTGTTTCCGGGCGTACAGGCTCAGGCCGCACACCGTGTATCTGCCTGCCTCCTATGAGGCCGAGTTGCGCTACCTGTACGCGGGTCTGGATGATCAAAGGAGTCTTGAACTCAGCCGGATGCCCCTGTCCTCTGAAATAAACTCCCGGGCGACAACCGAGGCGTTTGCGTTTGCCCAAGTGTCACGGATAGGAGTGACAGAGTTGGGAAGCGATTTCGAATCCTGCATGGACAAACTGGAGAAGGAAATCCTCTCCCGGCCGACCCGCGTGATACAAGTCTGGCTGAACCTGGCCTGTGCTTCGGTTGGGGAAGCGGTGGGGGTGTTGCGGGGGCGCCGATATTTTCTGGGGGGCGTGCTGCCCCGCTGGTTCAATGATGATGGGCTCTTGATGCAAAGGATCTTCGGGATCCCCGACTGGGACGGGATCAACCTCTTCACCGATCGCGCCAAGGAAATCTTCAATCTCGTTCAGGCGGACTGGCGAAGTGTGTCAAGGGACCTCTGAAGACTTGGGTTGCTGGGTCGCTCTTATTGATCGGCATCGCAGCGCCGCGGAAGTCGGCGCTACCGGTCTGACCTGATTTTGCCAGGATCGTGTCGAGCAGAATCATCAAGGCAGCACAGTCCCACTTGTGGCGCTGCAAAGTGCGGGGGCACGAGGCCCACGCCAGAACGGCTTGACTCCAGCTACCCATCATAGAGCCGGTTCCCAGCTTGCCGGCTGGAGCCTGGCAGGCATTTCAGCTTTTCCGGAGTGCC
>CAZURN010000338.1:0-3478 GCA_964623165.1 uncultured Syntrophobacteraceae bacterium
GATCTTTTGCAGATGGACTTCCTCGGGTGGCGTTGGATACATGGAAGTACAATGGAGCAGGATGAGTTGGTCATTGCCCGTATCTCTGAATGCCCGAACGGCCTCATCGATCTCGGTTTCGGTCGCCATCCCTGTCGAGAGAACGGTGGGCAAGCCGGTTTTCCCCATGGCTCTGATGAGGGGAAGATGTGTCAGATAGTCCGAGCCGTTTTTCAGAACCGGTACCCCCAGCTCCAACAGGTCTTTGAGGCCGTGTTCACTGGTGGGGGTGCAGTGAAAGATGACTCCCCTTCTGTCACAGTGGGCTTTCAATTGTCTCAGAGCGTTACTGTCGAGTTCACATCTCTTGAACATGTCGTATTGGGATTCGACCACGGTCCTATCCTGCGAGGCGTATGTATAGCAGAGGGAACGATCGGTTATAAAATCATCCGTACGGTAGTACTGGAATTTGACTGAATCGGCTCCGCAACAAACTGCCGCATCGATACACTTCCTTGCTAGATCCAGATCTCCGTTGTGGTTGATACCGATTTCGGCCACCACAAAGCATGGGGACTTCTGGTCAACAGTCCGAGCTCCAAGACGAATATGTCTCATAGTGCCACTCGGCATCGCGGGTGACTCAGCCCAGTCAACGACTCGGCAACGCGACGTGCGCCGAGTCCGTCGACTAGGTCAGATGCGTTGGAAGACATGAGCGCCCTGCGTTCATCATCCCCCAGCAGGGCTTCTGTTGTGTTGAGAAGTCGTGAAGGACTGGTCATCGGATCCCATTTGCCCAAGTTGCGACCGCATCCGTTCTGCTCCAGAGAGGAAGCGATCAACTGCTGGTCCTTGGATGTGACTAAGAGGATCATCGGTACCCCAAGACAGCAGAGTTCCCAGCAAGTGGATCCTCCCGCGTTGATGGACAAATCAGCCCATGCCATCTGTTCCGCCATGTCGTACACGTGGTGCAGAATCTGGAGCTCATGAGTCGCACGCGTCTCCTGCACCACTTTGGCGGGCACGGTATGAGTTCCACCAAGGATGCATCGGATGGATAGAGGATGTCTAATACGACTCAGGGCATCCAGGATCTCAGCGCAGAGTGGAGATGTCTCCCCGCCTCCAAGCGTTATGAGTATCCTTCGGTTGTTTGGTGAGAAATCTCTCAAGAGCCTCTGGCGCCATCCATAGAACTCCGGTCTCAACAGAGCATACCGGGGGCCGGTCAGAATGGTGCATTCGGGGCGGACCGTATAGCTGAGGTTGGATGCATTCAGGTTCTGGTTAAGTATCCAGTCAGCGGCAGTGAGGTCTCGATCCGCCATGTCGTCTATCAATGCAATTCTTACCTTCTCATGTCTCAGCCCCTCGATCCATTCGGGAGACGCTCCGTAGTGGTCGACCAGAATCCAGTCTGCCTGGGCCTTTCGCGCAATTCCTAGGGTTGCGTCGAGATCGAAGCGGCTCAGCTCCGTGGTGATGGAATCTTCATATGGACGGTCATCGCCATAATGCGGAGATCCGTGGGAGTCGTGGACGCTCGGAAGGCCGTGTAGATTCAGTGAGTCCGAATGGGAGCCTTGTGGCTGCTTTCGAATGAGATGCATGTCAAATCCAGCTGCACTAATGGTCTTTGTGGCGTGGCCCGGAAGGTCCCGCATGACGAAATGCACGCGATGACCGCTCTCACGCAACGCTAGTGCCAGAGTCCTGCATCGCATCACGTGCCCCATTCCGATCTGTGTCGAGCCGTCGCAACGAAAAACGAAACTCAGTGAAGCGGCATTTGGGAGGACTTCCGATTCACAGTCATGTTGCAGGCGAAGACTGCTACCCAGGTTATTCTTCTGGTTGCATGCTTCCGCTGCTGCGCCGTAAAGCCTTTCGATAGTCCCGGCGTCTGAAGCTCTCCTAAGCACCTGTATGTCCCTTTTCGAAAAGCCACCAGGTCAAATTATCGAAACCAGTTTCAGCTTTGCCAAAAAAACCCTTTTCAACCATCCGCAAGCCGGGAAAGGCTCGGAGGTAGTCGGCCCCGAAATCACGCTTGAAAAGCAACCCTCCCCTTCCTTGGTAAGTGATTTCCTCAGGATTTTCGCTGTAATACTCACCGCACCAGATGTAGCGACAGCTTGTTCTGTGGACTTCCCCCATGGTCTTTTCAAGGAGATGGGGGGGAATGTGGATCAAGACTCCGCAAGTGAATGTCAGATCGAAAGCTCCGTCAGGAAATGGGAGTTGGGAGGCGGAGGCTAGGGCAAATCTGGCATGGGGCAGGCGCTTCTTGGCTTCTAGGAGAGCGTAGTCGTTGACGTCAATCCCCCAAACCTCCAGACTCTCTTCAGAGACCAATCGAGACAGGTTGAGACCGACATTGCAGCCGACTTCAAGGATGCGTCTTGCACGCAAGCGATCACAGAGAGTCCTGTGGAAGACACCACTGTTTGTGCCTTCGTGGCAGTTGCGGTCAGTGTAGGACCTGCCGAATTCGCCCCTCCAAATCTCTTCGACCTCTCTATTGTCCATCATTGTCATGACATCCCGGGGTCTCAAATATCATCCCAGCTTAACAGGCTGTGGGGTCTGATCTCCCGCTTTGCTTTCCTACCAATGATAATGTCCAGAAGATGGGGAGAAATGCCTGTGCCGGGCCTTCTGCATCCAAGCATCTCACGTGTGATCACCGTTCCGCTCGGGATGACGGTCTCAGCGGCTATGCTGACAAAATAGAGACTCCTCTGTTGGAGATCTTCAGCGGACGGCTTGAGTGCATATGTTCCCAACATCGATTCAGCCCTCCGAATCATGGTGATGTATTCCTTGAATTCGCTGGGTTCTAAGGCTTTGATGTGATGATGCGCTTGGTGAGACCTGTCTAAAGTCAACCGTTTCTCAACGAGGTTCGTGCCAAGGGCAACCGCTTCGATGTCGGGCACAAAGTCCCGTGTGTCCGCGGAATAGCCAACCGGGAGGTCGAAGATGAGCTTTAGGTAAGGGATGCTGCGGAGGTTGATGCCCCCATCTTCCTCTGCATGGCTGCAGTGGACCAAAATGACTTGGTCATTTCCCTCGGCCCGGATCAGGTTGAGAGCCTTTTCGATTTCTCCCAGGTCTGCAGGTCCCAGATCGATTTGTATCGGTTTCCCCGTGCGAGCCAACCGGCTGATGAGTGGTAGGTTGGCGATGTCCCATGAGCTCAGTTTGTATGCAGGCAGCTGCAAGGTCTCTCCGAGATCGACCCCCCCCACGTAGTCCACCGTGGCGTAAAAAAGGAATTCCTTCTCCCTGCAATAATCCCTTATCTTGAACCACTCCTCCTCAGTGAACATGAGGCTCTTGAACATTTCATACATGTTTTCGCTACGGCGGCCACCTGCCCACTCATAATCATAGGTCACGTTTCGATCACTCATGAAATGGTCCGGGCCGAGGACCATGAATTTGATGGCGTCAGCTCCTCCATCCCTGGCTGCATCTACCAGGGCAA
>CAZURN010000339.1:0-3476 GCA_964623165.1 uncultured Syntrophobacteraceae bacterium
TCAGCGAAGTGACCAACCTATTTGGAGAAAAGATCAGCAGGGCGGTCATCGGAGTGACTGCATCCGGCAAGTTCTCCACCCGTGAGGTGAACCCTCTCAGTGCGTTCCATGAAGCCATCGCTCAGACAGCGAATCTGAGCAAACTTTTTCTCATGACCATTGTCAAGATGTTCGAAGGCGTTGTCTCCCTCAAGACCCTTGGCGGCCCCATTCTCATCGCCCAGATGGCCGGCCAGCAGGCCAGTGAAGGCGTGATCAACCTCGTGTATTTCATTGCCCTCATCAGCGTGAACCTGGCAGTGCTTAATCTGCTCCCCATCCCCATACTGGATGGGGGACACCTCCTGTTCTTCTCCCTCGAGGCCGTGCTGCGCAGGCCCATCGAGACAAGAAAGATCGAATTTGCACAGAAGATCGGCATGGTGGTTCTGCTGGTCCTGATGCTTTTCGTCTTCTACAACGACATCATGCGATTGTTGCCAGGCCGCAAACCTGATTTCCTTCCTTAGCGAGTAGCCGAAGAAGCAGACATGAGGATTCTGGCGGCGGACACCTGCACCCCCTCAGGAAGCATCGCCTTTTTGGATGGTGAACGGACGGTTTTGGAATGGACTCTCCATTCGGCCCAAACCCACAACCGGCGACTCCTCAAGTCCATCCACTCGCTCCTTGAAGAAGTCCACTGGTCTCTGGACGATATCGACATATTTGCCGTCACCCGGGGACCTGGAAGCTTCACGGGACTCCGCATCGGCCTCACGACGGTCAAGACCCTTGCGTGGGCTTTGAGCAAACCTTTCATGGGAGTGACCTCCCTGGAGGCTCTGGCCGCCCCGTTGGCAATGGGTTCTCTCCCCATCTGCTGCCTCATTGATGCCCAAAAAAAACAGGTCTATTGCGGCCGCTTTCTCCCTGATGCCAAAGGGACCTTTTCCTTGATGCACCCATATGAAGTGCTGTCTGGGAAAGACGTAGCCAAGAGAATTTCCGTCCCGACGATCTTTTGTGGCAGCGGGTGGGCGACCTGCAGGGAAGTTCTGAGGGCTGAACTGGGGGATCTGGCTGTTGCCGCTCCGCCCCCTTTTCACACAATCAGGGCGAGCTTCGTCGCACATCTCGTCGCATCGAGGATCTCCAGTGGGCAATTTCTCGATGACCCCGCGTCGAGTGAACCTCTTTACATCAGACCATCGGAGGCAGAACTGCATTGTCCTCAACCTGCAAGGCCATGAGAAGGACCAAGGGCAGGCTGCACCGGCTACTCCTGAACCCTTCATTTCCCTTCACCTTCCTGCTTCGCAATCTCGTAACCGTACAGACGGAAGCCGATTTTGGGAGACTTCCTCATAGAGTGAGGAAGACGCAGCTCTGGAAGGTCATTGCGGAAAGGTCCCTCTTCTTTCTTGAGGTTCGACAATGGATGCTTGCGCGCAAACCAATCGTTTCGAAAGGTCGGGAAAGTCTGGAAGAGTATTGTGTGGCTTTCGATCAGCAGTCGGAAAACTGCTCCCATTGCGGGGGGTGTTGTGAAATACCGAGCGGGTTGCCAGACTTCCCAGTCACAGAGGCTATCCCCGCCCGTTGGTTGGAAATCTTCGGGAAAGGTTTGGGAAGAGGCCACCGCTTCTGCCCTTTCCTTTTCGAGGTGAGAGCTCACAGCAGAAGCCTCTGTGCCATTCACCTTTGGAGACCAAATCCTTGCCGGGCATTCGAACAGGATGAGTGTGAATACTTGATGCAGGACCAGAGCTTTTCTTCACCCTGGTCCGATGAGCGCCTCTCAGTGACGTGTCACCGACTCCTCCACTTGATTAATGGCCGCAAGCTGCCAAGAAGGTGCACCGACCTCACGGCAAAACGTCCAGAATTCCTCAAATTTTACGGGGTTTAACTTATCCCCCTGAACCACTTCCCCCGTTCTGTCATCCACCTCGTAGTCCAAGAGGTTGGCGGTAAAAAGAACCGTTACATAGTCCTTGCCCATCTCCTGCCAGGCTTCTGCCGGTTCCACCTTGCGCACGGCGATATTCTCCAGACGGTTGATGCGGTTCTTTTCCTGCATCATCTTGAATTCATTATTGAAATAGTCGGACATCTCTTTGGTCAGCATGTTGCCGATGCCATCCAGGGTGCGGTTCATCCAGCCCGCCTGGATGCGGAAAAACATGTCCTGAACTGTCTCTTTGAATTTCTCAACGTTGAAAGACGGGTCAGTCCTCTGGATCAAATCAAGGCCTGCTTCGTCCCCTCCAGGAGTTCCGTAAACGCCGCCCCTCAGGTCCGGTTCGTACGAAGGTTCCATGCGATTGGCAATCGATTGTCCATCGCTCTCACCACGACCCGCACCACCATAATAGGACGTGGCAAAACCCGTTTCTCTCTTCCTCTTCATGAAGAACTTCCATGCGAAGTAGGCAAGGAGTCCGATGAGCACAATGTCCAGAAAGCCGATTCCTCCGCCGGATGAAGCTCCCGAAGGAGCCGCGTGCCCACTGCCGCCGAAAAGGAGGCTCCCGAGAAGGCCGCCCGCCAGACCTCCGGCGAGTCCCTGCATGAATGGACTGCGGCTCATCCCACCCAGCCCCGAGGGAGAGCCAGGGGATGGACTGACCGGTCCTCGGGGAGTGCTGAAATCAGAATTCGAACCGGGCATGGTCGGTGAACTGGGTGATGGACGTGAAGGCATGCTCGGGGACGAAAAGCTTCGACTCCCCCTGCTTCCTGACGAACCACCCCCGCCAGCACGCGCCCAAGCATGAGATTCGAGCACGATAGTGCACAAGAAAAGGGCCGTCGCAAAGCAAGCGGCGACACGGCCGAGCGTTTTCTTTTCCATTTCTTTGGCCCTCCTGATACTATTGCAGCCATCCACATGGGGGCAACGCCTCAAGGCCTTGCCGCCGGTCTTCCGACACTTCCCCGATCAACCAGCAACTTAACAAGCATGGGGGAAAATGGCAACACACACTCGCATCCCACGCCCACTCAGCGGATCCTATCGATTACCTCCCGCACTTACCCGTTCACCAGTGGGCCAAGGAGCATTCCCTGCAGCCATCCATCGTCAAAGGCACGCTGCAGGCCGAGTTCGGCGCATTTTGCATCCGGCAGTTCATCGGATGAAGAACTGGAGGACACAGCATCTCTCGGAGAAAGCCAAACCGGAGAATCATGACAAATATCCAAAAGATTCTTGTGAAAATGTGTTCAAAGAGTGCTATAATTATTTACCTCCTCGATCGAAACCTGGAGAGAATGGCGGTTCATAAACCAAGCCTGTGAAGCCTTTCCGGCAAAGACATTGTCTCTCCGGGATCTCTTGTGGACCATCTTGTGGCGACGATGTGCCGGTGTCTTTGCCGCTCTGACACGGGACACGCTCGAATGACCAGGATATGGCGCCCAACGCTCTCACTATTTCCCTAAACCATCACACACCTTAACCGGAGGGGACCATGGTTGCTGATCGTAAACTT
>CAZURN010000340.1:0-3475 GCA_964623165.1 uncultured Syntrophobacteraceae bacterium
GTCCATGGTGGATCTTCCCCTCATGTCCAAGCTGGTTCAGGCGCTCCCGGCTCAGACCAGGCTCATCCTGCTTGGTGACCGGGACCAACTCTCGGCCGTGGAAGCTGGGGCGGTGATGGGAGACATCTGTGGCACGGGCGAGAGGATCGCCTACTCTCCCGAGTTCGCTAAAGCTTGCGAAGATGCCTGTGGACAGGCTCTGGACTCGTCTTTCATCGTCTCGGAGCCCTCAGCGAAACCGAGGGATTGTGTCATTCACCTGCGCAAGAGCTACCGGTTCTCGGAGGGGAGCGGCATCGCCCTCTGCAGCCGACGCATCAGGGAAAACGATGCGGATGGGGTGATGGCGCTGGTCAGGGAGGGGAAACACGCCGACCTCCGATGGGCTCCGATGATTTCCAGGGTCCGTTTGGAGGAGGCCCTGCAGGGGGAAATCCTGGCAGGTTACGGGGAGTACCTGCGGGAAGTCCGGGCACTGGAGCGCCGCACGTGGGACGACCCTGACGAAGGGATTGGCCGCGTGTTCGAACGGTTCGAGGCCTTCAGGATTCTCTGCGCGCTCAATGAAGGGCCATGTGGGGTGGCGGGCCTCAACCGGATGGCCGAGGAAACGCTCCACAAGGCCGGCCTTTTTGCACGCGGCGGAACTTGGGTCCCGGGGCGGCCCATTCTTATCCTGCGAAATGACTACAACCTGCGTCTATTCAATGGAGACGTGGGGATTGTTTTGCCCGATCTTCACGGCACCTCGGATCTCCGAGTCTTCTTTCCAGGGCCCGGCGGGAGATTCAGAGGGCTGCATCCGGCAAGGCTTCCGGAACACAATACCGTTTTTGCCATGACGGTCCATAAGAGCCAGGGGTCGGAATTCGATGAAATCCTGTTGGTCCTCCCGGAACGAGACTCCCGGGTGCTGACCAGGGAACTCGTCTACACCGCCGTCACCAGGGCCAGGAAACGGGTCTCCATCCATGGGTCCGAAACGGTCCTCAGGGCGGCTCTCTCCCGGTCAACCGAGCGCCTGTCCGGCCTCTCCGATGCGCTGTGGACATGAAGGTGAAAGGAGTGAAGGCATGGAAGTCTTCAGGAGCATGGCAGGCCTCTTCGAAAGAGGCGAATCCTTTGCAATGGCCATGATCATCAGCCGGAGCGGTTCAGCACCCAGGGCCTTGGGCACCCGAATGATCATCCAGACCGACGGCAGGATCATCGGAACCATCGGAGGGGGTACGCTGGAAGCGCAGGTCCAGGCACTGGGCCGACAGGTCCTCCAACACAAGATGGCTCTAACCAGATGCTTTGTCTTTTCAGCGGAGGATGCGGCCGAAATGGGCATGATCTGCGGCGGGCAGGTTAGCGTGCTCGTCCGTTATGTGGATGTTCACAACCCCCTGGAAGCCGAGGTTCAACATGCCATTATCGCTGCACTTGACAGGGGCAGGCGGGTATGGCTGATCACGACAATTCCTCCGGAGGACGATCAGACGGCCAAGTGCACCCATACTCTGCTGGACGGTGATGGCTCCATCCACGGGGATATGGAACGGGAACAGGTCATTTCGTTCATCAGCCGTTCCAGCACCTTGACACCCCAGCTATTGAAAGAGGGGAAAGAACTCTATCTTGTGGAGCCTTTATGCCACATGGGAACGGTCTACATCTTCGGGGCGGGCCACATCGGGCAGAGGCTGGCATCTCTCTCCAGTCTTGTGGGCTTCAACACCGTCGTCCTGGATGACCGGGCCGATTTCGCCAACCGCGAGAGATTCCAGACCGCAGACCGGCTCCTGGTGCTGGATTCCTTTGAAGATGCCTTGAAGGACCTGGACATCGACGAGGATTCATATCTGGTGATCGTCACCCGGGGTCATGCGCACGACAAGACGGTTCTCGCCCATGCACTGAGGACCGGGGCCGGCTACATTGGCATGATCGGCAGCCGCAGAAAGCGGGATGCCATCTACACGGCCTTGGCCAAGGAAGGGTTTTCACCGGAGGCTTTCCAGCGGATTCACTGTCCTATTGGATTGAACATCGGGGCCGAGACCCCCGAGGAGATCGCCGTGTCCATCGTGGCTGAACTCATCCGTGCAAGAGCCGGGAAGAGCGCATGACCGCTCCTTACACCACTGCGGCGCTCATACTCGCCGCAGGCCGCTCATCCCGCATGGGGACATCGAAACCCCTTCTCAAGCTGGGCAACTCGACCCTCGTGGAACTGGCCACACAGGTTTTCGTTCAAGCAGGGATTAGGCATATTTGCGTTGTCGTGGGCCACGACCATGAGGCAGTCACCCCAGTTCTGGACCGACTTCTGGTGCGGTGGGCCTTCAACCCAGATTACGAACACGGCATGTTCAGCTCCATCATGGCAGGTGTGAAGGACCTGCCTCCCCATGTGAATGCCTTTTTCCTCCTCCCCGTGGACACCCCCCTGGTCAAGCCGGGGACCATCATGGCCCTTTGGAACGCTCACCGGGCTTCGGGATCCTGGGTGACCTATCCAAGATTCCTAGGAAAGCGGGGCCATCCGCCGCTCATCGCCCTGAAATGCCTCGGGGATGCCCTGGACCCCGACCAGGAGGGGGGCATGCGGGCATACCTCCGGCGCTATGAAGACCGGGCAGCCGATGTGGACGTCACTGACGAGGGGATTCTCCTGGGATGCAACACAGCGAAGGAATATGAAACCCTCGGCAGAATCCATTCAATGACCGGAATTCCCACAGAGAGGGAGTGCATGGCCATCTGGGCCATGAGGGGCGCCCCAGAACCCATCCTCCGCCACAGCCGCGTGGTTGGGGAAGTGGCCAGACTCCTTGCCGTTCTCCTCAACGTGAGGGGACTCCGGCTGAACCCTGATCTCCTCTTGGCTGCAGGCCACATGCACGACATTGCCAAGGGTCAGCCGGATCATGCGCGCGCAGGTGCAGACCTCCTCCGCCGACTTGGACATGGCCGGACTGCTGAGGTTGTCGCGCGTCACATGGATTTGATCCTGCAAGACGACGGAATCGACGAATCGGCAATCCTCTACCTGGCCGACAAGTGTGTCGGGGAGGATCGCATTGTGTCTCCCCAGGAACGTTTCGACCGAGCCATCGCAAACCGGGCGGGCAACCCGGAGGCTTTAGAGGCCATACACAAGCGCCTCTGGAATACGATGGCCATCAAACAGCGCGTGGAAGCCACCCTCGGCGAATCCCTCGACAGCATCCTCCATCGCCATGGGAAGGGTATTGCCATTGCCTCGACCACGGGAACCACCATGCTCTACCTTGTCCGTCACGGTTCCGTTGAAATGGGAGGCGGAGGCAATCGATGCCTGGGCCAGACCGACGTTTCACTCAACGCAGAAGGGATCCGACAGGCCGAGGCACTCCGGGACTCATTGGGCCGGGTGCGTTTTTCGGCCATCTATTGCAGCGACCTGAAGCGCTCCCTGGAGACGGCGGCCATCATTGGCGAACCTCAC
>CAZURN010000341.1:0-3473 GCA_964623165.1 uncultured Syntrophobacteraceae bacterium
TTGAATCTGTAAAGGCATAGTCTGTGCCAACTGCCGGCATGTCTTACAGGACGGGGGTTTTGGCAGGATTTGTCAGTCGAGTTCCTTGAAATAATCCGCAGTCACCTGCTCCCAAAGGCCTTGCACCCGCAGGAGAACTTCGCAGACTTCACGGCAGGCGCCTCGCCCACCTGGAGCGGTGGTCACGTAATGAGCGAAGGGGAACACATGAGGCACGGCGTTGGGCACGGACACCGAAAAGCCAACTCTCCGCATCACGGGGATATCGATGAGGTCGTCTCCCATATAACCAAGCTGCCGTGCCTCGAATCCCGTTTCGTCCATGATGCGTTCCAGTGCCTCGACCTTACGGTGGATCCCCTGGTAAACCCTGGTGATGCCGAGCCCCTTGGCCCGATGATCCACAGCCTTGCAACTGCGCCCAGTGATGAGACTCACCTCGATGCCGGCCCGTTGGAGAAGCTTGATCCCATGCCCGTCGTGAACGTCGAACACCTTGAGTTCCGAACCGTCATCGTGGAAGATGATGTGACCATCCGTCAGGACCCCATCCACATCGAATATCATGAGCCGCACGGGCAACACCCTCTTCCGCAGCTCCTCGTCGACCCTTGATGATTCCATTCTCTCTCTGCTATCCTTGATTTCTCACAGCACGGTGGATTCTCAACAACTTCTCAAGAAGGGGGCGGACGGCGACCAGGGGCAGGGAATTGGGGCCGTCACACAGGGCGCTGTCCGGATCCTCATGAATTTCCAGAAACACTCCATGGGCACCGGCGGCCACGGCCGCGCAAGCGAGAGGATCAACAAACCGGCGCTGCCCCCCGGAACAGGTGCCTTGCCCCCCAGGCAGCTGCACGCTGTGGGTCGCGTCAAAAATCACTGGATGCCCAAGCTCACCTAGAATCGCCATGGACCTCATGTCCACAACCAGGTTGTTGTAGCCGAACTGAGTGCCACGTTCCGTAAGCAGGATCCGTTCGTTGCCCGTGCTCCGCACTTTGGCCACGGCCTGTGCCATGTCCCAGGGAGCCATGAACTGAGCCTTCTTCAGGTTGACTGTCTTGCCGGATTCGCCGACAGCCCGCAGGAGATCCGTCTGGCGCGCGAGGAAGGCCGGCACCTGGAGGACATCCACAACGCGGGCGGCCGTGCGGGCCTCATCCACACTGTGAACATCCGTCAGGACAGGCACTCCTAGCCGTTCTCGAATTGCGGCCAAAATCGCCAGTCCCTCGTCAATGCCCGGGCCCCGGTAAGACGCAATGGAAGTTCGATTCGCCTTGTCGTAGGAGCTCTTGAGCACGAAAGGGATGGACAGGTCACGACAGATCTCCCTGAGACTGCGTGCCACACTGAACACCAGTTCCTCAGATTCAATGACACACGGTCCTCCAATGAGAAACAGCCGCTCCCTGCCAATCTCCTGCCCTGCAATGTCAAGACATGCCACACCATACTCCTGCGGAGTTCAGCACACGGGATCCTTGAAGGGAAATGCCTTAGGATTCTTGGCCCGTGCATTTTCCAGCGCCTTACCCACAAAGGCCTTGAAAAGGGGATGGGGCTCATGGGGGCGGGACTTGAACTCCGGATGAAACTGACAGCCCACGAACCACGGGTGGTCCGTGAGCTCGATGATCTCCACCAGGTTTCGGTCCGGCGAAAGACCGGTGAACCGCATGCCGAATTCCCCAAGGATTTCCCGGTAGTCATTGTTGAATTCATAGCGGTGGCGGTGACGCTCCGAGATTTCTGGGACTCCGTAAGCTTCGGCCGCCAGGCTTCCGGGCTCCAGGATGCACGGATATGCTCCCAATCGCATGGTGCCTCCAAAATCCGAACTCTCGTTGCGCCTCACAACCCGGTTGTTCTTATAGTCGAACCACTCCCGCATGAGAAAAATGATGGGGTGAGGCGTCCGTTTGTCGAACTCCATGCTGTGGGCCTTGTCCAGTCCGGCAACGTGCCTCGCGAAGTCCACCGTCGCCAGCTGCAGTCCCAGGCATATTCCCAAGAAAGGAATCTTGCTTTCCCTGGCGTACCGGATGGCCTTGATCTTCCCCTCCACGCCCCGCTGCCCGAATCCTCCGGGAACCAGGATACCATCTGCACCCTCAAGAAGAGCTTCACCGCCCTCCTTTTCCACATTCTCCGAATCCACATAATTGAGCACCACTCGGGTTCGGTTGGCCACTCCCCCGTGGACCAGGGCCTCATTGAGACTCTTGTACGACTCGACCAGATCGATGTACTTGCCCACAATGGCAATGCGCGTCTCAGATTCAGGGTGCTTGAGCCTGCTCACGAGGTTTTCCCAATCATCCAGCACGGGAGCCCGTGTCCATACGTTGAGAAGGCGCAGGATCTTTTCGTCCAGACCCTCCTGGTGGAAAAGAAGGGGGACCTCATATATGCAGTCCACATCCTTGGCCGTGATGACACCGTCAGTGTCCACATTGCAGAAGTTGGCGATTTTGGCCTTGATTTCAGAGGTGAGGACCTTCTCGGTCCTGCACAGGAGGACGTCCGGCTGGATTCCGATACCGAGCAACTCCTTGACGCTGTGCTGCGTGGGCTTGGTCTTGACCTCCCCCGCCGCCTTCATGTAAGGGACAAGGGTCACATGGATGTAGACCACGTTTTCCCTGCCCACATCATTTCGAAACTGGCGAATCGCCTCCAGAAATGGAAGACTTTCAATGTCCCCCACGGTCCCACCAATCTCCACGATGACGATGTCCACGCCGTTGACGGCGCCCTTGATGCACGCCTTGATCTCGTCAGTGATATGGGGGATGACCTGGACGGTGCCTCCCAGGTAATCGCCACGACGCTCTTTGGTGATCACCGAATGGTAGATGCTTCCCGACGTGTAGTTGTTCCGCTTTCCCATCACCGCATGAGTGAACCGCTCATAGTGACCCAGGTCCAAGTCGGTCTCAGCGCCGTCGTCGGTCACGAAAACCTCACCGTGTTGAAACGGGTTCATGGTTCCTGGATCCACATTGATGTATGGATCCAATTTCTGGAGAGTGACCCGCAAACCGCGGCTTTCCATAAGGGCGCCTATCGATGCGGCGGCCAGTCCCTTCCCAAGGGACGAAAGCACCCCTCCCGTAATGAAAATATACTTCGGCTGGCGCAAAGTAAGCTCCTCTTTACTGGATCGTTCACCAACAGTATCAGATGCCATCCATCCGGAGGGCATCAACCATCCCAACACGCATGTGGGAGTCTCTCGACAAACACTTGAACTGGCGAAATGGCCGGAAGGACCATGGGGCTTCGCACTTCAAAGAGGCATTCACCTGCGGCGAGAAGGGGGCTCGGACAACGCGAGGCAGTATACCAGATGACTCCCCAAAGTCAATCTCGGCCCCCTCTCCCCCACAAATCAAATCCTCATGCCGATTCCCCTCCAATTTTGTCTTGCAATTTGTTGTGACTTGGCTTAGCTTGCCTCAAGG